>CAYMGG010000062.1:0-21072 GCA_964389915.1 uncultured Planctomycetaceae bacterium
GGTGCAAGTGCCGGACGCCTTTGTTAAAACCTCCACCCGCCGTGGCGAACTGGAAGCGGTGGTGGAAGTGAAAAACGAAAGCCCGACCGAACAGCGAATCAAGCTGAGCGCCGAGGTCCACGCCGCCGTGCCCGCGCCGGAACGAACCGGCTGGCAATATGAAGCGACCGCCCCTGGTCCGGAAGCGCTCCTCAATCTACCAGGTCAGGAGGTGACCCTCGCGCCGGGCGAGACCAAGACTGTCACTTGGCGGCAAAGCTGGAAACAACCGCCGCTCTGGGAACCCGATGCCCCGCAGCTACTGTATCTGGTGACCGAAGCCCGCGCCGGAACGGCGGTTGATCGCCGGGAGACCCGTTTCGGCTTTCGCGAGGTCTGGATCGAAAAGGACCAACTCATACTTAATGGCCGGCCGGTGCATCTGCTGGGCAGCACCGCGCATCTGGGCAGCACCCACGCCTTGAACGCCGTGCAGAACCGGCGGTATTGGGAGACCTATCTGCGGGCCATCCAACAGGAGAGGCGCGAAACCGCCGTCCGCCTGATGAGCGATCTACCGTCCCCGATCATCGCCACGGTCTGTGACGAACTGGGGATCATGGTGATCGAGCAGAGTTCCAACTGGGCCTCGCCCGGCTTTCAGAATTTCAACCTTCGGGCCGGGGCGGAATTTTTAAAGAATCTGGAGACCGAATACGGCGAGTGGATCCGCCGCGACCGCAACCACCCCGCCATCCTGATCTGGTCGCCGCAGAACGAGGGTTCCTCGGAGGACAAATACCTGCCGCAACTGCGCAAGATGCGCGAGGTCGTGCTCGCGCACGACAACACCCGACCGATTGAATACTGCGGGTTGGGCAAGTGCAAGGGGCTCTCCGATCTGTGCGCCATTCACTACGCCTGGCGTCGGGCCGCGCAAATCTGGGAATCAACCCGCGACCTCCCCCTAGGCTGCGTCGAGGAACAAAACGAGGTCTTGCAACTCCAGGACGCCCCGTGGGACAAGGACCCCGCGCACCCCGAACCGCTGTTTCGCGAACTGGTCTATTCGCTCGGCTATCAGCGCATGCACGGCTTCTATGCCCAACTCATGTTCAGCTTCACGCGGCCGGCCAGCGAAGCCCCCTTGTTCGGACCGGAACCCTATCCCCTGAAATGGGACCCGGCGGTCGAACTCTACCCCCAGCCGGACCACACCTCGGCCTGGATCAACCGGACCTATGCGGCCAACATCTGGGACCCGCAGCGGCCGGCCTTCCGGATCGCCCCGGAAGTACGCGCCGCCTATCAGATCGGCTACAGCCCGCTCTTCGCCGGCATCCTGGACGAAGCCCACGACTTCTCCTCCTCGCAGGAGTTGAAGACCGAGATCAAGGTGCTCAACGACACGCGCCACCCGCAGACCGTGAACCTGGTCGCCCGCCTACAGGTGGGCGAAAAAGCCAACGAATTGCTGCGTCAGGAGCTGACCCTGGGGGCGGGCGAAAAACAGGGCGTGCCGCTGAAATTCGCCTTCCCCGCCACGTCGGGTTATGTTGTAGCCCGGCTGCAGCTCTTCCTGGAGCAGGCCGGCAAGGAGGTGTTCGCCAACGATTACCCGTTCGACCTGTATCCGGCGGGCATCCTCAAAACTCAAGAACTGCCCGGAAAACTCGGCCTGTACGACCCGACCGGAGAAACCCAAAAACTGCTGACCGCCGCGGGCATCGCCTTCGCGCCGGTTACGGATCTGACCCAGCTGGAAGGGCTGGCCGGATTGCTGCTGGGAAAAAATGCGCCGCTGGCCGAGGCCAACGTTCACGCCGACGAGCTGCGCGCCTTTGTCGCCGGCGGCGGCCACGTGGTCGCGTTCGAGCGCGACTCCGGCCAGCAGCGCTGGCTGCCGCTGCTCCTGCCGCCGCACTTCTTCGCCGGCAGCCCCCACGATTCGCCGGACACCTACACCGTCGCGGATACGGGCGCCGGCTGCCGGCTGGCCACCATCGACGCCCCGGCGCATCCGGTCTTCGCCGGCCTGCCCGATCAACGTCTCTTTCATTGGTCCGGCTCGCCTCAAGGGTGGATCGCACGTTCGGGTCTGGCCCGTCCCCGGGAATACGCGGCGGCCGGCAATCTGCGTTTCCTGATCTCGACCTCGGCCCGGCCGCAATTCAACGACGGTAAAATCGGCTTGATGGCCGAGCTGGCCTGGGGCCGGGGGGCGGTCATCATCTCCACGCTTGAACTGCACGAGAATTACGGCCGCAATCCCGTGGCCACCGGCTTGCTCCACAATCTGCTGCGCTACGCGGCCGGAGCGGACCAGCCGGCGCGCCTGGCTCCAGAGCAGGTCGCGTTCGTCGGTCCGGAAACCGGCGAGGCGGCCCACGACCGCGGTTTCGAGGGGCCGCGGGTCCGGACACTAGCCGAGGTCGCGGGCGAACCGCGCGTATTGTGCCTGGGGCCGGAGGTCGTCGCGGGTTTGGATTGGCCCCGGGTGCGCGCCCTGGCTCAAGGCGGCGCCACGGTGCTGGTGGAACTGCCGGCAACGGAGCTGGACCTGGGGGCGCTGCGGCCCGGCTTGAAAGCAATCGCCAATCCGCAGCTATTTGCCGCGGTCAAGGGCCGCTGGGGCAACGGGGAGTGGTGGGGGGAGAGTAAAAAACCGATCCAGATCGCCAAGCGTGAAGGCCTGCTCCAAGGCCTGGTCTCGGCCGACCTGCAGCCGGAAAAGAATTCGTTGCAAAGCATCTTCACACTGGAAGGCCTGCCGGCCGACGCCATTCAACATTGCTCCGCCGCAGTGCTGGCCACGTTGCCGGAGGGACGCGGGCGGGTAATCCTGGCCACGCTGCCCGTCTTGACCGGGCTCAACCGCAGCCTGAATTTCGTGGGCCATACGGTCCTGACCAATCTGGGCGTGCCGCTGACCTTCCGCCCGCCCCAAACAACCGCAACGCGCCAGGGCGCGCCGCTCTACCGGATCATTAAGGCCGGCGATGTGCAGATCGACGGCGACCTGAAGGAATGGACCTTTGTCAAAGGCGAGCTGGGCATTCTCGAAAACTGGCGTCAAGCCGAACCGATCGTGATCCCCGGCCGGCAGACGGTCGATCCGCAGGTCAAGACGACCAGCGGCAATCGGGACAAAAGCGCGGTTTGTTATCTGATGTGGGACGAAAACAACCTCTACCTCGCCGCCAGCGTGATCGATGATTTCGTTTTCGACCGCGGCGAGGGCTGCAACGGCGACGCCTTGGAACTCTGCCTGGGCAAGGTCAAATTCAGCATCGACCTGAACGGCGGCGACCTGCGCTTCTCCGGCGGGGCGGAAGCCGGCGTTCGGGTGCCGGCCGAACGCATCCGCCAGGCCGTCCGGCGCGTGCCCAACCTGGGCTCGCAGCGCGGCCTGGAACGGATCACGGCCCTGGACGGCGAGTCGGTTGCCGGCGCGCCGGGTTATGTAATTGAAATGGCCCTACCGTTGGAGTGCCTGCCCATGGTCTTTCCGGTAAAGGCGGGCACGCACTTCGGCTTGGGCCTAGCGCTGGACGACAATGACGGCCAGGGCCGAGAAGCGCAAATCGGTTGGCCGGAGAACTGGCGTTGGAACGACCCCGACACCTGGGGCGTCGGTGAGTTGGCAGAGTAGCGGCCTTTCCCGCCGCCGAAGCGCAGAAACTCGGCCGACCGGGGATTGTAAGTGAGCCGGCCCGACCGGCGGCCGGGCCGAGGTGCCGCTGGTGTTGGAGCAGAACCTGCGCGACTGGTGGCAGACGCCGCTGCCCAACTCGGAGGCCAGCCGCTTCGTTCCGGTCACGCCCCAACGGTTCCTCTACGCGGTGCAGTGGATCAACCCGGCGCCGGAGAAGCCGATCCGGGACGTGGTGTTCCGCAGTACCGATCAGTTGCCGATCCCCGTGCTCCTGGCCGTTACCAGGCACGGCAAATAAAAAAGCGTCCGGGGAGCCTTTGGCATAAAAAAGGCTCCCCGGAACCGGCTTAAAAATTCATAGAGCGCTTTTCCCGAAACCGCTTCAAGCGGCCGGCACATCCTCCAGGTAGACGCCGTCGGCGCGCAGCGCGGCCTGTAACTTGGGCAGCGGCACTGCGGCCAGGTCGCCGCCCTGGGCCAGCGCCAGGGCGGCGCAGGTGCCCACCCCCTGGGCCAAAGCCATCAGGTGCGTCTGGACCCTAAACGAGGAGTGGGCTTCGTGCGTGGTCGAGGCCGCCCGGCAGGCCACGGCCAGATTGGGCACGGCCGGCGTCAGGGCGATGCCCAGCGGAATATGATAGCTGGTGCCGGTCTTGAGCATGGTGCGCGCGTCCTGGGCAGTGTGAGTGGTGTAGCCGGTGCCGACCGGATCGTGGATGTCGATCATCCAGACCCCGTGGCCGACCGCATCGGCGTGCTTGACCGCGCCCAGCACCATTTTATCGTCCAACCGTTTGACGCCCCGCAGCCGACGCGACTCGCGCACTCCCAAGGCAAAACCACTCTGAATCAACTCGGCCTTCTCGTAACCCGGCAGCTCCCGCCGCCAGTATTCCAGATAGGCCATAATCCGCTCGCGCGACAGGGCCGTCAACCGGCTTAGTTCCGCCTCGTCCAGCGGATCGCCCGCCACCGGGCACATGTTCCAATAAAAGCGCGGGCCGGGTTCGGGCCGCGGCCAGGCGGCGGCCCGCAGCGAACCGCGAGTATTGCCCACGTTGAAGGGCGGGAACCGGCCGGCGTCGCGCTCGGCCACCATCTTGGCCATGTATCCGGCGAACTGCTCGTCGGTCCAGGCCGCCACGCGCTGCGCGTCCTGCCCGCCCAGCTCAAACATCATGGTCATGCCCTGCACCCGGCCGTCCGACTCGCGGCCGAAGTCGCAGGTCGCGCCGGACTTGGCCGCCAGGTCGGCGTCGCCAGTCGAGTCGACGAAATACTTGGCGCGAATGGCGCGCAGGCCGCGCTTGGTCTCGACCAATACGGCGGTCAGGCGGTTGCCGTCCAGAACCGGTTCGCCCGCCACCAGATTGCAATAGGTTTGCACGCCGGCATCGTCCAACAGCCGCTGGTAAACGATGCGCATCCCCTCGGGGTCGAACCAGTGGGTTTCGTGGGCGCGCGGGTAGTTGCTCACCCGCCAGATCCAGTTCGGATCGGACCGCCGCAGGCGCTCGGCGGCCTCCTCGACCAGTCCGTTAATGACCACCTTCTCCCGGTCGCTGCGGTGCCAGCCGGTGACCAGGGCGTTGCTGGCCATGCCGCCCACGCTGGGCCAGCGCTCGATCAGCGCCACCCGTGCTCCGTGCCGGGCGGCGCAGACCGCGGCCGTCACTCCGGCCGGGCCACCGCCGCAGACCAGGACATCGACCTCCGTCAACACGGGCACAGAGCGGGCGGGCAGACGAATCTCCACGGGACTTTCTCCTTTTCGGGCCACGAAAATTTTCGGCGGGGGCCGCGGATTCCAGCTTCCGCCGGCGACGGCCGGCGCGCCCCGCATTCAGCTTTAAGCTGCATCTCCCCCAGTCTACGCCGACTCGAGGGGCTAGTCTTGCCGGCTCTGGCTATTTTTTATGAAAATATGGCTATATTAAAGCCATATAGTTATATTGGTATCAATATGGATAGCGAATCCATCCGCCGCATCGGCCGCATGCTGACCGCCGTCGCCGACCTGGCCGGCGCGCCGGTCATCTGGCGTTACCCGCCCGAGTTGGGGCAATTGCCCGAGGCGCAGTATCTGCACTGCGGCGCTTTCTGCCTGGCGGTCAAAACCGATCCGCGCCGCTATGCCGCCTGCCGGCATGCGGAGAGCGTGGAACTGGCCGCCGCCTGCCGGCAACACGGCCGCCCCTACCGCAAGGTCTGTTTCGCCGGCGTCGGCGAATTGGCGGTCCCGATCCATGACGGCGCGCGCCTGGTGGGCGTTCTGCTTTGCGGACCGTTTCGCCTGCCTGAAACCTCGCCGGCCGCCCCCGACCTGCAAGCGACCTATGCCGCCCTGCCCGTGTGGCCGAAGGCGCGTCTGCGCCAGACCACCGATCTGCTCATCGTCCTGGCCGACTACATTGCCCTGGCCGCCCGGATCGATTTCGAGCGCGAATCTCGCCCCCGGGTCCACGACGCGCGCATCGAACGAGCCCTGCTCTATCTGGGCGGGAATTTCCGCCAACCGCTGCACCTGGCGGAGGTGGCGCGGCATTGCGCGCTCAGCCCCTCGCGTTTCGGCCACCTCTTCACCCAGGAGTGCGGCGAATCGTTCGGCAGTCGCCTGAACCGCCTGCGCGTGACGCACGCCGAGCGATTATTGCTCGAATCGGACGCGCCGCTGGGCGAGGTGGCGCGGGAGTGCGGGTTTTACGACCAGAGCCATTTCGGCGCGGCATTCAAAGCCCAGACCGGCCAGACGCCCGGCCAATACCGCCGCGCCCGCCGGCGATTGCCATAGGCCGGAGGAAAGTATAAACTAACCTGGCCACGCCAAGCCGACGGCCCGGCAATGGCCAGCGGAACGCAGTAACGGGCCTTCCGCCAGGTTGAAGCCGCAACCGAATCCGTCTGCGCCATATAAGGACCCGCACATGGCTACGATCGCCCAAATCATCGCCCGGATCGAGCAGCAGGCCGGGCACGCCCTGAACGGAGACGAAGGCCTGTTCCGCGGCGAAGCCGACCGCCGGATCGACAAAGCGGCGGTCAGTTGGGCGGCTTCGGCCGAAGCGCTGGAGTGGGCGGCGGCGCGCGGCGCGCAACTGCTGATCGCCCACGAGAGTCTCTTCTTCCCCTACGGCGCGGAAAAGATTCCGGCCTCCCGGCCGGACTGGATGACCTATCCGACCGGCTGGGAGGAGTGGCCGATCAATCGTCGCCGCCGCGAGCTGGCCCGACAGGCCGACCTGGCCGTCCTGCGCATCCACGGCTCGGCCGACGAGATCAGCATCTATGACGAATTCGCCGCCCGGCTCGGACTGAGCGAACCGGTGGCCGGCCGCCCATTGCACCGGATCTACGCTGTTGAACCGGTTCCGCTGAGTGTCTGGATCGAACGAGTCAAGCAAGCTACCGGCCTGCCCGCGCTGCGGGTGGCGGTGGCGCCCGGACCGGAGCGCCCGATCCGGCGAATCGGCCTGCCCTGGGGCGGCCTGGGCCTGTTCGTCAATGTCGGCTACCAGCAGGGCCTGCTGGCCGAAGGCGGAGTCGATCTCTTTATCGCCGGCGAATCGGACAGTTACGGCTTTCGCTTCGCCATTGAAAACGGCGTGACCATGATCGAGACCGGCCACGAAATCTCCGAGGAGCCGGGAATGAAAAAATTCGCCGCCTGGCTGGGCGCGGAGTTCCCCGAGACCAGCTTCGAATTCTTCCCCGGCGGCTCGGTCTGGCGGTGGGCCTGAGGCCGATTCCGGTCGCATATGCCCGGTTTTCGGCGACCGTCCAAAAAAGTTTCACGCCAAGACGCCAAGGCGCAAAGAGGGTTTTGGCTCTGCCGCCGTGTTAGCGCATTCATTTTTTATCTATAGATCGCGGGGGGTTGTGCCGAGGCGAGGCAATTCCTTTTGATTTCAATTCAAGTTAATAGTAACCGATTTTTGGGGCACCTTTTTTGCAAAAAAGGTGCCCCAAACCCCGCCAAAAAATTCTCACCAGACTCACTCGATCCGGAACGTTCGTCGGCCATCAATAACTGGAGTTGATATGGGAGGGGACGAACTCCGTTTCGTCCCCAGATTTCCCCCTCCCGGTCGCGGCAGCCCCCAAGCGGTCGAGACGGAACTCGCCCCCCCCAAATTTCGCCCGCCACCGGACGACTCGAGGGGCAAATTTAGAATCCTCTATTCACACGCTCCAGACTAATAAAACCAAACAGTTGGTTTTTTTATTGGCGTCTTTGCGCTTTTGCGTTTTGGCGTGAGAAAATTTTCAAATTTATGCCTTGGCGCGGAACCGCGGATTTTTTGATTGGAGTTTTGGACCGCTGCGCATTGACCGGTGGACCTCGCCCCGTCACTGGGTCTGCCGCCAGGCGCGGGGGCTGACGCCGAAGCGTTTCTTGAACAGCTTGGAAAAGTGGTAGATGTCCTCGTAGCCCACCCGGGCGGCGACCTCGCCCACCCGCAGGTTGCGGTCGCGCAGGAGATACGCCGCCTGCTCCAGCCGCAGGCCGAGGGCGAAGTCGATGGGCGCCGCCCCGTAGTGGCGCTTGAATTCGGCCGCCAGATGCGGCACGGAGACGTTGCCCAACTGCGCTAATTCGGCCAGTTTGAGCGGCGCGGCGAAATTGGCTTCCAGATGTTCCCGCACCCGCCGCAGCCACGCCGGCGGCCGCCGGGCGGAGGTTTCGCCGCTCAATTTCCGGGCCAATTCGCAGAACCAGTTGGCGTAGACATTGCCCAGAATGAACGGGGCGGGCGAGTCGTGCGCGGTCAGTTCGCGATACAGGTCGAGCAGGTATTTTTCGATCAGCGCCGCGTCGCCCACCACCAGCGGCACGTTGAGCGGCAGCCGCTGCCGCCGCAATTCCTGCTCGATTCGCGGTCCTTCGCAATGGACCCAGGAGTGGTTCCAGGCGTGGTCGGGGTGGCCGTACCAATGGCGCGCGCCGGGAGTCCACAAAAACAGCGTGCCCGGCGGCCGCAGGGCCAAACCGTCGGCGGCCGCCACATACACGGCTTCATAAAAAAACATAAAAAGATAGTCATGCGTGCCGCGTGGCCGATCTACCAAACCGGGCTTCATCCACTCGACAATGCCGATTCGTTCGACCGTCAGTTCGGGGCAGATAAAGCCGGGAGGATGGTAAAACCAGCGGCTTTTGCGCTGCTTGTGGGCCAGGACGGCGCGGCTGGCCGGGCTGGTCCAATCGCTGACCGCGGGGGCGGGAGCGGAATCGTCGTTTTCAGCCATACCCTAAGATAATACAAATAATCTATAATCGTCGCCATTTTTTTCCGGGCCTTTGCGGGGTAAGAAAAATCTTAGGAGTCGTCGCTTTTTTGCGCCCGTTGCGCCTTTTTTTTGAATGGAGAACGAGAAATGTCCGCCAGTTCCAGCTTCTTCGGCATCACCCAGTTGTCCGACGCGCAGACCCGGCTGATCACGGCCGAAAATGTATACGGCGAAAAGGGCCGGGGCGGCATGGCCGAGGTGAGCGAAACGCCCCAGCCGGAGGTGGTCAAAATCGGCCAGAAGTGGGACGGGGCCAACAAGTGCGCCCGCGACCTGGGCCGGACCTGGAAGGTCCGCCCCTGCATCACCCTGCCCGCCGGCAGCACCACCACGCTGATGGACGTCGCCGGCCCGGGCACGGTTCAGCACGTCTGGATCACGGTCCGGGACACCTTCTATCGCGACCTGATCCTGCGCATCTACTGGGACGGGGAGAAGACGCCCAGCGTCGAGTCCCCGCTGGGCGACTTCTTCTGCAACGGCTGGAAGACCCGCCACAACGTCCTCTCCCTGCCGATCAACGTCAATCCCTCGGGCGGGTTCAACTGCTACTTCCCGATGCCGTTTCGCAAGAGCGCGCGGATCACGGTCGAGAACCGCAATCCCGCCGACGTGGGCGGCTTCTTCTATGCCATCACCTACGCCCAGGGACCGGTCGGACCGGAAGAGGCCTACTTCCACGCCCAGTTCCGCCGGACCAATCCTTTGCCGTACAAGGAGGATTATGTGATCCTCGACGGCGTCAAGGGGCGCGGCCACTATGTCGGCACCTATATGGCCTGGCAGCAGAACAGCGCCGGCTGGTGGGGCGAGGGCGAATTCAAGGCCTTCGTCGACGGCGACACGGACTTCCCCACCCTCTGCGGCACGGGGACGGAGGACTATTTCGGCGGCGCCTGGTGCTTCGCCGACAACTTCACCGCCCCGTTCCTCGGTTACCGCGACCTCTCGATGCAACCGGGCGGCCGGGGGATGGGCCAGACCGGCAACCGGCACAGCATGTACCGGTTCCACGTCCTGGACCCGCTGCGTTTCCAAAAAGATCTCAAGGTCACCATGCAGGCCATCGGCTGGCGCTCGGAAAGGCGCTACCTGCCGCTACAGGACGACCTGGCCTCGGTGGCCTACTGGTATCAGGCCGAGCCGCATGCGACCTTCTGCGCCCTGCCGGATCGGGATTACCTGGAAGTCATCTGAAAGTTGACTTAAGCGACGATATTACATAAAGTTGGCCGTGGCCGAGCGAATCGGCCACGGCCATTGCTTTGACGGCCCAGTCGGCTTTCATAAATCAACCGTCAGGCGTTTGCCCGAAATCATGGTTTTATGATCGCCGGCTAGAGAATTAATCGTCCGCCCCAGGTGCGCATAGCGCTGCGCTATTTAAGGACGCGCATGACCCGGATCCTTGGCATCTCCGCCTTCTATCACGACAGCGCCGCGGCCCTGGTCGAGGACGGCCGCATCGTCGCCGCCGCCCAGGAGGAGCGCTTCACCCGGATCAAGCACGACCATAATTTTCCGCAAAAAGCGGTCGAGTATTGTCTGCGCGAGGGCGGCCTGACGGCGGACAAGCTCGACGCCGTGGCCTTTTACGACAAGCCCTTTCTCAAATTCGAACGCCTGCTGGAAACCTATCTGGCCTGCGCCCCGCACGGGCTCAAGTCGTTCATGATGGCCATTCCCCTCTGGCTGCGGCAAAAGCTGCATCTGCCGCGCGAGATCGACGCCGGCCTGGGGGGAACTTATGAAGGCCCGATCTATTTTCCCGCGCACCACGAATCGCACGCGGCCAGCGCCTTCTTCCCCTCCCCCTTCACCGAGGCGGCCATCCTCACCCTCGACGGCGTAGGCGAATGGGCCACCACCAGTTGGGGCGTGGGACGCGGCCACCGGATCGAGCTTAAGCAGGAGATCCGCTTTCCGCACTCGCTGGGCCTGCTCTACAGCGCTTTCACCTATTACACCGGCTTTAAGGTCAATTCCGGCGAGTACAAGGTCATGGGCCTGGCCCCGTACGGCGAACCCAAATACGCCGAGTCGATCATGAAGCACCTGATCGACCTGAAGGAGGACGGCTCGTTCTGGCTCGACCAGTCGTACTTCGACTACTGCGCCGGCCTGACCATGACCAGCGACAAATTCCACGACCTGTTCGGCGGCCCGCCGCGCGAACCGGAGGCCCGGCTGACCCAGCGGGAGATGGACCTGGCCGCCAGCCTCCAGCAGGTGACCGAGGAGGTCATGCTGCGCCTGGCCCGGCACGTCCACCGCCAGACCGGTCTGGAGAACCTCTGCCTGGCCGGCGGCGTGGCCTTAAACTGCGTGGGCAACGGCCGCATCCTGCGCGAGGGGCCGTTTAAAAAGCTCTGGATCCAGCCGGCCGCCGGCGACGCGGGCGGGGCGCTGGGCGCGGCCCTCCTGACCTGGCACCAGATCCTCGGCCAGCCGCGGCCGGTGCAGACGCCCGACGCCCAGCAGGGCTCGTTCCTGGGGCCGCGCTTCACCACCGCCGAGATCCGCCGCACGCTCGACGCCTTCGGCGCGCGCTACGCCGTGCTCGACGACGAGGAGCGCCTCTGCCGGACCCTGGCGGAACTGCTTGACGCCGGCAAGGTGATCGGTCTGGTCCAGGGGCGGATGGAATTCGGCCCCCGGGCCCTGGGCGGCCGCAGCATCATCGGCGACGCGCGCAACACGGCCATGCAGAGCGTGATGAACCTCAAGGTCAAGTTCCGCGAGTCCTTCCGCCCCTTCGCCCCCAGCTGTCTGGAGGAGCGCGTGGGCGACTACTTCGAACTGGACTGCCCCAGCCCGTACATGCTGCTGGTGGCCCCGGTCCAGCCGGGCCGGCGACTGGAGATGGACAACGCCCAGCGGCAGCTCTTCGGCATCGACAAACTGAACGTGCCGCGCTCGGACCTGCCGGCCGTGACCCACGTCGATTACTCGGCCCGCGTCCAGACCGTCAATCCGCAGGTCGCGCCCCGCTATTACCGGATCATCAAGGCCTTCGAGGAGCGCACGGGCTGCGGCGTGATCGTCAACACCTCCTTCAACATCCGGGGCGAGCCGATCGTCTGCGGCCCGGAGGAGGCGTACCGTTGCTTCATGTACACCGACATGGACGCCCTGGTGCTGGAGGACTGCCTCTGCCTCAAGGACGAGCAGCCCCCGCTGCCGGGCGCGGAAGAATACAAACGCCAGTTCAAACTGGACTAAATTAAGGAAGCCCCATGGCTGAACGCACCGGCATCGTCAAGGAATTTTGGCTCTTCTTGAAAGCGAACAAGGCCTATTGGCTGGCGCCGATCATCATCGTCATGCTGCTCTTGGCTCTGCTCGTGATCCTCGGCGGCACCAGCGCCGCGCCGTTCATCTACACGCTCTTCTAGGGAGAGAGGCATGTCCCTGGTCCGGATCAACTGGCACCCCAACCGGCTCGAACGGCAGAAGTTCGGCGTGGCCATGGCCGTGGGCTTCACGCTCATCGCCCTGGTGTTGCTCTACAAACGCCATTCGCTGGCGGCGCTCTATGCCTTTCTCTTCGGCATGATTGCCGCCGCCCTGGGCCTGAGCGGCACCTGGGCGGTGATGCCGATCTATTGGGTCTGGATGGGGCTGGCCTATGTAATGGGCAGCCTCATGAGCCGGGTACTGCTGGTGCTCACCTTTTACGGCCTGTTCTGGCCATTGGGCGCGCTGGGGCGATTGTGCGGCCGCGACAAGCTCGGCCTGCGCCGGCGGGAAAACGGCAGCTATTGGGTCGACCTGCCGCCGCCGGCCGAAAAAGAACGTTACGAGCGGCAGTTCTGAACCGGGAGACCGGTTTAACCCGGAGAACATAGGACCGCTCTGGGTTTGAGACAACTTTTTTTGAAAAAAAAGTTTACTCAAACTCTTTCAAAAAAACTTTAGCCAGCTTCGTATTCTTCAGCGTTCAGACGGATAAAATGCGGGGAATGATCCCCCCTAACTATTTCGAGATTCCCATGAGCGAAACCGACAATTCCGCTTCCGTGCCCCCCGAGACGGTCCGCGAACTGCTGGCGCGCCCCCAGGCCGGAGGCCAGGTCCGGGCGCGCGGCTGGTTGCGCACCGCCCGGCACAGCAAGAACGTCTCCTTCCTGGAGATTTACGACGGCTCGACCCCGGCCGGCCTGCAGGTGGTGGCCGCGCCCAACCTGCCCAATTATGAGAGCGTGATCCGCCACCTGGGCGCGGGCAGCGCGGTGGCGGCCTCGGGCGAACTGGTCGCCTCGCCGGGCGAGGGGCAGAAGTACGAGCTCCAGGCCACGGCCGTGGAGTTGATCGGCCCGGCGGCCGAGGATTATCCGCTCCAGAAGAAGCGCCACTCGTTCGAGTTCCTGCGCACCCTGGGACACCTGCGCCTGCGGACCAACACTTTCGGCTCGGTCATGCGCGTGCGCAACGCCGCGGCCAAGGCGATCCACGACTTTTTCCAGGAACGGGGCTTCATCTATCTCCACGCCCCGATCATCACCGCCTCGGACTGCGAGGGCGCGGGCGAAATGTTCCGCGTCAGCACCCTCGATCCGCAAACCCCGCCCCGCACGCCCGAAGGCCAGGTCGACTTCAGCCAGGACTTCTTCGGCCGGGAGAGTTATCTGACCGTCTCAGGCCAGTTGGAGGGCGAGATCGGGGCCCTGGCCCTGGGCAAGATCTACACCTTCGGTCCGACTTTCCGGGCCGAGAATTCCAACACCAGCCGCCACCTGGCCGAGTTCTGGATGATCGAGCCGGAGGTGGCCTTCTGCGACCTGAACGACCTCTGCGCCCTGACCGAGGACTTTTTACATTACATCTTCTCCGCCGTGCTCAATCGCTGCCTGCCGGACCTGGAGTTCTTCGACCAGCGCATTCAGCCCGGCCTGCTCGAAACCCTGCGCCAGATGGCCGAGACGCCCTTCGCCCGCCTGACCTACACCGAAGCGGTCGAGATTCTCAGCCGCAGCGGCCGGGAGTTCGAGTTCGCCCCGCACTGGGGCATGGATATGCAGAGCGAGCACGAACGCTATCTGGCCGAGGAGCACTGCCGCCGGCCGGTCATCGTCACCGACTATCCGGCCCAGATCAAAGCCTTCTATATGTACCGCAACGACGACGGCCAGACCGTCCGGGCCATGGACGTCCTGGCCCCGCGGGTGGGGGAGATCATCGGCGGCAGCCAGCGCGAGGACCGGCTGGAGGTGCTGCGCCAGCGGCTGGCCGAGTGCGGCCTGGACGAACAAAAATACTGGTGGTATCTGGATCTGCGCCGCTGGGGCTCGGCGCCCCACAGCGGCTTCGGGCTGGGCTTCGAGCGGGCGGTGCAATTCATGACCGGCATGGCCAACATCCGCGACGTGATCCCCTTCCCGCGCACGCCGGGCAGCGCCGACTTCTGAGTCCGCAGGGCAAAGGAATCGATTCAGCAATCAAAGATCACCGTTCATAAATCATAAATCCGCAGTTATGAATTATGATTGTTGATTGATGATTTATAAATTGAAGGCCGACCGGCAGGCTTGATTTACGATTGCAGCCGAGGCGGGATGATTCGCCTTGTCGACGGAAAACATCGAATTTTCCCAGTGAGACGCTCGAAACGGCGAAGCCGGTCGAGAGTTTTTTGAAGGGGTCCGGGGAAACTTTTTTGCAAAAGTGCGTGCCGCACACCCAGCAAACGCTTCGCACGCCCGACCGGTTCAGATGGGCGAGTCGAACGGAGGGGACAAGCATCGGGTTAGTCCCCCTAACGGTTCGAAGCGGCAAAGTCGGATGAGAGTTTTTTTGAGAGGGTCCGGGGAACTTTTTTTGCAAAAAAAGTTCCCCCGGAGCGGTAGCCATAATCGATATTGGAATGAAGATGATCGATTCGTGCGAAGACATGGAGCGACCGCGGCCGGTGCAGCACTGGGGCGTGCGCTTCCAGACCATCCAAGCGCTGGACTCTCTGCCCCGGGTGCAGTGGATCGCCGGCGAGGTGCGCAACCACCCCAACTATCACCTGGAGGGGCGGCTGCGGCCGCGCGACCAACACTGCCTGTTTAAATACACCCTGCGCGGCGAGGGGCGCTTTCGCGACGCGGCGGGCGAACATCGCGTGCCGGTCGGCTGCGGCTTTCTCTGCGTGATCAACGATCCGGCCACGGCCTATTATTATCCGCCCGACGGCCGGGGCGAATGGGAATTCGTCTACATGTGCATGACCGGCGGCGGCATCGAGCGCCAGGTGGCGGAACTGGTGCGCCGCGACGGGCCGATCTACCGCCTGCCGGCCAAGGACGGGCTGATCCGCCGCCTGCTGGCCTGCCGGGTCAACGCCGGCGCGGAGGTGGCGGTGGGCGCGGCCGAAGGCGCGCGCCTGGTCTTCGACCTACTCCTGACCCTGGGCGAATCGGCCGAGAAGAGCCGCGAAACCGATCCGGCCAACCAGCTGGTGCGCCGCGCCCGCGAGGAGGTGCGCGACAATCTGGAGCGCGACCTGAGCGTCACGGAACTGGCCGCCCGGTTGCAGGTTTCGCGCGAGCACCTGACCCGGGTCTTCAAAGAGCACACCGGCCTCACCCCGCACCTTTATATCCAACGACGCAAGATGCTCCAGGCCTGCCGGCTGCTCAAGGAAACCGACCTTTCCTGCAAGGAGATTGCCGCCCGGCTGGGCTTCGGTGAAGCCGACCGCTTCACCCGCGCCTTCAAATCCATGGTCCGGCTGACGCCGGCACGCTTCCGCACCGAAGGGCTGGCTCCGATCCTGACTTGACCGTTCGCCGGACCGGTCTGCGGGAACATAGCCCCCTTTCGCCCAGACAAAAAAGCCTGCCCGGTTTCGGCTTTCGGCCGCGCTTAATACCAAGTCCATTCTGACCGATTCCCGGGAACCTTTTTTGCAAAAAAGGTTCCCGGACCCTCCCAAAAATTCTCCCTCGGCTTCGGTTTTTCGAGCGCTCAGAGGGGCGAATTCGAGATTGCCAGAATTAGGCCGTCGACCGGTTCCACACCGACTACAGGAAATGGCTGCAACTCGAAGCTGAATCCGAGACGGGAGGGAAACCACTAAATTAAATGCTCATTTAATTTACTCACTTGACCAAGCCGGCGAATCTGATAGGCTATGTCCGGCCTGAGGGGGCCGATTTTGGGCTTGGTCCGAACCGAGCGCTTTGGACGCACCCGGTCCGGATGCGCCCCAAAACCGCTTCGCCGCGAAGAAAAGGCAAACTGACATGTCCGAGCCATCCGCCCCGGAAACTTCCGGAGCCAAACCCAGCCACACGACGTCCACGACCGGCATTTACGCCAACCGGCAACGCGGACTGCGCCACGCCTTGATCGGCCTGGCCGTGGCCACGTTGGCCATAGCGATCTACTGGTTCCTCTTCATGTACGGCATCGTCTTCACCGACGACGCCCGCCTGGCCGGCACGGTGACCGACGTCTCGCCCCAGGTGGCGGGTTTGCTCCAAACCCTGAAGGCCCATGAAGGCGAATGGGTCAAAGCGGACGAGACGCTCTTCACCCTCGACGACGGGCTCTATCGCGCCGCCGCCGAACGGGCCGAAGCCGCCCTGGCCGTGGCCGAGGCCAATCTGGCCGTGGCCGAAGCCAACCGCGACAAGACGGAGAACGGTTCGCGCCCCGAGGAGATCCGGGCCGCCGAGGCCGAGGCCGCCCGCCTACAGGCCCAGTTCGCCCAGGCCGAGTCCGACTGGCGGCGCATCCGCTCCCTGGCCGACAGCGGCGTGGTCACGCCCGCCGCCCGCGACCAGGCCCAGACCAATCTCGAGACCGCCCGCCAGAGCCTGGCCCGCGCGCGGGAGAACCTCGACCTGTTGCGCCACGGCGCGCGCGCCGAGGACAAGGCGGCCGCCATGGCCGCCGTGGCCCAGGCCCGAGCCCAGGTCACCGCCGCCCGAGCCGCCCTCGCTTCGGCCAAGCTGGACCTGGCGCACTGCACGATCACGGCGCCCTTCTCCGGCTGGGTGGTCCGCCGCTGGCAGGAGGAGGGGGTAATGCTCGCCGCCGGCCGGCCGGTGCTGAGCGTCTTCGACCCGGCCAGCCTGCGGGTGGACGCCAACATCGAGGAGCGCGACCTGTACCGCGTGGCCGAAGGCGACCGGGCGGAATTGGAGATCGACGGCTTCCCCCAGCTCAAGCTGACCGGCCGGGTGGAGCGGATGCTGCGGGCCACCAACTCCCAGTTCAGCCTCATCCCCTCCGAGGGCGTCTCGGGCACCTACATCAAGGTCACCCAGCGCGTGCCCCTGCGGCTAAGCGCGCCATTCCCGCAGAAACTGGCCCTGGGGCCGGGCCTCTCGGTCGAGGTCTGGATCCGCTGCGGCACGGGCGGGGAGAAACCGCGGCCATGACCGCCCCCCAAGAGGACCCCTTCTATCGCTGGGGCGTCCTGACCATCGTGGTCATGGGCACGGTCATGGCCATCCTCGACACCAGCATCGTCAACGTCGCCCTGCCCCATATGATGAGCGCCTTCTCGGTCGACCGCAACAAGATCGAGTGGGTCTCCACCGCCTTCATGATCACCTCGGCCAGCGCCATGCCCCTGGTCGGCTGGATCAACCACCGGGTCGGCTACCGGACGCTCTACCTGACCTGCCTGACCATCTTCACGCTGGCCTCGGGTCTGTGCGCGCTGGCCTGGAACTTTGAGTCCATGATCGGCGCCCGGGTGCTGCAGGCCGCCGGCGGCGGGGCGATCATGCCCATCGGCATGGCCATCGTCGCCGACCTCTTCCCCCCCCACGAACGGGGCAAGGCCCTGGGCATCTGGGGCGCGGGGATCATGGTCGGCCCGGCCATCGGCCCCACCCTGGGCGGCTACCTGACGGATTATTTCAACTGGCGGGCCATCTTCTCGGTCAACCTGCCCTTCGGCATCCTGACCCTGGCGGCGGGCCTGATCTACATCCGCCGGCCGACCCACCTGCCGCCGGCGCGGCGCTTCGACCTGGCCGGCTATCTGGCCCTGGCCGTCGGCCTGATCTTCGGCCTGGTGGCCCTCTCCAACGGCCAGGAGAAGGGCTGGGACTCGACCTACATCCTCACCTGCGCGGGGATCTCGGCCGTGGCCCTGGTCCTCTTCCTCGGGTTGGAATGGGACGCGCGCGAACCGATCTTCAACCTGCGGCTGCTGCTGATCGGCAATTATACGGTCTGTCTGATCCTGGCCCTGACCCGGGCCATCGGCCTCTTCGGCAGCGTCTTCCTGCTGCCCATCTATTTGCAGACCCTGGCCGGCTACACCACCATCCAGGCCGGACTCTGGACCGTGCCGGGCGCGATCTCGGTGGGCGTGGCCATGCCGATCGCCGGCCGGCTTTCGGACCGCTACCCGCCGGGGCCGCTGGCCGCCTTCGGGATCATCATCATGTCCCTCTCCCTGTTCGCCAACGGCTATCTCGACCCGCTGGCCTCGTGGCACTGGATCATCTGGCCGCAGGTGGTCCGGGGCTTCGGCCTGGCCTTTCTGATGGCTCCGATGACCACGGCGGCCCTGAACGCCGTCCCCCCTCCGGAGATCCCCATGGCCTCGAGCTTCATCAACGTGGCCCAGAACGTGGGCGGCGCGGCGGGCATCGCCATGATCAACACCTACGTCACCGGCGCGATCCAGGACCACGCCGTCCGCCTGGGCGAGCTCTTCGCCACCCAGAGCCAGCGCTACGGCCACCTGGCCGACCAGGCCGCGGGCCTGGTCCTGCGCCGGGCGCCGGGCCTGCTGCCCACGGCGGAACTGAAAAGTCTGCTGGTGGCCAGCCATAACGTCCTCTACCGCGCCGAGGTCCAGGGCTACGACAACGGCTTCGTCTTCGCCGGCTGGATCGTGCTGCTGGCCCTGCCGCTCTGCTACTTCCTCAAGGCCGCCGCCCACCACGCCCGCTCGCGCCCGGGCGAAGCCAAGCCCATCGTCGCCGAGTGAGCCGCTCGCCGCGCTTGCTCCGGACCGGCCGAAAACGTATACTGGGCTGACGGCTCGGCAATCCGTCCCCCGTTCCGACATAAGGAAAATCCGGCATGTTGTTCGACAACGCCTCGGTCCTGATCACCGGCGGCACCGGTTCGTTCGGCAAGCGGTTTGTCGCCACCTTGCTGGAACGGGCCCAACCCCGGCGACTGATCGTCTTCTCCCGCGACGAGTTGAAGCAGTCGGAGATGGAGCGGCAGTTCCCGCTGGCCAAGTATCCCTGCATGCGCTATTTCCTAGGCGACGTGCGCGATCCCGACCGGCTGCACGACGCCTTCAACGGCGTCGATTACGTGGTCCACGCCGCCGCGCTCAAGCAGGTGCCGGCCGCCGAGTACAATCCGTTCGAGGCGATCAAAACCAATGTCATGGGGGCGATGAACGTGGTGCGCGCCGCCATCGACCGCAAGGTCAAAAAGATCGTCGCCCTCAGCACCGACAAGGCCGCCAACCCGGTCAATCTCTACGGCGCCACCAAGCTCTGCTCGGACAAGGTCTTCGTGGCCGGCAACCACATGGCCGGCGCCGCGCCGACCCGCTTCGCGGCCGTGCGCTACGGCAACGTGCTGGGCAGCCGCGGCTCGGTCATCCCCCTCTTTCTCGCCCAGCGCGCCGGCGGCGAGGTCACCATCACCGACGAGCGCATGACCCGCTTCTCCATCACCCTGCAGCAGGGCGTGGACTTCGTTTTGCGCTGCTTCGAAAACATGTCCGGCGGCGAGGTCTTCGTACCCAAGCTGCCCAGCTATCGGCTGCTGGACGTCGCGGCCGCGGTCGCCCCCGAGGCGAAGATCAAGGTGGTCGGCATCCGGCCGGGCGAAAAACTGCACGAATGCATGGTGCCCGAGGACGAGGCCTGGCACACGCTGGAATTTTCCGACCACTTCATCATCCAGCCCGCGCAGTTGTGGTGGACCCAGGAGGACCGGCTCAAGCGGGCGGGCGGGCAGCTCTGCCCGGCCGGCTTCACCTACACCAGCGACCGCAATCCCTGCTGGCTGACGCCCGACGACCTGCGCCGGCTGATCGACACCTATCTGGCCAATCGGGACCGCGGCCTTGCCTGAACTCAGTTGGCGCGGCGAGCGCCTGCCGCCGCTGGTGTTGGGTACGGCCCAGCTGGGCCTCAACTACGGCGTGGCCAACTGCTCCGGCCGGCCGAACGCGGCGACGGCCCGGGAGCTGGTGGCCGCCGCCCGCGCCGGCGGCGTGGACCTGTTCGACACGGCCCAGGCCTACGGCGAGGCCGAAGCGGCGCTGGGCGCAGCCTTGCGGGACACGTCCGGTTCGCCGCCGCGAGTCGTCAGCAAACTCGCGCCGACGCTCGACCCGACCGACGGCGCGGCCCTGCGCGCGGCGCTGGCCGAATCCCGCCGGCGGGTGGGCGGGGCGCTCTGGGGGCTGCTGCTCCACCGGCCGGAGTGGCTGGCGCAATGGGACCGGGGACTGGGGGCGGCCCTGCTGGCGGCCCGCGACGCGGGCGAAGTCCGCTGGCTGGGCGCTTCGGTCTATGCGCCGGACCAGGCCCGCCAGGCCCTCGCCCGGCCCGAACTCGACCTGCTGCAACTGCCGGCCAACGCCTGGGACGGCCGCTGGGAAGAGGCGGGAATTCTGGCCGAATGCCGGGCGCGGAACGTTCTGGCCTTTATCCGCAGCATCTATTTGCAGGGGTTGCTGGTCCTGTCGGCGGCCGAGGCCGGGGCGCGGGTGCCGGCGGCGGCGGCGGCGGCCCGGCGCTGGAACGAGCTGGCCGGAACGGGCGAGGCGGCGGCCCGGCTGGCCTTCCGTTACGCGCGGGGGCTGGGCGCGCCCCTGGTCGTGGGCATGGAGACCGCCGCTCCGGCGCGGACCAATCTGGAGTGGCTGAACCTGCCGCCGCTGACGGCGGAAGAACGGGCGGACCTCCGGTGGGAGATGCGCCCCTTTGTTTGCGCGGAGGTCGTCGACCCCTCGCGCTGGCCAGCGATCGGAGAGCGCAAGCCATGACTCTGGAGCGCACCGGCTCACGAGCCCTGGTCACGGCGGGAGGCCGGGGGCTGGGAGCCCAAATCGTCCGCGAACTGGCCGAACTCGGGGCCGCAGTGGCCTTCACCTACCGGCAGGACGCGGCGGCGGCCGAAGCCCTGGTCGCCGCACTCGCGGCCGCCGGCCGGCGGGGCCC
>CAYMGG010000063.1:0-20928 GCA_964389915.1 uncultured Planctomycetaceae bacterium
CAGGGGGCCAGGCCGGCCGGCGAGGCCGGGTCGGGCCGAGCCAGATCCAGGGAGAGGGTCGCGCCGCCGGAACGCAGCCGGCCGAGGATTTTTTCCAATTCCCGGCCTTCGTTTTCGAAGCAGCGGCGCATGAGCGGGGGATAGCCGAAATGGGCCAGCCGCGCGCCGGCAAGAGTCCGGTCCGGCAGGTCGGCGGCGGCAAAGGTGTCGTTGGCGCCCGGGCAATGCAGGAAGATGCGGTCCACGCCGGGCGGGTTGATGACGATGGTGTAGGAACTGGCCTCGCCCGGCGCAAGGAGCATGTGGTCGGCCAGTTCCGGCCCGTGGCTGCGCAGCACCGAGCGGATGGCCTCGCCGAACAGGTCGTCGCCCACCTTGCCCACCAGTCGGGTTTTAAGCCCCAGGCGGTGCAAGGCCAAGCCAGTGTTGGCCACGGCCCCGCCGGTGGCGGTCAAGGCCGTGCCCGCGTCGACCAACTTGCCGGGTACCAGCAAAGTATCGAGCCGACCGCCGCAATCAGGCAGACGCGGAATAATATCCAGGCAGATATGCCCGGCCACCACGACTTCGCCGGTCTGATTCATGGGCGGGGCACTCCTTTTTCAGGCAAAAGACATAACAACTATATATCATTAAAATGAATTTGTCAAATCGAGCCAAAGGTTTTATTCAGGGCTTTGGAGAATAGAAATAATTTGACAAACATCTACATACATCTTAATCTATATCAGTCGATGGTATTTTCCAAAAGGTGGTTAAAAATTATGAAACGTCTTAAATACGAAATAATAATGGATTACATACGCCAAGAATACATCGATAATCAGCAGGCCGGAAATTCCATTCCGACCGAAGTCGAGTTGGCGGCCAAGTTCGGCATCAGCCGGTTTCCCGTGAATCAGGCGGTGCAGAAATTGGTCGAGGAAGGGCTGTTGGTGCGCGCTGACGGGATCGGCGTTTTCGTCAAAGGGCGGGAGCCAGAGCGCCTGAAAGCGCGGACCCAGGGGCGACCGACATTGTTGGCGTTGGTGTCACAGGTCGGCTCGGTCGATCAGGAGTTGCTGCTCGGTTTGCAGGACCAGGGTCTGCCGCACAATCTCCTGGTCACCAATCTTTATCAAGAGGCGGCGACGGCCAGCTATGAAATCCTGGCCCAGCGGTTGAAGCACTCGGGCATTGCCGGTCTGTTCCTGGCGCCGGGGCTGCATTTCGGCGCGGGCGACTCTCCCAGCTTGGAGTTCGCGCGCCGGATCGGCGAAAAAATTCCGGTCGTGGTGATCGACCGGCCGCTGCCGGGCTATGCCGGCCCGCAGGCCATGTTCGACAACGCCGGCGGCAGCCTGTTGGCCGCGCAGGAACTTTTCCGCCAGGGGCATCGCCAGATCGCCTATTTCGGCAAGGACGATTACATCACCGGCCGCGAGCGGCTGCTGGGTTATCGCCTGGGCCTGGACTACTGCGGTCTGACGCGCGACGAGAATCTGGAGATTCTCGACCGCGGCGGTCCGGCCGAAAAGTTTCTTCCCCAGTTGGAGGCGCGGCTGGACGAGGGGCTGGAGCGGTTGTTTACGCATCAGCCCGACTGCCGGGCCTTCGTGACCTTCAATTCCGCCTTTGCCGCCCTGCTCTACCGCCGGCTGGCCGTGTGCGGCCGTTTGGACGAACGGACCCGGCTGGCCGGCTACGACGCGCCAGTCGATCACGATCCGGATTTTTTATCGCGCTTTCTGGAAATTCGCCGCCCCTACCGGCAACTGGGACAGGCAGCGATGGAGCTGATGCGGCAGCGGCTGGATTCCAAGCGGGGCGACGAAACCCGCCGGATCGCGCCGGAACTGGCGATTCCGACGCCGCAATACGAATCGGCCATTCTGGCCGGACACTTTTAGCTTTGGTCTGAAAACGAGACGGATAGCGGGCGAGTCGGAAAAAGACGGTCCACCGCCGGTCGTATTGGTGCTCCTCGTTTTCAGGCAAAAACGACCTGCCGGTCTTTTCAGACCTCGCCTAACGGAGAGAAACGCATGCAGCGGATCAAGACGGCGATTCTGGGGGCGGGCGGCGCGAACATCGCGACCGCCAATCATCTGCCGGGCACACTGGCGGCCGAGAATCTGGAGCTTGTGGCCCTGGCGGATTTAAATCCGGCGGTGGCCGATTACGCGCAAAAGGCCGGAGTCAAAGCGTACACCAACTTTGACGATTTGCTGGCCGATCCGGAGGTCGAAATGGTGCAGGTGGCCACGCCCGACTGGCTGCATTGCGCGCAAGCCGAAGCCGCCCTAGCCGCGGGCAAGCATGTGCTGCTGCAAAAACCGCCTTGTCTGACCCGGGCGGAGTGCGCCCGGCTGCGGCGGGCGGCGGCCGGACCGGCGCGGCTCCAAGTGTCGCTCAACCAGCGCGAGACCAAACTCACCCGCACGATCAAGCAGATGCTCGGCCAGGGCGCGATCGGCGAGTTGCGCGAAATCGTCATCCGGTTTCGCGGCCGGCGGTATCCGATCACGAATCCCGCCAGCCCCTATCTGCGAGCCGAGTGCGGCGGGGTCTGGGTTCACAACGGCATGCACTGGCTGGACGAAGCCTTTTCATACTCCGAGATCCGGCCGAGTCGGGTGCAAGTCTTCACGACTAAAAACGAACTGGGGCCGGCCAGCGTTCTGGGCGAGGGGCCGAACTATTGGTCGGCGTTTTTCGAAATGGGACCGGTCACCTTTCAATTCGAATACAACACCATGCTGACGGCCGACGGCCTGCCCGGCGGCATGCGGCGAGAACTGATCGGCACGACAGGCGAGCTGCGCCAGGATTACGGTGGCGAATTGACCTGGCATCGTCTCGGCCAGGAAACGCCGCAGGTCGTGCCGTTGGTGGACGAACAGATCCCGCCCGAGGCGGACATGGTCCACTCCTTCAAACGTTTGCTGGAAAATTTCAGCCGGCAGATCCAGACCGGCGTCGAGGTCGGCCCCCGATTGGACGATTCGTTGTTCCTAATGGAAGCCCTGCTGCGGGGCGCGGAAAGCGCACGCGAAAATCGCAGCGTCGAGTTGAGCTGAACGCTGCGAAACGGCGAAGCCTGGCGAGAGTTTTTTGAAGGGGCCTGGGGGAACTTTTTTGCAAAAAAGTTCCCCCAGAAAGGAGTTTGCCGAAATGAAAACCTACGGTGTAGGCGTTGTAGGGGTAGGAGTCTGGGGCTGCCACAGTCTGGAGCGGGAATTGGCCGGCACGGGGCGGGCGAAGATCGTGGCTATGTGCGGCGGCGAGGAGTGGGGCGCGAATTGCCACGGCGATCAGTTGCCGGCCAAATTGGCCGCCTACGCCGCCGAGGTCGGCGCGGAGCTGGCGGCGGATTGGCGGGCGGTGGTGGCCCGGCCGGACGTAGACATAATTTCGGCCATGGTCTGTCCGCAGTGGAAAGCGGAGGTGATCGAGGCGGCGTTACGCCACGGCAAGCATGTGGTGACCGACAAACCGCTGGGCTTGTTTCCAGCCGAGGCGCGGCGCATCCGTCAAGCCGAGGGCGAATCCGCGGGACGGGGCTTTATGTTGGCCGGCTATCAGCGCCGGCCGGGCGTGCGCCGGTTGATGGCGGCGGCCGAAGCCGGCGAACTGGGAGAGTTAAAGTCGCTGTCGCTGCGGCTCAATTTCCAGGGCGGCATCTATCCGGGCTTTGAGCCCACGCCGCGCTGGCGCTCGGAAGTGCCCAGCGGCGAAATGACCACCATCGGCTCGCATGCGCTCATCACGGCGATGAAAATCATGCGTTCACCCGTGCGCCAGGTGTTCGCCGTGACCAAGCAGGATTTTTACCGGCAGTATGCGGCCGTGCAGGCCGAAGATTACGCGCTCATGAATTTGCAGTTCGCTTCCGGCGCGGTGGCCAATCTGACCGTCGGTCGGCTGCCCTACCGCATTCCCGGCGAGGACATTGTGATCGAACTGACCGGCACGGCCGGCTATGCCCGACTGAACGGGCCGAAGTTTGAGCTCTGGCCGCAAGGCGTAAAAGAGGAATTGCCCGCCGATCCGCCGCAAGTTACGCGGGAGACCTTTAGCGCTTTCCTTGAGGCTCTGGATCAGGGCGCAGAGGTGCCGGTCACCTTGATCGAAGGCGAAGCGATGCAGAATATTCTGGCGGCGGCGCTGGAATCGAGCCGTTGCGGCCAGGTGGTGGAGGTGGCGGCGTAAGGCCTACTACTTTTCCGGGGGGACTTTTTTTGCAAAAAAAGTTCCCCCGGACCCCCTCAAAAAAACTCTCGCCAGCTTCGCCTACTCGGGCGTTCAAATGGACGACTTCAGCGCGTGCGGACGACAAACGCTGAATTCGTCCATTTGAACGTTCGCTGGTCGAAGCCTGGGCAAAGTTTTTGGGAAGGGGCCGGGGAACCTTTTTTATCAAAAAAAGGTTCCCCGGGAAGGGGTTATTTGGCTTCCGGCGCCGGCTCCGGAGCTTGGCCCTTGTCGGCGAGCTTCTTGAGCGCCGCGTCCGGGTCGGCCTTGATCTTTTCGATACAGGCCGCACAGCAAACGTAAATCCGCTTGCCGTTTACGTCGGCGAATAGCTGCTTGTTGATCTTGCCGCCCAT
Source organism: uncultured Planctomycetaceae bacterium (assembly GCA_964389915.1). GTDB lineage: Bacteria > Planctomycetota > SZUA-567 > SZUA-567 > SZUA-567 > CAYMGG01. The sequence goes on from CAYMGG010000063.1 coordinate 4,590, forward strand.
GATCGGGCAGGTGGTCTGGACGTTTTCCGCAGTTTCACCGCGTTCGGCCAGCTTGGCCAGGGCTGCGGCCGGGTCTTTCTTCACCGCCTCCGCGCAGGCCGGGCAGCAGAGATAGATGCGCTTGCCGTCGACTTCCACGAAATGTTTTTTGTCGATCGGGTTGCCCGTCATCGGGCAGGTGGTCTGAGCTTTGGCCTCTTCGGCTTGACCGCTGGCCATGGTCAGCGTCAGGCCGACGAACAAAACGGCCGCCACCAGAAATTTATATCCATAAATCATGGTCTATCCTCCAGGAGCAACCCCTCGCTAAATATACTACCGCGCCGGTCGTAATTTATCAAGCCTTCTGCATCCGCTGGCGAAAAGTTTTCGGCGACACGCCCACCAGCCGGGAGAAGGCGCGGCAGAAGTGGGCGCTGTCGTAGAAGCCGGTTTCGAGGGCGATCAGGGTCAGGCTCTGGTCGGTCTGGCTCAGCCGGCGTTTGGCCTCCCGGACCCGGCGCTGCACGATGTATTCGCGCGGGGTCAGCCCGGTGGCCGTTTTGAAGACCCGGCAGAAATGGGTGTGTTGCAGGCAGGCCGCCGCCGCCAGATCGGCCAGCTCCAGGTGCTCGGCAAAACGCGCCTCCACCAGGTCGAAAGCGGCTTGCAGGGCCTGGGTCAGGGCGTGGGGCTTGGCGTCGAGCGGACGGGCGGCCCGCCACTGGCAGAAGAGGGCGATGGCCGTCAGCGCCCCGCTCTCGGCCGCCAGCCAGGCGGATTCGCCGCCGACGGCCGCCTGACGCTCGACCAGCAATAACAAGTCGGCGGCTTGGCGGCGCTGTTCCTCGTCCAGGCGCAGGACGTTTTGAAATTCGGTCTCCTCGCGAAAATGCGGCTCGACCGAGAAGAGAGGCTGAAAGCCCGGCAGCGTCCGCAACCGCAAGCCATACTCGGCCAGGAAGCGCGGATGCAGCAGCAGGTGCTGCACGTCCAGCGGACCCTCGCGGCGATAGCCGTGTTCGACCCCCGGCGGCACGATGAAGAGGTCACCGACCTGGATGGGGAAGACGCCGGCGCGGAAATAGTGCCAGCCGGCGGCCTGCAAGACCAGGTTGATCTCCACGAAATCGTGGGTGTGCATGCCGATTTCGTAATTGCGGTGGGTGAAGCTGGCCAGGGGCCGGCCGCGCGAATTCTCCCGGTCGAAGATGTCGGCCAGGGTCCAATGATCCTTGGGGCGGTTGCGTTCCGGGCGGGGCGGGTGGGCGGTCATGGCGCCAGCCTTCGCGGTCAGTCCTGGGCTTCGAGCCGCTCCACCAGGGTCACGAATTCCTTAAGCGAGAAAGGCTTGCTTATCACCCCGCGCACGCAGGCCAGGGAGTTGAGCTGGGCTTCGTGCTCGGACGAGATATGACCGCTGATGACGATGATCTTGCTGAGCGGGTTGAGGGCCTGGACCAGGGCCAGGGCGCTCAGCCCGTCCCAGTCGGGCATGGCGATGTCCATGGTGATGATGTCGTAGGCGTTGGGCTCGCAGGCCAGCCGGAACCCCTCGCGTCCGCCGCAGACCAGGGTGCAGTCGTGCGTGGTCGAGAGAGTTTCCTCCAAGAGCAACCTCATGGTTCGTTCGTCGTCGATGATCAGGGCACGTTTCATGAGTTGCCTTTGCGGAAAGGGGTCAGCCTTCGACCCGGACTCCGTGAAAGGCCAGGATCGGCCGGTTCTCGCGATCGAAAATGCTGACCCGGGGGTTGCAGCCGCCGCAGTTGTGCAGATAGGTTTCGCGCCCGGCCTCGCGCGCCAAGGTCAACTCGATCTCGCGCCGGCCGGTCAGCCGGGCCTTCTTGACCGGCACGCCGCCCCGCTCGTCGGAGACGGTGAACTGCTCGATGTTCGGATGCAGGGCCCAGAGCTCGCCGGAGACGTTGGCGATCTCCAACAGGAGCTTCGTCCCGTCGCGGCCATCGAAGCGGGCGCGCGCCAGGTCGGGCGCGCGCCAGGGCAGATCCTGGCCGTAGACCATGCCCAGGGCCGCCCGCGCGCAGCGCTCGCCGATGACCAGGTTGGCCGCCGGGCTGTTGTGGATCAGGTCGGAGAGGGGCAGGCCCAGCGTGGGCACGACGGCCACGCCCGGCTCGGTGGCGGCCAGCCGGCGCTGGGCCTCGCGGATCAGGCTCCAGCCCGCGCCGCTGCGGTTTGCATCTTCGGCCACGCAGTTGAGCTGGCAGGTCACGAAGGGCAGGTGCGGGGCCTCCAGGGCCGAGCGGACCCCGTTCAGGAAACGGGTGAAGCGTTCGGCATAGGTCTGGGCCTCGACTTCGCCGGTGTCCGAGCAGCCCTGATACCAGACCACGCCGGCCACCGCGCCGACCGGCCCGGCCGGCCGGGGCAGGAAGACCGGACCGCCGTCGGCCGGATCGAAGCGCGAATGGTCGCGCCAGCTGGAGGCGGCGCGGATCAGGTCGTACATGTTGCCCAAAAGGTCCGGGTTCTCCGCGCCCGGGTCCCAGCGCGAGAGGGGCGAGCCGCCCAGCGGGGCGGGGATCAGGCCGATGGGGATGTTCAACGCCCGGCGCAGATGGCGGCCGAAGGCCAGCCAGGGCGAATGGTCGTTCCAGCCGCGGTCGAAGCTGGCCGGGTGGCGCGAACCGGTCGGATCGCAGAGCGGATGGTCGGCCCAGCCCCAAACCTCGGCCGGACGGAAGGCGTGCACGCCCGGTTCGGGGCCGTCCTCGGCCGGGCCCCGGCCGCAGCCGGTGGCGTTGGACTGGCCGGCGATAACCCAGAGATCGCCCACGCCCAGGTGATGGATGCGGTCGCCGCAGCCGATCGAGCCGTTGGCGTAAAGAACCCGGGTTTCGATCCGGTACGGTCCGCCGGCCGTCACGTCGCGCTGGCCGACCCGCCATGCGCCCAAATCGCCCATCTGCGCGGGCTGCCAGTCGAGACTGGCGCCGGCCGGCCGATTGAGGGCGGCGTCGACCACGCGGGCCTCGACCGCAAAGGCCACCGTGTCGCCCTGGTCGCCGCGGCAGGTGCCGGCCAGCTGGATGTCGGCCCGGCCGTCGAGGCGGCGTTGAATTATCTGCCAGTCGGCCGGCCCTTGAGTGATGCGGGCGCCCGGCAAGGATTCGCGGATCATGGGTATTTCCTTATTGCGCGTGAAGCGTAGAGAAAGTGGCTGCCCGGCCAGTGAACCGCTGGTCTTGTTTTTAACGGCTAACCCCGGTCGCAAGCTATGAAAAACTTGAAAAAATTACGCCGCGTTCCGCCGGGGAGGCGAAACGAAATTTGAACCGGGCGAAAGCTTGCGGGTTTGGCCGTCAACCAGATCAGAACCTAGCGCGCGGGCGAGCCGGGCAGGTCCTCTTCCAAGGCTTCGAGTTGGGCCCGCCGCCGGCAGAGCCAGGAGCCCAGATCCCCGATATACAGACAGGCCAAGGCGCCGACAAAGAACGCGCACCAGGTCAAGGTGCCGGTCTGGAGCTGTCCCAAGCTCGAACGCGTCGAATAGACGGCCAGCGGGAAAAGGTTGGCCAGCGAGATCAGAAAGCCCAGGAAACCGCCGTGGCGGAAGGAGTGGGCGCCCACGGTCAGAGCCGCGGCGGCCGGCACCAGGATCAGGGAGAGGGCCACCGGAATTTCGGCGCTCCAGTCGCTCCACTCGCAGGCATTAGAGCGCCAGACTGCGGAAAATAGGCTGCTGTCGGCCTCGGCCATGACCAGCCAGACCAGAGAGGCGGAGAAGAGTCCGCCCAGCATTACCACCAGCACCAATCCGGTCAGCCGGATCAGGCCGGTTTCGTTCTCAAAACGGTGCAGCTTAAGGCGGCCCATTATTGCCGCGCCTCCCGGCAAAATTACCTTATTCAGGGCGGCGTTATCCGCCGTCCCCACCAGATATATACACTATACTCCGCGTTTTAGGCGTTCGTCAACCAATTTTGCAAAATAGCTAACTCTTCCCGCGCCAATGAGAAGGAGAAATCCCGGTCGTCTTGCGGAATAAACGGCTGAAATAAAGCGGATCATCAAAGCCCGCCGCCACAGCCGCTTCCTTGACCGATAATGTCGTATGCAGCAACAATTGCTTCGCGCGGTTAAGTTTGGCTTGCAGGCGATATTGGTGCGGGGCCAGGCCGGTCTGTTCACGAAACAGGCGGCGAAAGTGCGGATAACTTAAGTGCGCTTCGCGGGCCAACTCGGCCAGATCCGTCTCGTCCGCCTCCTCGGCTTCCAAGGCCCGCACCGCCCGGCGCAGGGCCTCGGCGCGTGGACAGCTTTCCCGGTCCTGCCGGGCGACCAGGGCCCGGGCCCGGGCCAGGATGCGGGCGACCACGCCACCCAATAGATATTGATCCAGGCCCTCCGGCTGGGCCAGCTCATGGGCCTCCAGAAACAGGGCGGTCAACTCCTGGTCCACGCCCGGACTCCAGACCGGGTGGCGCGGCGAGAGCACCCCCCGCCGCAGCCACTCGTCCACCTGCCAGCCGTCGAAGGCCAGCCAGAACTCGCTCCAGCCGGTTTCCAGATCCGGCCAATAGCGGTGGCGCACGTTTTTAAAGAGCAGCATAAGGTCGCCGGCCGCCACCGGCCGCTCGGGCACGCCGTCGGATTCGAACCAACCCCGGCCGGCCACGAGATAGACCAGGGCCGGACAGTCGAGCAACCGGCCCGAGCAGTTGCGCAGCCCGTAATCCTTGCCCGGCCGGCGCGCCCCCCGCCCCACCGAAGGCGCAAACAGCCCCCACTCGCGGTGCGCGGGCAGGACGGTCAGGAAGCGAAGGGAGGTTTCGATCATTTTGTCCATGTTATAAGCATTCTGTCTCTGGCTGGCGGCTAATGCAATAGGGTAAATGGTTAATAAACGCGGGAATTTTCGAAAGGAAGATCATGAACCCGACCCTGGCGGAAGTGGCTGACGGCGTGCGCAATCCGGTGCCGGTCGAACGGATGGACCCCTGGGCGCGCCGTTTGCGCGAGGTTTACGCGCTCCGGCCCGGCGCTCCGCTTCTGCGCGACGAGTTCTGGCTGATGGAGCCGACCCTGGAGAAATGGCGCGAGCAGGGCCTGCCCGCCGGGGTGGATCTGCGCCAGCATTTCCGGCTCGATCCCATCGCCAAGCATTCGCTCGGCCAGCTCGGCTGGTGCGAGGCGGCCTTCTGCCCCCAGTTTCCCCCGGAGATCATCGAAGATCGCGGCGAGCACGAAGTGGTGCGCGACTCGGCCGGCCGGCACGTGCTCTGCTTCAAGGGGCGGCGCACCGGCTTCATGCCCGAATACCTCGACCATCCGGTCAAGGACCAGCGTACCTGGGAAAAGGACGTCAAGTGGCGGCTTGCGCCGGACGCGCCGGGCCGCTTCGATTCGCTGGGCGAGCGGATGGAGCGGGCCCGGGCGGACGCGGCCAAGGGCTGGATGATCTGCCAGAACCTGGTCGGCGGCTATATGTACCTGCGCAGCCTGATCGGGCCGGAGGATCTGCTGTACTTCTTCTACGACGAACCGGAACTGCTGCACGACTGTTTGCGGACCTGGTTCGAGCTGGCCGACGCGGTCATCGCCCGTCACCAGGAGCACGTCACCCTCGACGAGATCTTTCTGGCCGAGGACATCTGCTACAACCACGGCCCGCTCATTTCGCCGGACATGATACGTGAATTCCTCTTCCCCTATTACCAACAACTGCTGACCAACGCCCGCGGCCGGCAGCTGGACCAGAATCGCCACCTGTATCTGCAGATCGACACCGACGGCAACGCCGGCCCGGTGATCGAGGTTTACCGCGAACTGGGCATGGAGGTGATGAGTCCGTTCGAAGTGGCCTCGGGCTGCGACGTGGTCGAGATCGGCCAGCGCCATCCCTGGCTGGTGATGCGGGGCGGGATCGACAAGCGGGTGCTGGCCAAGAGCAAGCGGGCCATCGACGAGCACGTCGAGCGCATCCTGCCGACCATGCGCGCGCGCGGCGGCTACATCCCCACGGTCGACCACGGCACGCCGCCCGAGGTGCCGCTGGAAAATTATCTGCACTATCGCCGCCGCTGTGAGGAGCTGGGAGGTTAGGCCTAACAAGGAAAGAAGTGTCTACAGGTTTGCCGTAAACGGCGCGGCAGTAAAAATAGCGCTCGATGGCTAAGTACGCTGAATTTGTCCATCCGAACGCTGAAGCCGGCGACGCTGGGTTAAGGGTTTTGAAAGAGTTTGAGAGAACTTTTTTTCAAAAAAGTTCTCTCAATTTCGAAGCGCAATTTTGAGGTTCACTCGGAGAATTTCCATGCCCGTCAAAACGAAAGCCGCCCGCGCCGCGCGGAAAACCGCGCCGGCGAATCCGGGCGAGAATTTGAAAAGTCTGCTGCGTCGCCAGGGCTACGCCGCCGTGCCGCCGGAATTCCACTGGTGCCCGGATCAGCAGGCCCGGTACGAGCGCGAGACCGGCGGCAAGGTGTCCGTAGCCGAGCATTTCGGGTTCGCCCACCGCGGCGCGCCCGGCATCGGCGGCCGGCCCCACCCGGGCGTGGACTGGACTACATTTCACCCGGGCGGACTCAAGCCCGGCACACGGATCAATCCCGAGTTCGGCATTGCCCACGAGCCGGGCAGCGAGGCGGCCAAGCACATGTCCCACATGCGCCATCCGCTCGAACCGGCCGATTCGCTGGAGCAGATCCAGAGCTTTCCCTGGCCGGACTACTCGGACCTGGCCGAGGCCACGGCCGCCTGCGCCCGGGGCGTGGCCGAGATCAAGGCCCAGGGCTGGCTGCCGATGGTTACCATGGGCTGCACGGTCTGGGAGATCGCCTGGTACATCCGGGGCATGGAAACCCTCATGATGGACATGGTCGAGGAGAGCGAACGGGCCAGCTGGCTGCTGGACAAGACTACGGACATCGCCTGCCGCCGGATCGCCGCCTATGCCGCGGCGGGAGTGGAGTGGATTCATCTGGGCGACGACGTGGGCATGCAGCACAGCCTGATGATGTCGGGCGAGATGTACCGCGAGTGGCTCAAGCCGCGCCTGGCCCGGGTGATCGCCGCCGGCCGGGCGGTTAAGCCGGACCTGATCATCAGCTATCATTCATGCGGCCACGTGACTCCGCTCATCCCCGACTTTATCGAGGTCGGCATCGACGTGCTCAATCCGCTCCAACCGGAGAGCATGGACCGCGCCGAGCTTCAGGCCGAATATGGCGACCGTCTCTCGTTCTGGGGCGGAATCGGCACCCAGTCGGTCTTCCCGCACGGCACGCCGGCGGAGGTCAAGCGCGAGGTCTGGGCCATGCTCGACGCGGCCGGCCCGCGCGGCGGCGCTCTGCCCGCCCCCACCCACATGATCGAGCCGGAAGTACCGTGGGAAAACATCCTGGCTTACGTCGAAGCCTGCGGGGAATACTCTGCCGCGGGTCGCTAGAAAACACCCCGGGGGAACTTTTTTATAAAAAAGTTCCCCCGGGCCCCTTCAAAAATTTTTCAGCGATGCTTAAATGCTGCGTTCTCCTCCAGCCGTTCGAAAGAGCGAAGCGGGAGGAGAATTTTTGGGAGGGTCCAGGGAACCTTTTTTGCAAAAAAGGTTACCAGGCGTCCTCTCCCGCCGGGCTACAGCCCTGCCGGAGACGCTTCGCGGGCTACGGCGGCCGGGTCTTCGCCGGCGGCCAGGGGCCGCAGGCGAAGGGCGTAACGGAACCGCTCCGGCAGCAACTGGTACGGCGGCATGACGCCGGGGCCGCAGGAGTTGTTGCCCAGCCCGTTCTGCCGGTAATCCAGATTGAAGGTGATGAAATCCTGCTTTTCCAACTGCCAGGGGTGGCTGGCGGCGGTCAGATCCTCGACCGTGTAGAAGCTCGCCCCCGCGTTGAAGAGAGGCAGGCCGACAGCCAGTAGGCCCGCGCCTTTCTTGTCCACCAGACCCGCCCAGCGGACCTCGGTATGGTTGCCGTGTTCCTGGGGCACGACGTAGGGCACCGACTCGTCGGCGACCGGATTTTCGTAGCGGCCCACGGGGCAGCCTTCATTGCGGTCGACATAGTTTTCGCGCGGCCCGCGGCCGTACCAGATAAGCCGGTCGAAGGTGGTGGGCAGGGCCAAGCGCAGGCCCACCCGCGGCAGCATGGGCAGGCGCGGGTCGGCGTCCAGCACATGGTCCAGGCGCAGGTCGCCCGAGGCGAAGAGGGTGTAGGCCAGTTCGCTGACGAAGCCAGCCTCGCAGCCGTCGGCCCGCAGTTCTTCGCTCACCAGAATCCGCACCGCGCCGGCCTCCAGGCGCTGCACGGTCAGATTGCGCACCTTCCGTTCCAACCGGTCCAGGCCGGCGGCGCGCCAGTTGATGGCCGCCTTCTGTCCGCCCCACTGGGTGTTGTCGTTGTCGGTCGGGGCGCGCCAGAGATTGACCTGCGGCCCGGCCTTGAGCAGTTCGCGGCCGGCCAGGCGCAGCCCGGTCAGCTGGCCGAACTTCCGGTCGAAAGCCGCCTCCACCTTGCCCGCGGCCAGACGGATCTGGCTGCCGGACTCGGTCAATTCCACCTTGCCGCCGGCGGGCTTGGCCGAGGCGGCCGGGACGCGCCAGGGCAAGAGGAACTGATCCCAGGCGACCTCGTGGCCGGCCGGCGCCCAAGCGGTGGCTTTCTTCAGCTTGAAGCTCACCCGCAGATGATACTCGCGGCCGGGCTTGAGCTTGGGCTGGCGGCCGGGCACGTCGATCTCGGTCCGTTCGCCCGGGCCCAGCTTGAGGGCCGGCAACTTTCCGGACTGGATGGCGCTTCCGTCCTCGGTGATCTCCCACTCGCCGTTCAGGCCCGAGAGGTCGATGAAGTTGTTTTCATTGTAGATTCGCAACTTGCCGCCGGCGCGCACGCGGGGGCCGACCATGTCCACGTTGTCGACGGGCGTGACGTGGACCGACTGGATGGTCTTCTTGTACTCCCACAGGGCCGGGTGCGGCACGCGGTCGGGCGTGATCAGGCCGTTGCAGCAGAAGGGGCCGTCGTTGGGCGTGTCGCCGTAGTCGCCGCCGTAGGCGTAGAACTCGCGGCCGTTAGGGGCCTTTTTGCGCAAGCCCTGGTCGACCCAGTCCCAGATGAAGCCGCCCTGCAAATTCGAGATCTTGCGGATCTCGGCCCAGTATTCCTTGAGGTTGGCGGTTGAATTGCCCATCGAGTGGACGTATTCGCACATGACCACCGGATTGGTCGGATTCTCGTGGGCCAGCTTCTTGAGCATTTCCACGCTGGGATACATGGGGCCGATCACGTCGATCGAGGGCGAGTTATTGGCCGGGTGATAGTGGATCAGGCGGCTGGGATCGCGGCCGCGCAGCCAGGCCGACATGGCGTCGTGGTTGGGGCCATAGCCCGACTCGTTGCCCAGGGACCAGACGATCACGCTGGGGTGGTTCTTGTCCCGCTCGGCCATGCGCATGGCCCGGTCGAGGAAGGCCGAGCCCCACTGCGGGTCCTTGGCCAGTTGGCCCCAGACGTGGTGGCTTTCCAGATCGCACTCGTCGAAGATGTAGATGCCGTACTCGTCGCAGAGGTCGAGCCAGCGCGGATCGTTGGTGTAGTGGCAGGTGCGCACGGCGTTGACGTTGAACTGCTTCATCAACTCGATATCCTTGCGCATCGATTCGAGCGACAGGGTCCGGCCCTGGTCGGGGTCGAATTCGTGGCGGTTGACGCCCTTGAGCAGGATGCGCTGGCCGTTGACCTGGAGCTGGCCGTTCTTCCGCTCGATCTTGCGAAAACCGATCCGGCTGCTCTCCCATTGCAAGGCCTTGCCCTTGGGATCCAGGAGACCCACCACCAGCGTATAGAGGTTGGGCGTTTCGGCCGACCACTTGGCGGGATTGGCGACCTCGACTTTCAGTTCGGCGTCAAAGGCCTCGTGGCAGTTCTGCGGATGCAGAACCTTGACCTCGACCTGCGGGGGCTTTTTGAGGATCTGCTTGCCCTGGGCGTCGTACAGGCGGCAGGTCACCTGATGCCCGGCCGGAATCATTTCCGGTCCCGCGCCGAGGCGGACCTTCACCCGCAGGGTGGCGTCGCGGTAGAGCACGTCCAGATCGGTCAGGGCGAAGAAATCCTGGATGTGCACGGCCGGCCGACTGTAGAGGAAGACGTCGCGGAAGATGCCCGAGAGCCACCACATGTCCTGGTCTTCCAGGTAGGAGGCGTCGCAGTAGCGCACCACCCGGGCGGCCAGTTGGTTCTTGCCCGGTTTGACGAATTCGGTGATGTCGAATTCGGCCGGCAGCCGGCTGCCCTTGCTGAAGCCCGCCTCCTCGCCGTTGACCCAGAGGTGCAGGGCCGAGTCGACGCCGGCGAAATGCAGATAAACCCGCCGGCCCGACCAGTTCTTCGGCATCTCGAATTCGGTCAGGTAGCAGCCGACCGGATTGTTATCGTGGGGCACGAAGGGCGGGTTGCTGGGGAAGGGCATCTTCACGTTGGTGTAGTGCGGATAGTCGTAGCCGTGCAACTGCCACATGGCCGGCACGGGCAGCTGGTCCCAGCCTTTGGCCGAGTAGTTGGGAGCGAAGAAGTTTTTGGGCGAAGCGGCAAAATTGGGCGAATGCTTGAAGCGCCAGTCTCCGTTCAGGGAGCGCAGGTAGGTCGACTTGAGCGGTTCGGCTTTGGCCGCGCTCTTTTCGTCGGCGTAGCCGGCCAGGAAGGCGTGACCCGGCTCCTTGCGGCAGGCGATGGCTTGCGGATCTTCCCATTCCGGCAGGAAATCCAGCGACATGTGGGGCGTCCTTTCTGCAAACCGATCAAAGTTCAGAGGTTGTCCGGCGAGCGCCGGCAAACATATCCCCATCCTAGCTCGGCTTGGTCGACAAGAAATGTCCGAAATGGGCGAAACCATGTCAGATTTGGGCGCAGAGGAAATACGCAGTCCCTCCGCCTGACAGGCGGAGGGACTGCGCTGGCGGGGGAGGGCTGGGATGGCTAATAGACCAGATCCCGGAAGTTTTTCACCCGGTGGAAGGTAATCAGGTTACCGTTGTGGGCGCAGCTGGCGCGCGTGTCGCCCGAGCGGCTGAGGATCACCAGGTCTTTGTCGTCGATATCCATGCTGGCGTAATGGCGCGAGGCGTTTTCCGCTTCGCCCACCGCCACCAAGCCGGCGAAACACCAGTCCCAGCAGTTTTTTGAAAAATGCAATTGCAGCCGCCGACGTTCGTTGTTGGGTAGGTTGAAGCGATCGTCCGGCAGCCGGTCGGCCCGGGTCAGACTGCCGGTGGCCTGGGTGCTCAGCAGCCAGTACAGGCGCGTAATCTGGTCGTACAGAACATGGAATTTCATCTGTCCGCCGGGGCAGGGCAGGTAGAGCATTTCTTCCCCGGCCGGCGTCTTTTCCAGGCTGGTGGTTAGCGTTCCGTCCTCGGCTTCGACCACTTTGGCCAGGCAGGCCAGATTGGTCGAGCCGGTGTGCGCGCGCAGCAACAGGTGAAAGGTGCGGCCCGTCGGATCGTGCCAATAATGATCCGGGTCGACGAACTGCACGACATTTGATTCCAGCCAGCCGGGCGGCTGCATGTCGCGCACATCCTTCGGATTTCCGGGCGTCAGCTGACCCACCGGCAGGAACGGCACGCCCAGCAGACCCGGGGCTCGGCCGGCCACGGCGTCGGCGAAACTGAGTTCGTTGGCGAAGGTCCAACTCTCGGGACGCAATAGATCGGAGTCCTCCCGGGCGGACATCAGGACCGGGGCGAGCTGGTCGCACCAGCCGCCCGGTCGCACCCGTCGCTCCATTACCAGATAGACCTTGCCGTTGGCGAGCCAGACATTGCAGGGCGCTTGATGCCAGTGCTGGCCCTGCGTCAGGCGGGCGGTTTCGGTCCAGGTTTCGCCTTGGTCGTCGCTGCGGGCTACGGCCAGATCGCCGGCATGTCCCAGGATGAAGAGCCGGCCGCCGGCCAGGAAGGGGCGGGCGTGCAGCATCGGCAGCGTGGCCGCCTGCCGCCATTTTTTGCCGCCGTTGTCCGACAGGAAGACCAGGCATTGGTTCTCCAGCCCGAAGTCGGTTCCGCGCCGGGCCTTGGCCCCGGGGAGTTCCTTCACGCCCGGTCCGCCCAAATCGCAGGTGGCCACCAGTCGGCCGCCGGGCAGGGCGAGGATTCCGGGACTGTAGGCGAAAACTTTTCTCGGATCGGGCGACTCATAGACCTGAACGGAGCGGTCGGCCAGCGGCCGCACCGGGCCGCCGGAGGCTTTGACCGGCATGTGACGCATCCTTTCGCTAAGTCAGACCAGAGATATGTACACTGTATTGGTTGTATACAATGTAAATGAGGGCTTAGCCAGCGGATTTTGTAATATTGGTTTTAAATAGCCAAAGGCGTTGGTTGAACAGGTATTGCAAATCGTGGCAGTACGTTACGAGCCTGGCCGTCGGCCAGAACTAGTCCGAACGGGCACAAAATATCCGGCCGCCCGAAAAACGAGCGGCCGGCCGAGATTTTTTTTGCCAGGGATCGGGGGAGATTTTTTGCCAAAAGCTCGCCCGGATACGCGCATTATCTTCCGGCGGTGGTCAGCCGGCGGGAGACGCCTTCGACCGTGGCCTCGGCCAGCAGCACCTCGGCATACTCCCGGGCCGCGGGGAAGGACCAGTGCCGGATGGTGCGCTGCACGACCGGCAGGTACTGCGGGTCGACGCTGAAATGCTCCACCCCCAGGCCGAGCAGGAAGGGGACGTAGCGCGGGTCGTGGGCCATCTCGCCGCAGACGGTGAAGGTCTTGCCGTGGCGCTGGACGGCCGTGGTCAGCCGCCGCAGCGCGCGCAGCACGGCCGGATGGTGGGGCACGTAATAATCGGCCACCAGCTCGTTGGTGCGGTCCACGGCCAGCAGGTACTGGACGAAGTCGTTGGTCCCGATCGAGAAGAAGTCGGCCTCGGCGGCCAGCTCGTCGATCAGTTCGATCAGCGAGGGGACCTCGACCATCACCCCCAGGACGGGCGCGGAGCAGTGCGGCTCGCTCGAACGGGCCAGATCAGAGAGGCACTCGTCGAGGATGGTCCGGGCGGCGGCGAACTGGTCGACGCTGCAAACCATCGGCAGCAGCACCTTCAACTCGCCCGTGCCCGCCCCGGCGCGCAAGATCGCCCGCAGCTGGGCGCGGAAGAGGTCGGGGTGCTTGAGCGAGAAGCGCAGCGAGCGCAGGCCCAGGGCCGGGTTCTCCTCGCCGGAATGGTCGTAGTAGGCCAGAACCTTGTCCCCGCCCACGTCCAGGGTGCGGATGGTCACCGGCCGGGGGCTCATCCGCTCCACCAGGGCCCGGTAGACGACGTACTGCTCCTGCTCGGAGGGGAAGGAGGAGCGGACCAGGAAGGGGAACTCCGAGCGGTAGAGCCCCACCCCTTCGGCCAGCAGCTCGCGGGCCAGGGAGATTTCGCCCAGCAGGTTGATGTTGGCCAGCAGAGCGATCTTCCGGCCGTCGCGGGTGAGGGTCTCGGGGCGCATGGTGCCGCGGTCGGCGGCGGTCTGCTGGCGCAGCCGCTCGCGTTCGCGGAAGCGCTCGACCACCTCCGGCCCGGGCCGGATGTAGGCGTTGCCGATCTCGGCGTCCAGCAGGACCGGCGTCCCGTCGGGCAGTTCCAACAGGGCGACGTCCTCGACGATCACCACCGGAATTTGCAGCGACCGGGCCAGGATCGAGACATGGCTGGCCACGCCGCCGCCCACCTGCACGATGCCGGCCACGTTTTCGGAGCTGAGCTTGATGATGTCGGAGGGGAAGAGCTCGCGGGCCACCACCACCCGTTCGGCCCCGCTCTCGCCCCCGCCGGAGGCGGCGCGGCAGAGGTTGGCCAAAAGCCGCTTGGCCACGTCCTCGACGTCGCGGGCCTTCTCGCGCACGTAGGCGTGGGGGTTGGCGGCGAAGCGGTCGGCGAAGTGGCGGGTGACCTGGAGCACGGCCTCGGGCGAGTTGAGCCCGGCCTGCACCCGCTCCTCGATGGCGCCCACGAACTGGACGTCTTTGAGGATCATCCGGTGGACGGTGAAGATGAGCGAGGCCAGCTCCGGCAGCCGGTCGGCCAGGCGGGTCTGTTGCTCCTCCAGCTCCTTTTCGGTCAGGCCCACGGCCGCGCGGAAGTCCTCCAGGCCGTAGGTTTCCGCGCACTGGAAATCGTACAGCCGCTGGTGGTCGCGGACCTTGTCGATGACGATGGCCGGCCCGTGGGCCAGGCCGGGCGAGGCCGCCTGGCCGCGGATCAGCCGGGACTCGACGGCGCGGGCGAGGGGGGGGGCGGCCGGCGCGGCGACCCGGGACATGGCCATAAGCAGCCGCGCGTTTTCGATCGCCCCGGCCAGCTGCGAGGCCGTGGCCTTGAGGGTCATCTCGGCGTCGGCCGAGAAGGGGCGCTCGGTCTCGCGCTGGACCACCAGCACGCCCACCTTCTCCACTCCGCGCAGGATCGGCACGGCCAGGAAGGCCTCGAAACCCTCCTCGTTGATCCCGGCGACGGACTTGAAATTCGGATGCTGGCTGGCGCGCTCGGTGCGCAGCGGGCGGGCCTTGGCCAGCACCGTGCCCGCCAGGCCCTCGCCCAAGCGCAGCCGGACCCGGCCGACCGAGGAGGGCGTCAGCCCCCGGGTGGCCCGCAGCACCAGCTCGCGGTTCTCGTCCTCGTAGAGGTAGATCGAACAGACGCCGGCTTGCAGGTGGGCCGCCACCAGTTCGACGGTCCGGGCCAGGAAGGCGGCGATGTCCGGGCTGCCGGTCAGGGCCGCGGCCAGTTCCCCCACGTCGCACAGCAGGTTGAGGTGCGGGTTGCTCCCGCCCGGGTCATCAGGATTCGGGGTCATTTGACGATCATTACCGGCGTGCCGTCGCTCACGGCCAGCCAGAGCTCCTCGAGTTGTTCGGGATAGAGGGAGAAACCGCCGGTCGTGTGCTCCCGCCGGTCGCGATCGCCGGTGATGCGGATGCCGCCGCCCAGGGGCGTGTCCTGGGGCGGGCGGGCCCGCTGTTTCCAGGCCTCGCCGATCTGCTGGATCTGGCGGGGCGCTAGCAATCCCGCCGCCTGAGCCCGGGCCGCGTCGGCCGGAGAGGGATAGCTGACGTAAAGCGCCCGCTCGGGATTCTCCTCCCGGCCGCAGAGGTAGTAGGTGCCCACCGGGGCGCGACGGTCGGCGGCCGCGCTCTTGGGAGCCGAAAGGTCGGGCGGCACGCCCACATCACGATACACGCGGACCACGTCGGCGTGCGCGCGCAGCATGACGATCCGCTGGGTAAGGTAGACCACCAGGTTGGCCCGAGGCACGGGGCCGGTGATTTCCAACTTCGACCAGTCGACCTTTTCCCCCGCCGGCGAACCGGTCGCGGGGGTGGCGACGGTCTGGCCCGTATCCGCCGGCTTGGCCGGTCCGGTGGCGGCCACCGCTTCGGTCGGCTTGGCGCCGGCTGGCTGGGGCTTTTCGCCCGGTTTGGCGCCGGTCGTCGGCGAGGCGGAGATCGGTTTGGCGGCCGCAACTGCGGTGGCGGCTGCCTCACTGGCGGTCGTGCCCACATCTCCGGTCGGCGGGGTCTGGGCCACCTGCAACCCCAGATTCTCCACCTTGGGGATGAAGGTGGGCTGGACGGCTTCGCCGAACAACTCGGCCCGGCGCAGGCAGAGCCCGGCCAGCAGGATGAGCAGCACCAGGGAGAAGACAGCGCTGGTGATCGCTCCGGCGCGCGATTCGCGAAATCCGTTCGGCGCGGCGGGGGCTTCGGCGGCGTCAGTCATCGAGCGGCAATTCCCCCACGTCGGCCAGGCGCGCGGGCGGCAGCTCGCGCCAGGTCAATTCATTGTCCGCCGGCCCGTTCTCGGCCGCGCAGACCGCCCCCCATTTGCGCTTGAACTTCACCCCGTTTTTGACCGTCAGATACCGGTAATTCAGGCGCGGAGTCCCGTCGGTGGTCACATTTTCGAAATGATAGACGTTAGCCTCGGGCGCGTAAACCACTTTCCAGCCGGCCTCCCGGGCGCGATAGCAATAGTCGATGTCCTCGAACTGGACGGGTTGGAATTGCAGGTCCAGCTCGCCCAGCCGGTCGTACACCTCCCGCCGCATCAGCCAGCAGGCGCTGATGAGGGCCTGCACCTCGCCGCCGGCGGGGCCGGCTTCGGGCGGCAGGCCGCGGGCGCGAAAACCCACTCGCCCGCCCCGGGCCACCACGCAGCCGGCGCACTGGATCAGGTGCGGCGGCTCGGCCAGTTGGATCCGCGGGCCGACAATACCCGCGCCAGTTTCCGGAGCCAGGCGGGCGGCCAGCTTCTCCGCCCAGGAGCGGTTGCCGATCACCACGTCATTGTCCATGAAGGCCAGAAACTCGCCTTCCGCCTCGCGCAGGGCCAGGTTGCGCCCGGCCAC
>CAYMGG010000064.1:0-20857 GCA_964389915.1 uncultured Planctomycetaceae bacterium
CCCTCTGAACGCTCGAAACGGCGAAGCCGGAAGAGAGTTTTTTTGAAAGGGTCCGGGAGAACTTTTTTTGCAAAAAAAGTTCTCCCGGGGGTTTGAAGTTCAATCCGCCTCGCTTTTGTGCAACTTTTCGCGGAACAGCGCGCCTTCCGGATATTCCGGTTCGGTCGACCAGTCCACGCTCCATTGCGGCCGGCGGCGGAACTTGTCCTTGAACTTGTTTTGCAGCACGCCCCGGCTCTCCAGGCTGATCATGCAGGCCCGGGTGCAGCCCCGCGCGCCGCAGACGGCCTGGCCGGTGTTGTACAGGTTGCGCGGCTTCTTGTAGAAGGGCGACCACTTGCCCGGCTGGGTGTACTTGCCGTAGGACTTGTCCATGTAGGACTCTTCGTTGCTCTGCGCCTCGGCGTTGGCTTCCGCGCCGCGGAAGGTGACGTCGCAGCCGGCCATGTCGATGTCGGCCCACTCCAGTTCGCGGCCGGCGAGGTTGACCTTGACGGTCTTGTCCGCGGGGATGCAGCCGCCGGGGCAGGCCTTGACGCAGGCCATGCAATTGTTGCAGAGCTGCGGACCGTCGTACAGCGGATCGGGCGCCAGCTCCACGTCGGTCAGGACGATGCCCACCCGGTTGCGCGGGCCGAACTGGGGCGAGAGGAACATCTTGCTGTAGCCGATCTCGCCCAGGCCGCAGAGGAAGGCGGCAATGCGCAGCTGGACCATGATGTCCGGCGCGGCCCGGCCCGGGGCGACGGGGCGGCTGTAGCCTTCGCGCAGGAAGCCTTCGTTGTCGATGGCGCGCCAGTCGCTCTGGTGCCCCATCGGGATGGCCTCGTAGCCGCGGTCCTCGATGAACTTGGAGAGGTTCATCACCACCATCGGAATGTAGAGATAGGTCAGGCCGCCATAGCCCATGGCCGAGTAGTTGCTGAAGTAGGTGCCTTCCTCGATGCCGCGCAGGCTGCCGCGATTGACCCGGAAGACCATCCCGATGATCGATTTGCACTCGGGCATGATCTGCCGCGGGTCCATCTGGATGGGCGCGCCGGCCCAGCGCTCGATGTTGCCGATGCCCACGGCGTCGGCGCCCAGGGCCAGAGCCTGACGCTTGACGGCCTGAGCCGCCGCGACCGGATCGTTCAGATCCTCCTGCCCGAACTCGCGCGCCAAACCCGATTCGTTCGTAACGGCTGACATGTCTTTTGTCTCCTTCAAAGACGGGATGGTTAGCCTGTATCCAAAAAGACCGATTTGCTGGGGTCGTCTGAAACCTAGGACCGCCAAATTTTCGCCGGAGCGTTTCTTTTGCCGACAGAACCTAACGTTTGACTTCGTATCCGGCGGCATAACCGCCGGCCGCTTCCAGCAGGATGGACAAGGGCGATCCCGCCGGCGCGGGTTCCGGCAGGTTGAGGCCCAGAAAGCCGCGCAATTGGCCGGCCGCAGTGAAGAGCGGCGCGGCGGCGCAGAGCCGGGCTTCCCGGCCGAACGGCAGCTCCGCCAGACCCAGGCGGCGATATTCTTCGAGCGCGGCCGCAAGCTTGGCCTCCGATTCCCAGAGGTGCGCGCCGAAAGCGGCGAAGGGATAGCGTTCGCGCAGAAAGACCAGGTCGTCTTCGGCGGCGAAGGCCAGGGCGGCCAGGCCCGAGGCGTTGGCGTAAGGATGGAAAAAAATCTGCTGCGGCCGCTGCATCAGGCCCGGCCGGTCGGGACTGAGCCGTCGGGTGACCACGATCTCTCCGCCGGTCAGGCGAGAAAAAGTCAGCACCGCCTTTGGCAGCGTGGCGGCCAGCTGGGTGAGCGCGGCCTCCGCCCAGGTCAACAGTTCCCGCCCGCCGGCCAGAGAGGCGAGTTCTGAAACCGCCGGCCCCAGGCGATAACGTGGGCCTTGCTTCTCCAGGAAATTACGCGCCGCCAGGGTCCGGGCCAGATTGTGGATCGTGGTGGCGTTAAGCTTAAGCCTTTCGGATAAGTCGTTTAGCCTGAGGCCGTCCTCGGCTTCACCGACGGCTTGAAGAATGTCTAGGCCGCGGAGCAAGGATTGGACTAATTCACTGCTAGGCATAAAATCCCCAATGATGAATAAAAAATCATAATTGATGAATACAACATAAAAGCCTTATGTCAAGGCTTGGAGCGCATTTCTCTTTTTTTCTCGCGGTTTCAGGTCAAAGGTGAGAGCGGAACGACAATCTGGAGGGAGATGACAAAAATGTTTTAATGCGCTAATGTAAAAGGATTTGCGTAATGTGCAGGGGCAATATATGATAAGTTGCCAGTTGGCGGCGTCTGAAACAACCGGCCACGAATCTGCCGGCCGGAGCTACCGAGCTGGCATTTTTAACGGGACGAAATGTAATTCCTAAACGGTGCAGGGTAAAAGGGAGCGGACGCGATGCGCATATTCAGCCATATCGGCATCAGCAAGCGGATCTTTGCCATTGTCATTTGCTTTGCGCTGCCCATTGCCGTGCTTTGGGTCCTGATGCTGCAGGGCATTCAGGATAAGATCGATTTCGCCCGGTACGAGATCTACGGCAATCAGTATCAGCGGCCGCTCCAGAAGATCCTCGCCCTTCTGCCTAATCACCGGGAACTGAGCCGCCAGTGCCGCGAAGGCAATGCCCTGGCCCAGACCGCGCGCACCAGCCTGTCGCGCGAGATCGACGTCGCCTTCGCCAACCTGGAGGAGGAGCAGGCCGCGATCGGCCCGGCCCTCCAGTTCACCGACGAAGGGCTGGGCAAGCGCCAGCGGCAGAACCTCAAATACGATCTGCTGCTGAACCAATGGAAGGAGCTGCGCGAAGGGAAGAAGGCGGACGAGGCCGGGTACGACCAACTGGCCGCCGACCTGCGCATGGCCATCGTCCACTCTGGCGACACCAGCAATCTGATCCTCGACCCGGACCTGGACAGCTACTATCTGATGGATGTGACCTTGCTGGCCCTGCCGCAGCTCCAGACCCGGCTGGAGACGATCCTCAACTTCGGCCGGCCGGTGCTGGCCACCGGCCAGGTCAAGCCGGCCGAGGCCACTCGCTTCGCGGTCCTGCGGGCGCAGCTCCTGGAGGCCGATTTCCAACGGGCCCTGGGCAGCATGGCCACCTCCTTCAACGAGGACGCCAACTTCTACGGCGTCAGCCCCACCCTGCACGAGACCCTGGATCAGCCGGTGGCCAACTTCAAACTCAAGCTCGAGGCCCTGCTGACGGGCTTGGAGAAGTTGGAGACGCCGGGGCCCGCCGCCTGGGGGAGCGACGAGTTCGCCGCGGCCGTCGAGGCCGCCCGCCGGGCGAGCTTCACCTTTTGGAGCGAGGGCGTCAAGGAGCTCGACGCCTTTCTCAATCTGCGCATCCAGACCTTTCAGCGCGACCGCGAGGCCGCCATCCGCTGGGTCGGGCTGGCCCTGGCCGTCTGTCTGCTGCTCTTCGCCCTGATCTCGGCCAGCATCACCCGGCCGATCCGGCAGGCCACCGCCCTGGCCGACCGGATCGCCAAAGGCGAGCTCGACCTCGAGATCGGCATCGCCCGGCGGGGCGACGAGATCGGCCGGCTGGGCAAGTCGATGCGGATCATGACCACCAATCTGCGCCAGAGCCGCACCGAGCTTTCGGGCAATCTCGACCGGCTGGCCGGACTGCTCGAACGGGTGCGCGAGGCGACCGAGCGGCTGGCCGCCAGCTCGGGCGAGCTCAAGTCGGCCAGTTCGGCCCTGGCCGACGGCGCGGCGGTCTCGGCCTCGTCGATGGAAGAGATCGTCTCCTCGATGACCGAACTGGGAGCCCAGACCAAGAACAACGCCGAGGGCGCGGCCCAGGCCAATGCCCTCACCCAGGCCAATTCGCGGCTGGGGCAGGAGGGGGTGCGCAAGGTCCGGCTGTTGCAGGCCGGCATGAACGAGACGGCCCAGTCCGGCCGCGAGATCGCCAACATCATCCGGGTGATTGACGACATCGCCTCGCAGACCAACCTGCTGGCCTTGAACGCGGCGGTCGAGGCCGCCCGCGCCGGCGAGCACGGCAAGGGCTTCGCGGTGGTGGCCGAGGAGGTGCGCAGTCTGGCGGCCCGCAGCAGCCAGGCGGCCCGCGAGACCTCGGCCCTGATCGAGACTTCGGTGGCCAAGATGAACGAGGGGGCCAAGGCCGCGCAGGAATCGGTCGCCACCTTCGAACAGATTCTGGCCGGCGTGGTGCAGGCCTCGGATCTGGTCTCTCAGATCGCTTCGGCCTCGGCCGAACAGGCCGAAGGTTTTTCCCAGGTCAATCAGGGTCTGGGCCAGATCGACTCGGTCACGCAGAACAATTCCGCCCACGCCGAGCAGACCGCCTCGGTGGCCATGGAGCTGGCCAGCCAGGCTTCGCAGTTGCAGACCCTGCTTATCGAGTACGCCAAGGCCGCCGGCAACGAAGGCGCGGGCGAAACTCCGGCCGCCTGACCGTCCGGTCGGAGGCGCGAAGTTTTACACCCGGCGGCCAGGCCTAGTTACAAAGCTTTGACCTTTGGGTCATGACGCCTTAACCGGCTGCAAATAAACGTGCCTTCTCGCGGCGGCAAATGCTTCGTTTCTAGCCTGTGATCAGGCTGGAGCGCTTGTTTTTTTACACTGCCGAACAATGGCGAAATGCGGCGTGAAATCGTCTTGACTTATCCGCAGCATAAAGTTACATTCTGAGCGACACGCGATTATTGGCAGACTGGCGGCGGGTTTCAGGGCTTTTGCGCCGCGCTGGCGGTCAGATGCAAATTGACGGCATCCGTCCCCCGTTTGTTTGTTAATTCCAGTCACGACAATAAGATATCTTGGGTGACCCCTGCGGCAGGTCCGGCCGCTCTGGAGATGCGCGCATGCCCGAACGTAAAATGCTCGGCCAGATCCTGATCGGCATGGGTTGTCTGACCGATAAGGAGCTGCAAGACGCGCTGGAGCAGCAGAAAGAACGCAACGAAAGTCTGGGCGACATTCTGGTCGGCCTGGGCTATGTTCAACCCGAAGACCTGACCCGCGCCCTGGCCGAGCAGTTCGACATGGAGATGGTCGACCTCGAGTCGCTGGACATCGACCGCAGCGTCATCGAGATGATCCAGCCGGAGCTGGCCAAGGAACACCGCATCATCCCCATCGACCACGAGGACGACGAACTGATCGTGGCCATGGGCGATCCGCTCGACCTCTACACCCTCGACAACCTGCGGTTCGTGGTCAACTGCCCGATCACCCCGGTCCTGGCCACCAAGCAGGCCATCGACGAGGCCCTCTCCAAATACTACGGCGTGGACACCACCGAGTCCGA
Organism: uncultured Planctomycetaceae bacterium; assembly: GCA_964389915.1. Taxonomy (GTDB): domain Bacteria; phylum Planctomycetota; class SZUA-567; order SZUA-567; family SZUA-567; genus CAYMGG01. The sequence continues at coordinate 5,286 of CAYMGG010000064.1, forward strand.
ACTCGACGGCATGCTCCAGGAGTACACCCAGAGCGACATCCAGTTCGTCGACACCAGCGGCGCCATCGACGAGCAGGACAGCGGCGACGACGCCCCGGTCATCAAGCTGGTCACCCTGATCATCTCCGAGGCGGTCAAGAGCCGGGCTTCCGACATTCACGTCGAGCCTATGTCCGACCGGGTGCGCATCCGTTACCGGGTGGACGGTCTCTGCTATGAGGTCGACTCCCCGCCCAAGCGGTTGCAGGGCGCGGTGCTGGCCCGGCTCAAGATCATGGCCAAGATGAACATGGCCGAGAAGCGCCGGCCTCAGGACGGCCGCATCAAGCTCTCGCTCATGGGGCGCGAGATCGACCTGCGGGTCAGCTCCCTGCCGGCCATCCACGGCGAGAGCATCGTCATGCGGATCCTCGACAAGGAGGCCGTCATGTTCGGCCTCGAGCAGCTGGGCTTCCACATGGACGACTACCGCACCCTGCAAGGCCTGATCCGCCGCCCCAACGGGATCATGCTGGTCACCGGCCCCACCGGTTCGGGCAAGACCACCACCCTTTACGCGGCGTTGAACGAACTCAACCGCTCCGACCGCAAGATCATCACCGCCGAAGACCCGGTCGAATACAACATCTCCGGCATCAACCAGGCCCAGGTCAACCGCAAAGCCGGCATGACCTTCGAGCGCATCATCCGGGCCATGCTGCGCCAGGCGCCCAACATCATCCTGGTGGGTGAGATCCGCGACGACGAAACCGCCAACACCGCCATCGAGGCGGCCCTCACCGGCCACCTGGTCTTCAGCACTCTGCACACCAACGACGCCCCCTCGGCCATCACCCGCCTGATCGACATGGGGGTGGCCCCGTTCCTGGTGGCCAGCTCGATCCAGGCGATCATCGCCCAGCGTCTGATCCGCCGGATCTGCCCCGAGTGCAAGCAGCCCGCCCCGCCGGACCTGGGCGCCTGCAAGGCCGCCGGCTTCAGCGACGCCGAGATCAAGAGCACCACCTTCTACGCCGGCGCGGGCTGCGAGAACTGCAAGAACATCGGCTTCCGCGGCCGGCGCGGCATCTACGAGATCATGGTCATGAATTCGCGCCTGCGGGACATGGCCTTCAACACCGACACCACCGACAACATCCGCAACCAGGCCGTCCGCGACGGCATGCACACCCTGCTGATGGACGGCGTGCGCAAGGTGATCGAAGGCGTGACCACGGTCCCGGAGATCCTGACCGTGGCCAAGAAGGTGGACTGATGCGCTGGTAATAGTCGGAGGTCGCGGGGGCCAGGCCAGGCGCGGCGGAGCGAAAGGCGTTTCGGGGTTCGGGGTGAAACGCCGCAGCGCGGCCGCGACGCAGGCTCAAGCCGCAACCTTTGACTATTGGCAGTGGCCGAGCAACCGGAGAACAGCCTCATGTCGATCGAAATGGATCAACTGCTCCTGGCCGTGGTCAAGCACGGCGCCAGCGATCTGCACCTGCGGGTCGGCGCCCCGCCCAAGATCCGCCTGCGCGGCTCGATGCGCAGCCTGGGCAACACGGTCCTCACGCCCGACATGACCATGGCCCTGATGAAGAGCATCACCTCCGAGAAGCACCAGCAGGAACTGGCCGAGGTCGGGTCGACCGACTTCGCCCTGGCCTTCCAGGATCAGGCGCGCTTCCGCGTCTCGGCCTTCCGGGCCCAGGGCAACATCGGCCTGGTCATGCGCCAGATCCCCAACAAGATCCTCTCGATCGAGCAGATCGGCCTGCCCGAGGCGGTCAAGGAGCTCTGCGACCGGCCGCGCGGCCTCTTCCTGGTCACCGGCCCCACCGGCTCGGGCAAGACCACGACCCTCTGCAGCATGATCGACTACATCAACAGCGAGCGTTCCGACCACATCATCACCGTCGAGGACCCGATCGAGTTCGTGCACCAGCACAAGAAATGCATCATCACCCAGCGCGAGATCGGCCCCGACACCACCAGCTTCAGCGAGGCCCTGCGCCGGGCCCTGCGCCAGGACCCCGACATCATCCTGGTCGGCGAGATGCGCGACCTGGAGACGATCGAGGCGGCCGTGACCGCGGCCGAAACCGGCCACCTGGTCTTCGGCACCCTGCACACCACCAGCGCCAGCAAGACCATCGACCGCCTGGTCCAGGCCTTCCCCACCACCCAGCAGGAGCAGATCCGCACCCAGCTGGCCACCGGCCTGATCGCCGTCCTCTCCCAGCAGCTCCTGAAGACCAAGGACGGCAAGGGGCGGGTGGCGGCCTACGAGCTGCTGATTGCCCTGCCGGCGGTGCAGAACCTGATCCGCGAGAAGGAAACCTTCAAGATCGACTCCGTGATCCAGACCAGCGCCAAGCAGGGCATGATCATGCTCGACGACCCCCTCTTCCAGCTCTATCAGGAGGGGCGGGTCGAGGCCGAGGAGGCCATCAGCAAGGCCAACTACACCGATCAGCTGCGTCAGAAGATCGGCCGCTGGGAAGAGGAACAGGCCAAGCTGGCCGCCAAGCGCCGCTAGACCATAAGGAAAGACACCGCCATGGCCGTCATGCCGTCCGGCGAAATCGACGACTTCCGCAAACCGCTGGGGGCCATTCTGGTCGAGCAGGGGGCGATCACCGCCGAACAGCTCGACGAGGCCCTCGCCCGCCAGAAGCAGGAGGGCGGTTCCCTCGGCGCCCTGCTCAAGGAGATGGGCTTCATCTCCGACCAGGAGCTGCTCCTGGCCATCGGCCAGCAGGTCGGCATGGAGGTGGTCGACCTCGACGGGCTGGAGATCCCGCCGGAGCTGATCGAGCGGGTCAACCGGATGATGGCCGAGACCTACCGCATCGTGCCGGTCGACTTCGACGAGGACGAGAACACGCTGATCGTGGCCATGGCCGATCCGCTCAACGTCCACGCCCTCGACGACCTGCGCTTCATGCTCAACTGCAACGTGCGCGGCGCGGTCTCCAACGAGGAGGCCGTCCGTTCCGCGATCGAAAAGTTCTACGGCGTCAACCACGACGAGTCGTTCGAGGACATCATCAACAAGCTCGGCGACGAAGATCTCGGCCTGGAGCTGGTCGAAGAGGGCGACGACCTCTCCGAGGACGCCATCAACAGCATGGCCAACGCCATGCCCGTGGTGCGCCTGCTCAACCTGGTGCTGCTGACGGCCATCAACGACCAGGCTTCGGACATCCACTTCGAGCCCTTCGAGGACGTCTTCAAGATCCGCTACCGCATCGACGGCGCGCTCTTGGAGATGAAGAGCCCGCCCAAGTCGCTGGCCCTGCCGCTCATCAGCCGCATCAAGGTTCTGGCCGGTCTGAACATCGCCGAGCGGCGCGTGCCCCAGGACGGCCGCATCGCCTTCAGCATCCCCGGCAAGCGCGTCGACCTGCGCGTCTCGACCCTGCCCTGCATGTTCGGCGAGAGCGTGGTGATCCGGCTTCTGGACAAGACCGTGGTTTCGCTCGACATCACCCGTCTGGGCATGCGCGAGGAGGAGCTGGCGACCTTCCGCGACCTGATCGACAAGCCCAACGGCATCGTGCTGGTCACCGGGCCCACGGGTTCCGGCAAGACCACCACCCTCTACGCCTGTCTGAACGCGGCCAACGACATCAGCCAGAAGATCATCACCACCGAGGACCCGGTCGAATACGAACTGCCCGGCATCATCCAGTGCCCGATCAACTCCGAGATCGGCGTGACCTACGCCAAGTGCCTGCGGGCCATCCTCCGCCAGGACCCGGACACCATCCTGGTCGGCGAGATCCGCGACTCCGAGACCGGCGGCATCGCCATCGAGGCCTCGCTCACCGGGCACCTGGTCTTCAGCACCCTCCACACCCAGGACGCCCCGAGCACCATCGCCCGTCTGGTGGAGATGGGGGTCGAGGCTTTCCTGCTGGCCGCGACCATCGAGGCCATCGTCGCCCAGCGACTGGTGCGCATGATCTGCACCCGCTGCAAGTCGGCCTACAATCCGACCGACGAGGAGATCTACGAATTGGGGCTCACCCCCACCGAGGCCGAGGGGCGCAACTTCTATTACGGCCAAGGCTGCGAGCACTGCAAGAACGTCGGCTACCGCGGACGGACGGCGCTGTACGAGATCATGAAGCTCAACCAGAACCTGCGCGATCAGATCATCGCCAAGAAGTCAACCGAGGTCTTGCGCAGCACCGCCCGCGAGATGGGCATGAACGATCTGCGCGACGCCGGGCTGCTCAAGGTCTTCGACGGGCTGACCACCATCGAGGAGGTGGTGCGCGAAACCATGTCCTCCGAGTAGCGCGCGGCGGATGAAGAGGCGGGACCGGTTCCCGCGTTCAGGGCGGCGAGCTTGGGTGTCGCCCAGAGATAAGCGTAGTAACTGTCAGTCTAGGAGCGTCTCGCGGGGCCGTACCTTGCGGCCGAAAAGCGTGTTCGCGGGGCTCGACGCAGGTTGGCGGTTGCTATAGTTATTTCTAGCCGATGCCTTATGGCCTGCGGGCCGGGCCCTCCGGGGCTGCGGCCGGGAAGCGAGGAGAAGGATCATGCCCACGTTCACCTACGAGGCGGTCGACAGCGCCGGCAAATCCGCCGGCGGCGCGATCGAAGCCAAGAGCCCCGAAGAGGTGCGCGAAAAGCTGCGCGCCAAGGGCCTCAAGCCCACCGGCATCAAGGAGAAGAAGGGCGGCAGCAAGAAGTCGGCCCAGCTTTCGGCCGCGGCCGCCGGACCGCAGAAGACCTTCGCCCTCGGCAAGGCGAGCTCCTCCGACCTGACCCTCTTCACCCGGCAGTTCGCCACCCTGGTCGACGCGGGCCTGCCGATGGTCCGCTGTCTGGACATCATGATCCAGATGCTCAAGCCCGGGCCGATGCGCAACACGGTGCTGGACGTCAAGGCCGAGGTCGAGCAGGGCTCGAGCCTCTCCGACGCCATGGTCAAGGCCGGCAGCACCTTCGACGAATTGTACGTCAGCATGGTCCGCGCCGGCGAATCGGGCGGTCTTTTGTCCAAGATTCTAAACCGCCTGGCGGACTTCCGCGAAAAGAGCCAGAAGCTGAAGAAAGCCATCATCGGCGCGCTGATGTACCCGATCGCCGTGCTCTCCATCGCCGGCGGCATCCTGACCCTGATCATCATGTTCATCGTCCCCAAGTTCAAGAAGATGTTCGAAGACATGAACATCGAAATGCCCTTCCTCACCCAGATGCTGATGGGCGTGGCGGACTTCCTGGTCTTCTATTATTACCTGGTCCCGCTCATCCCTATCAGTCTGATCGCCGGGTTCATCGGCCTGCGATCATTCCGGGCCGGACGCTACGCCACGGATATGGCCTCGCTGTATCTGCCGGTCTTCGGCATTATCATCAAAAAATCCAGCATTTCACGCTTCTGTCGAACCTTGGGCGAGCTGAGCGGCGCGGGCGTGCCGATCCTCGACGCCCTGGCCATTCTGCGCACGGCGGTGGGCAACTCGGTGGTGGAGCGGGCGGTCGGCGACATCCACGTGGCCATCCGCGAGGGCGAGAGCATTGCCAACCCCATGCGCCGCTCGGGCATCTTCGACATGATGGTGGTCAACATGGTCGAGGTCGGCGAAGAAACCGGTGAATTGGACAAGATGCTGATCCGCATCGCCGACAACTACGACAGCGACGTGGACAACCTGGTGGCCACGATGATGCACCTCTTGGAGCCATTCCTGATCATCGGCATGGGCGGCGCGGTCGGCTTCATCGTCATCGCCCTCTTCCTGCCGCTCATCTCGATCATCGAAGGCCTGAACAGCTAAATCCGGAATCACCGGCTTTTTGGCCGACACTCTCCGGCCCTGCCCGCAGCGATGCGGGCAGGGCCTTTTCGTTGATCGGGACAGGTCAATATCTGCCTTCTAGGATTTGCCCGCCTGACCGTGCGAACAAACCCAGCCGATGGAAAGTTTTTCGCAGGTGATGAGCAGCTGTTGTGCAAAAAACGCCTTTGAATCGATCCCCGGCCCCGGAAAGCGAAAAAAAAGGCTTCTCGGAATTTGACAACACGGCCCGAGCATTTATAATATAGATAAATAGATTATAATATTATTATAAAGGCTGAGAATGATTCAAGTTTTGGAGCGAGCCTTCACCGCCCTCGAATGGCTGGCCGCCCGCCAGGGGGAACCGGTGGGTTTGAGCGAAATCGCCCGGCAGTTGCAGGTCACGCCCGCCACCTGTTCGCACATCGTCAAGACGCTGGTCGCGCTGGGTTATCTGGAGCAGGCCGGGGCCAAGCGCAGCGGCTATCGGCTGGGGCCGATGGTTCATTACCTCTCTCAGCAGGGCGGGCCGCATGAAGCTTTGCGTTCCTTCGGCGAGCCGATTGCTCAGGCCATCGCCGATCGCACGGGCGAGGGCTGCGTCCTGGCAGTCTTTAGCCGCAACCACCGGCTGGTCCTGGTCAATGCCCGCGGCGCGCACGCCATCCAGGTCAATGTCACCGATCTCTTTTTGGACGATTTGTTCCAGACCGCCACCGGCTGGGTGCTGGTGGCGCATCTGCCGGCCGACCGGCTGGAGGTCTTGCTGGACGGGTTGAAGGAGTATCCGGCCGGCGCTCCGACCCGGGAACAGCTGCTGGCCCAGCTGGCCGAAATCAGAAATCAGCCGCTCTTTCAGCGGTTGCTGGACCCGGACGTGATCCAACTCGGTGGGCCGGTCCACTGTCCCGATGGGAGCGTGGCGGCCTTGGGGTGCTATACGCCCCGTTACCGTTTCGACCGGGAACACGGGGCGGTGGTGCGCAGCGAGCTGCAGGCCGGCATCGCCCGGCTGGAGGAAAAATTGCGCGAATATCCGCGCGGGAGAAATCGATGAGTGAACGCGAACTCGCGGGGCAGACCGCGCTGGTCACCGGCGCGGGGCAGGGCTTGGGTCGGGCCATCGCCGGCCGCCTGGCCGAAATGGGGGCCGAGGTCTGGGTGGGGGATTTTAATGAACAGACCGGCGTGGCCGCGGTCGAAGAATTTATTGCGGCGGGCGGCCGAGCCCGGTACGTGCAGGTCGACGTGGGTGACGAATCGGCCGTCGGTCGGCTTTTCGGGCAGATCAAGGAAACCTCCGGCCGGCTCGACATTCTGGTCAATAACGCCGGCACCACCCGGGCCGAGGACATCTTCGCCACCAGCCTGGAAAGCTGGGAGAAGATTCTGCGCGTCAACCTGACCGGCACCTTTCTCTGCTCGCGCGCGGCCCTGCCGCTGATGCGCGAGCGGCGCGCCGGCCGGATCGTAAACATCACCTCTATCGTGGCCCACCGCGGCGCGCTGCACGGGCATGTGCATTACGCGGCCACCAAGGGCGGGCTCATCTCCCTGACCAAGACCCTGGCCCTGACCGCCGCGCCCTTCGGCGTGACCGTCAACGCCGTCGCCCCGGGCATTATCGAAACCGAGTTGCTCTTTCAGACCCACGGCGAGGCCGAGGTGAAACGGTTGTCCGGTACCGTGCCGCTGGGCCTGGGCAAACCCCGCGACGTGGCCCTGGCCGTGGGTTACCTCTGTGGTGAGGGCGGTCGCTACATCACCGGTTCGACTCTCGACGTCAACGGCGGTATGTACATGCGGTGAGCACATTGGCAGTCCGAATGGAATCGAGGCGAAACTCATTCTTGTTCAAAAAAAGGAAAAGGTAATGTGGACTCTGGAAAACGCGCAGGTTCGGCTGACGCTCGACGAGCGCGGCTTTCTGTCGGAGCTGTGCCGGCGCGAGACGGGGCATAATTACGCTTCTGGCGGCCCGCTCTGGCGTTTTTATTACGAGTGCGACGGGGTGCTGGACCGCGAAGTTTTGGCCGCCGACGCCCAACCGCAGATCGCCCGAGAAGGGGAGGAACTGGTCCTCCGCTATCCGGAAGTGATCAGCTACGGCCGCAAGCTGGCGGTGCAGGTTGAGTTGCGGGTTCGCCTGGAAGGCGAAGACGTCCGCTGGGCGATCAAACTGGACAATAACCAAGCGGACATCGTGATCCGCGACGTGCATTTTCCTTTGGTGCACGGCCTCAACCGCCGGCCGGACCAGGCCCTGATCTGGTCGCATTGCGCGGGCCAGAAGTTAGAAAATCCCGAGGCTGCGGTGCGCTCCGGCTTTTCGTATTACATGGGCCCGGACAATGTCTTCATCCAGATGCAATGCACCTATCCGGGCGCGCATGCCACGACCAATTGCTTCACCTTCGCCGGTCCGGACCAGGGGCTGTATTTCGGCCAGCACGATCCGGCCCAATTCCAGACCACCCACCTTTTCCGTCTCTACGGGCCGAAATTCGAGGCCGGTTTGGTGCGCTACGCCAACTGCGTCGCGGGCCAGAGCTGGCAGGACGACACGGCCGTGCTGGCGCCCTACCTGGGCACCTGGCACGTCGCGGCCCAAAAATACCGGCGCTGGGCTGACACCTGGTGGCGTGCGCCGCAGATTCCGACCTGGGTCCGGCGGATGAACGGCTGGCAGCGCATCATCATGAAACATCAATACGGCGAGGTGCACTATCGGTTCGACGAAATGCCGCAAATCCGTCAGGACGGCCGCCAGGCTGGCATCGACGCGCTCTTCATGTTCGGCTGGATGAAGGGCGGTCACGACAACCAGTACCCCGACTACACGCCCGATGAAAAACGTTTGGGCAGCGAAACGGAGCTGAAGAAAAACGTCGCCGCGTTCCAGGCCGACGGCGGGCAGGTCATCCTTTACGCCAACGGCCAGTTGATCGACGTGAACACCGCCTATTACCGCCAGGTGGGGGAGCGGATCTGCATCAAGGATCAGCTCGGTAACGCCGCGCGCGACGCCTATCGTTTTCGCGGCAACGGCGTCTATGCCGGCAATTTCGTCAATCGCACCTTCGTGCATGCCTGTCCGGCCAGCGAGGAATGGTTTGAAAAATTGGCCGACGTGGTGGCCACGGCCGCCCGCTACGGCTGCCGGGCGGTCTTTTTCGATCAGTTGGGCTATACGCCGCTGCATCTTTGCTGCGATCCGAGCCACGGGCACCCGGTGCCCGATCTGCAGAACGGCTGGCGGCGGGGCGAGTTGCTCCGGCGGCTGCGCGAACGGGTCAAGGCCAACGATCCGGACATGGGCTTCGGCATCGAGTGGGTCACGGACATCACCGCCCAACACGTCGATTTCATCCACTCGGTGGGCAATTTCGCGGCCGTGGACAACGGCGACTGGGAACAGACCGGCCAGAAGCCGCGCGGCCGGGCCTTTGTCGAATGGTTCCGCTACATCTTCCCCGAGGTCATCCTGAGCGATCGCGAGATCCGCGACGACACGGACATCGAGCGCCGGGTCAACCTGCTGGTTCTGAAGGGGCTGCGCAGCGACGTGGAGATCTATCGCTGCCGGCGGACCATCGCCGAGACGCCGCACTATCGGGAATACCTGGGCCGGATCTCGGCCCTGCGTCAGCGCCAGGCCGAATTGCTGCTTGAAGGCCGCTACCAGGACCAACTCGGCTTCACGCTGGACAATCCGGAGCTGGAGGCCCGGGCCTTCGTGAACGGCGATCGCCTGGCCGTGGTCGTGACCCAATGCCATCGGCCGGAGGAGAGCGGGCGAGTGACCGTGCCGGGCTATAAATACGTCTCGGCCGACGGCGTGGGCGACTACTCCGTCGAGTCGCAGGCGTCCGGCGGCAAGGTGCGCCTCGGCCGCTTCGGCCTGGCCGTGCTGGTGTTCCAAAAAGCGTGAGTCTGGGAATTTTACCTTTGCGCAAGGATTGAAACATGAAAGTCACCGCCATCGAAACCTATATCTGCCACGCTTACCGGACCAATTGGGTCTTCGTGCGGGTTATGACCGATACCGGTCCTTACGGCGTGGGCGAGGCCACCCTGGAGATGCGCGAGCTGACCGTGGCCGCGGCGGCCAAGGAGTTGGAACGCTATCTGGTCGGCCGCGATCCGCACGATGTCGAAGCCTTTTGGCACGACACCTACCGCGACGCCTATTGGCGGGGCGGACCGGTCCTGATGAGCGCGCTCTCCGCAGTGGAGATGGCGCTGTGGGACATCAAGGGCAAGGATCTGGGCGTGCCGGCCTATCAGCTGTTGGGCGGCCAGGTGCGAACGAGCGTGCCCTGCTACGCCAACGGCTGGTTCGCGCCGGCCAAGACGCCCGACGAGTTCGCCGCCAAGGCTCGGATCGCCGCCGACCAGGGTTTCAAGGGTCTGAAGTGGGACCCCTTCGGTTCGGCTTACATGAACATCGACCGGCCGGTGCTGAACGAGGCATTGCGCTGCGTGCGGGCGGTCAAGGAGGCGGTGGGCGACCGGGTGGAGATTCTGATCGAGGGGCACGGCCGGTTCAACATCCCCACCGCCTTGCGCATCGGCCAGGCGCTGGAGGAGTTCGGCATCCTTTGGTTCGAGGAGCCGATTCCGCCCGACAATCTGGAGGGGCTGGCCGAACTCAAGCGCCGACTGCGCGTGCCCATCGCCGCCGGCGAGCGCCTCTATAGCCGTTGGGATTACCGGCGGTTCTTCCAGCTCGGCGTGGCCGATTTCATTCAACCCGACGTCAGTCACGCCGGCGGCCTAGGCGAGTTGCGCAAGATCGCGGCCTTGGCCGAAACGCACCATATTCCCATCTGCCCGCACAATCCTTCCGGCCCGGTGGCGGCGGCGGCCACGCTGCAACTGGCCGCCTGCACGCCGAACTTTTACCTGTTGGAGACCATGTCCAGCGACGTGCCCTATCGGAGCGAGGTCTGCGACGAGGAGGCGGTCTTCGAAAACGGCTGCCTGCGCATTCCGGCCAAGCCCGGCCTGGGCGTGGACATCTGCCCGGAGCAGATCGCCAAGCATCCCTATGAGCCGCGCAACCTGCGCCACTACCGCGGCGACCTGACCGACATCCGCCCGCCCGAGGCGAAGGGCTATTTCCAGAAAAAGTAGCGTTTTCGCTTCCCCCCGCCTTGACAACGCATCCGGCGGGGGGTATTTATTTGTATATACAACAAAAAAAGAGAAGGGCTTATGACCTGCCTTTTTGAGAATACCGTAACTCCGGATTTCGAGGCGTTGAAGGATTGCCTACTCCGGCGGCGGACTCCCGCGCGGGTGCATTTTATGGAATTTTACCGCGATCAGCCGATCGATGCGCAAATCATCGAACGTTTCGATCTGGCGCGTAACCTGGACTCGAACCATCCCTTCCATTGGTATCAGCGAGAGATCGCGCTGAATCGCTTTCTGGGTTATGACCTGCTCAAGCTTCCGCAAGGATTGAAATTTGAATTTCAGCACTCCTCAGCGGACGATTCCGCCGAGCGGTCGCGCGACAAGGTGGCGGCCGGGCCGATTCAGACTTGGGCGGATTTCGAGCGCTATCCCTGGCCCAAAGTCGCGGATTTGGATTTGGCTCCCCTGGATTGGCTGGAAAAAGCAATGCCGGCGGGCATGAAAGGCTATGCCGTTACGCCGGTTGGATTTTACAAGTTGTTGCTTGGCTATGAGTCGATTTGTTATCTACTTTATGATGATCCGGAATTGATCAAGGCGGTTTGCCGGAAACTGACCGAGCTTTACCGGGATTTCGCTCGGACTCTTTGCCAATATTCCTGTGTCGGCGCGCTATGGGGTTCGGACGACATGGGGTTCAAGACTCAGACTTTTCTGCCCCCGGGCTTTTTGCGCGAAAGCGTTCTGCCCATGCATGCGGCGATGGCTCAGGCCGCCCATGACGCGGGCAAGCTGTATATTCTCCATTCCTGCGGCAATCTCGCGGAAATCATGCCGGACCTGATCGACGAGGTGAAGATCGACGCCAAGCATTCGTTTGAAGACGCCATTCTGCCGGTGACGGACGCCAAGCGTCTTTATGGCGACAAAGTGGCTCTGATCGGGGGCATTGACGTGGATTTTCTCTGCCGGGCCGATGAAATGGCCCTGCGGCGGCGGGTTCGCCAGACGCTGGAGGTTTGTCTTCCCGGCGGCGGCTATTGCTTAGGCTCGGGTAATTCCATCGCCGATTACGTGCCCGTCGAGCAATATCTGATCATGCTGGACGAGGGGCGAAAGTTCGCCTAAGCCGTTCAAACCTGCTGGTCACCGAACTGCAACCGGCAGAGGCGCTGATAGAGTTCGCATCGCGCCAGCAGTTCCTCGTGTCGGCCCGAGTCGATCAGCCGGCCTTCGTCCAGGACCACGATCCGGTCGGCATGGCGCACGGTCGAGAGGCGGTGGGCGATGATCAGGGCCGTGGAGCCGACGATCACCCGGTCGATGGCCGCCTGCACCAGCTTTTCCGATTCGCTGTCCAGGGCGCTGGTGGCCTCGTCCAACAGCAGCAGGGGCGGTTTGGCCACCACCGCGCGGGCGATGGCCACCCGTTGGCGCTGGCCGCCCGAGAGGCGTATACCCCGATCGCCAACCAGGGTGTCGAAGCCCTGCGGCAGTTCGCGGATGAACTCTTCGGCGTTGGCCGTGCGGGCGGCCAGTTCGATCTCCTCGTCTGTGGCCTCGGGCCGGCCGTAGCGGATGTTCTCGCGCACCGTGGCGTTGAAGAGCAGCGGATCCTGCGCCACCACGCCGAAGAGTCGGCGGTAATCCTGTTGCTTCAGTTCCCGCAGATCGCGCCCGTCCAGGGTCAGCCGGCCGGAGTTCGGGTCGTAGAACCGCATCACTAGGTCGAAGAGCGTGGATTTGCCCGCGCCGCTGGGGCCGACCAGGGCCACCACCTGGCCTTGGCGGATCTCCAGGTCGATCTCCCGCAGGACCGGGGCCGCTTCATAGGCGAAACTCACCCGTTCCAGTTTCAGACAGTCGCGGAATTCGGCCACCGGCTCCGGGCCGTCGGGCAGGTTGCTGCGCGCGGCGAAGAGCTCGTTCACCCGTTCCGAGGCGGCCAGCACGTTCTGGATTATCACCAGGGTGCCGCCCAGGTTGTTGATCGGCTCCATGATCGCCTGGATGATATAGAGGAAGAGGAAGAACCCCTGGGCCGTCAGATCCCCGTGCAGCAGCTGCCACGCGCCCAGCAGCATCACCCCCACCTGCGCCGCCCGGTCGACGATGCCCCGGATCGGGCTCTCGATGTTTTTATAGATGCCCAGCTTGAGGCTGAGTTGGTTGAGTCGGCCGACATTCTCGGCCAGGCGGGCGTATTCCCGTTCTTCGGCGCCGAAGGATTTGACCGTGCGGATGCCGGTGATCGCTTCTTGCAGCCAGGCCCGCAGGTCGGCCCGGACGTCGAACTGGTCTTTGACATAGGCCCGGATCGGCGCTTGCAGGCCTTTGGATAGGGCGTAATGGAGCCCCGCCCCGCCCACCGCCGCCAGGGCCAGAAGGGGGCTGGTTTTGACCAGCACCACCGCGTAGGCCGTGATCATGATCGGGCAGATGAGCAGATTGCCGACAATGCCTTCGAAGCCGAAGGTGGTCGCGGCGGTGTCGGTGTCGAGGCGCGAGTGCAGTTCGCCCGCGCGTTGGCGGGTGAAGAAGCCCAGCGGCAGTCCCAGAATGTGGCGGAAGAGCGCCAGCTGCATGGCGCGGGCGGTGAGCACGCGGATGTAGAGTGCGGTCAGATATACGCCGAAGTGAACCACGTTCTTGAGCGTGCCCACGCCCAGATAAATTAGTGCCAGGATCAGGATCAGACGGAATTTGTCCCCGCCCGCCGCCAGGCCCAGCCAGGTCAGCACGTGCCGGCCGAGGTTGTTGAGGCTCAAGGCGGTGAGCGGCCCCGGATCGTTGGCGTTCGGGGTCAGCCGGTCGAGCAGGATGTCAAGGATGGGGGCCATGACCACGGGCGGCAGCAGGGAGAGGACGGCCAGCAGCCCGTTGAGCAGCAAAAGCAGACTGAACCAGGGCCAATAGGGCCGGGCGAAACGCGAGAGCAACGACGTCAGGCGGCGCAGATCCTCGCCGCGGGGGGAGGGGGATTTGGCTTCGGGCGACATGGTCTTCCTCGGGCCGGGCGATATTTCCCGCTTAGGTCCTGTCCATAGCGAAGCGCTCGCGGGGGTGGTCTGAAAATAATAATGGCCGCGGGGCAATCGGCGCCCGCGTTTCCAGACGAGTATCCCCTCGGTATTTCCTGGCACAGCTTAATCTAAAATCCAAAATCGGGGGGGCAAAATCTAGAATAATCTTGTTCCGCCCGGCCGGAAGAATACACTGAAACATTCGGTTTGCCACGGAGAAAGTTGATGGAAATCGCGAATCAGGCCCGCCGGAAGCGGGCGCGCCGGTGGTTATGGTCCCTGGCGGCGCTCCTGATGCTGACGGCGGGTTGCGTAAGGCAGGGCGGGACGGGGGGAAGCTCCCCCCGGCGCGAGGTCAAACCCGAAGAAATCAAGCCGGCCTTGTCCGCCCGGGCCGAGGTCAAGTCTCTACAAGCCGCCGCCACCTTGCGCATCACCGACCGGCGGCACGATTTCAGCCTGGGGGTGAACGTCGACCTGTTCTGCGAAAGCTCCGGCAAGCTGCGCCTCAAGGCCACCCGGGCCATGGGCAGCGTGGAGGCTTTCGATGCGGTGGTGGTCGGCTCGGACATCGCCTGTTATGTGCCACGCGACAAGACTCTGTATCAGGGCAAGTTGAGCGATCTGAGCCAGTCGGGGTTGGATTTCCGCCCCGAAGAGCTGATGCGGCATCTGCTGGAGCCGGATCAGTTTCTCCTTGCCCGCCATTGGCGGACGACCAAGGCCGCGCCGATCGCCGGCGGGCCGGCCGAACCGGTGCTGGAGGAGACCGGCGTCAAGGGGAAGCGCTATTGGCGGGTCCGGCTGGACAACGCCGGCCAGCTGGCGTCGTTGGAGGAGCATGATCCCGACGGCCGGCCGGTCTTCGTCAAGACCTACGGCAACTACCGTCAACTGCCGGGGGCCAAAGGGGTGTATCCCTTCTTCCTCAAACTCGCCTGGCCGCAGGAACAGCGCGAGGTCGAGATCCGCTTCAAGTCGGCCGAAGGCGGCGTGACCGTGCCGGAAGAGGCCTACGCCCTGGACGTCCCCGAGCGGGTGCGGCAGAAGCCGCTGGGGCAGGTCCGGATCGAGGGGGATTGAAGACGGGCATGTCCTGGCGCGACCGCATCTTTGAAAAAATCGCCCTGATCGCTTGCCGGCGCTGCCGGACCGTGCTGCTCTTGGCCGGATTGCTGACGGTGGCCGCCTGGCTGCCGCCGGTGCTGATCGGCATGAGTTTCTCCTTCTCCATCGCCCGTATGCTGCCGCAGGACATTCCCGCCGCCCAGGCCTTCACCCGGGCGGTAGTGGACTTCGACTCGGCCGACGAGGCCGTGGTGGTGTTTCACCTGACCGAGCCGACCGTGGCCGCCACCCGCGCCGCCGGCAAGGTGGCCGACCGGGTGGCCGACCGCCTGCGGGCCGATCCGCGCATCAAGAGCGCTTTCTGCCGCAAGTACTCCCGCGAAGAGGCCGATTATTTTCTCAAGCGCGAGATTCCCCGCCGGGGGCTGTTGCTTCTGCCCGAGGAGCGGTTGGGGCGCGTGGCGGAGCTCTTGCAGCCGGCGGCCATCGACCGTTCGGTGCGGCGCGCCGCCCGCCGCCTGGCCAGCGGCGCGGTCTCCGGCCAGGTCGAGGAACTGGCCGCCGC
>CAYMGG010000065.1:0-20799 GCA_964389915.1 uncultured Planctomycetaceae bacterium
CTGATAGAACTCCGGCGGCCGGCCGTTTTCGATGCCGTGGGCGTTAACGTCCAGCGCTAGCCGGCCCTTGGCCGCCGCCTCCAACGGCTGCATGGCGCTAAACACGCCGGCCCCGTGGTAGCTGACCAGAATTGGCAAAGACTTGTCGGCCGCCCCCACGGGGCGGGCCAGATAGCCCGAGACCGGTTTGCCGCCGGCGCAGTCGATCTGGACGTCGAAACACTCGACCTTGACCCGTAAGCCCGGGTCTTTTGGCTCCACCGGAGTCAGCTTGACCTGCGGCGGCACCAAGGCGAGTTCGGCTTTGGCCTGGGCCCAGTAGGCGTCGAAATCGGCCGGCGGCGGCGCGCCGGGCCTGATCTCCAGCGGGTCCACGCCCGCCCCGCCCACGCCGACGGCGGCCCGGACGTTCTCTTGCTTGTACTCCACCCAGCACTGGATAAAACCCGGCTCATCCAGCTTGGTTTCCACCGTTACCGGCTCGGTGGCGCTGGTCACCTGACCGCTCCGTCGCAGGCCGCCGTCGCCGCAGAGCGAATAGGCTAGCGATCGGCCGGCCAGGGGCTGGCCCTGTTCGAGCAGGCGGACATTAAAGACGATCTTTTCGCCGGTTTTGTAAATCGCCTCGGGGCGGTCGGCGAGCACCTCGATTTTGAAACGCGGCTGCGCCTCCGGCTCTCCCGCCCGGCTATCGACCGGACCAGCTAGCAGCGCCAGCAGCAGCGCCCACGAAAACAATCGCGTAAACACGCGGATCATCCTCTTATATGATGCTTTAGGCGGCCTATTTACAGACCAATCCGCGGGCGCCGTCGACCGCCCGGCAGATATGCAACTCGGGCTTGATGCCGGTCCGCTGCTGGTAGCGCTCGGCCAGCCGCGTGGCGAATTCCTTGGCCTGGTCGGCGGCCACCAGGTTGACCGTACAGCCGCCGAAACCGCCGCCCGAGAGCCGGCAGCCGTAGCAGCCCGGCAGGTCGCGGGCGCACTCGACCATAGCGTCGAGTTCCGCGCAGGAGTTGCCGAAATCGTCGCGGCTGGAGCAGTGACTGCCCAGCATCTGCCCGCCCATGTCCGCCAGATCCCCCCGGCGCAGGGCGGCCACGCCCGTCTGCACCCGGGCGTTCTCGGTGACGATGTGCTTGGCCCGCTTGCGGGTGGTCTCGGGCAGGCCCGCGGCGTGGGCGGCGAAATCCTCAGGCGTGACGTCGCGCAGATGCGTAACCTTCTTCGTCAACTTGGTGGCGAAATAGCGGGCTGCGGCGAAGCAGTCTTCACGCAGCCGGTTGTAGGTGCCGTCGGCCAGTTCGTGCTTGGCCTTGGTATTGGCCAGGACCAACTCGACCTCGGTCCCGAGCGGGAAATGGTCGTACTTGGCCAGATCCCGGCAGTCAAGGTAGACCAGTTGGTCGGCCCGGCCCATGGTCGAGGAGAACTGGTCGAGAATGCCGCAGTTGACGCCGACGAACTTGTTTTCGGCCTGCTGGCAGGTGAGGGCGATCTCCACCGGCGTCAGCTTGAAGGGATAGAGCTCGCGCAGGAAATGGGCCGTGGCCACCTCCAGGGCGGCCGAACTGGACAGACCCGAGCCCTGGGGCACGTCGCCCAGGACCACGGCCTCGAATGCGCCGCACTTGATGCCCCGCGCGGCCAGCGCTTGGCACACGCCCGCGCAATAGTTAACCCAGAACTCGGCCTTCTGCGCCTGGGGGGCACTAACCGAGAATTCCGCTTTCCGGCCGAAATCAGCCGAAACCACCCGGGCCGTGTCGCCGGCGATGGCCCGACCGCAGACCACCACGTGCCGGTCGATGGCCGCGGCCAGGATGAAGCCTTCGTTATAGTCGGTATGGTTGCCCAGCACCTCCACCCGCCCGGGAGCCACGCCCGCCGCGGTGGGCGCGCCGCCGAAGGCGCGCTGGAATTCGCTCTTGGCCCGTTCAAGAATCTCCATGTCTTTTCCTTAAGGCAATTGTCCGTGGATGCCAAACTCGGTCGGTTTCAATTCGGGGCGCCGAAGGTGTCCTCGCGGGCGAAGGCCGCCCGGTCGCGCCGGTAGCGCCGCCGGTTCCACCAGTCGTAGATCGGGGTGGTGGCGTACCAGAGCTTGAGCCCCTGCCGTTCGCTGGTGGCGCGGATGCGCTTCAAGGCGAAGGGGTCGGCCGGCTCTTGCAGGTTGCCGCGCAGGGTCGAGCAGGCGCAGAGATAGCCCGCCGCCCGGGCGGCCTCCGCCACCCGCGTGCTGAACCGGCCGCGCGGATAGGCCAAAGTGGCGCAGGGACGGCCCAACGCGTCCTCCACCGCCCGCCGGCTCTCGGTCAGATCGGTGGCCAACGCTTCGTCGTCCAGATAGGTGAGTTCCGTATGGGCGAAGCCGTGGGCCGCGATCTCGATGCCGGCCTCGGCCATCTCTTCGAGTTCGCGCCCGCTCAGGCCGCCCATGCCGGAAGCCAGGCTCAAGGCGTCGCGCTGGCGCAGGGACTCGCCGATGGCGAAGACCGTGGCCGGCACGCCCAGTTCGCACAAGATCGGAAAGGCGTGCTCATAAAACGGCCGGTAGAGGTCATCAAAAGTGAGAACGCAAGCCTTGAGGCGCGTCTCGCCGGCGGCGATCCGGGTCCAGGCCTCGGCCAGGGTCAGGGGACGCAGGCCCCAACCGACCAGCTGGGTGATCTGGGCCCGCAAAGCCTCGGGCGTGACGTACAGATATGGCTCGAAATTGGGATCCTCGCGAGGCGCGATCTGGTGATACATGAAGATCGGCAGCAAAACGCCCATGTCGGTCTTCTCCCCCCTCGTTTTTGCCCCGCCCGGCGGCGGACCGTTGACCGGTCGCCCCGGGCCGGCTACATTAAGGACTTCACATTATGCCGGGAAAAGGATTTTCGTCATGGGAAAAACACCTCAAGTTCCGGTTTGCGCCCACCGGATGAGCTACCGCGTCTGTTACGCCGACACCGACCAGATGGCCCGGGTCTATTACGGCCACTACCTGGTCTGGTTCGAACGGGCCCGAACCGAACTGCTGCGCGCGGCCGGCTATCCCTACCGCCAGATGGAAAAGGAAGGCTTCTTCCTGCCCGTACGGCGCTGCGAAGTCCGTTACGCTTCTTTTGTCGAATACGACGAGGAGGTGACGCTGGCCACCTGGGTCAGCCGGCTGCGCCACGCCACGGCCGCCTTCACCACGGCGGTCCTCCGGGCCGGCGTGCCCGAACCGCTGGTGGTCGGCACGGTCGAACTTGCCTGCGTAAACGTCGCCGGCAAACCCGCGCCCGTGCCCGAGTCGATCCGCGCGGCCGTGGAGCCCTACGTGGCCGAGGGCTGAATCGCCCGGCCGGCTTCAATTCAGGATGACCGACTCCGGGGAACCTTTTTTGCAAAAAAGGTTCCCCGGACCCCGCCAAAAAACTCTCCTCCGGCTTCGCCCTTTCGAGCGTTCAGATGGGCCAACTCAACGTTGATCCCCTTCGTTCGACTCCCCCATCTGAACATCCCGGATACGCGAAGCGTTTGTTGGGTGTGCGGCACGCACTGCAAAAAAGTTCTCCCAATAGCGGTCTCCGGCGTAATCGAAAAAAGGCGGCCGGGAATTCCCGGCCGCCTTTAAGCTTTGAAAATTTCGGGCGCCCCGCAGGACCAGCCGCTGTGCCGTCCTGTGGAAAGCTATTTCAGTTTCTTGGCGCTACTGATGATACTGGCCACCAGGCCGTATTCCTTGGCCTCTTCGGGCGAAAGCCAGAAGTCGCGGTCGGCGTCTTCGGTGACCTTGGCCAGCGTCTGGCCGGTGGCCTCGGCGACGATCTGGTTGTAGCGCTCGCGGGTCTTGTCGATCTCCACGGCGGTGATCTCCAGGTCCGAGGCGTCGCCGCTCATGCCCATCGAGGGCTGGTGCAGCAGGAAGCGGCTGTTGGGCGTGCTGTAGTTCCTGCCCTTGTCCGCGCCCAGGAAGATGGGCACGCCCGCGCTGGCGCACAGGCCGCAGACCAGGGTGACGATCGGGCATTCGACGAACCGGAGCATGTCGTAAATGCCGAAGCCCGAATCGGCGTCGCCGCCGGGCGAATTGATGTAGACGTAGATCTCCTTCTCGGCCGAGCGCCGGGAGAGGATCAGCAGTTGCTGGTAAACCCGCTTGGCCAGCTCCTTGCTGACCTCCTCGGAGATGATGATGGTCCGCGAGTCGAGCAGCTCCTTGAGCAGGCCCTTCTCGTCCTTTTCGCCGTCCTTCTCGTCCTTCTTGCAGTCGTCGCAATCGTCGTCGCCGGCGTAACGGGTCATTGGCTTTCTCCTTTCGGGTTGCGCGGCGCGGCCGCGTAGCCGGATATCAAGGCGCCAAGAATACCCGAATCGCCGGCCCGCTTCCAGTCCAAAAGCGGGCGATCAACCTTCCGTATAGCCGGGCAGGTCGAGGCGCATTCCCGGCGGGTCCTGAATCAGCAGGCCCGCGTCCGGATCGCGCGGCATGGTCGCGACCGGATAGCGCCGCCAGCCGTCGCCGTCCAGCGCCGGGGCCTCGCCGGCGGCGCGCAGGGTTTCCTGGGTCAGCCGGCGCATCTCCGCCAGTTCCGAGCGGCAGAAGACCACCCCCGCCCGATTGCGCGTCTCCTGCGGATCTCCCCGCCGGTCGAAGAGATACTCCTGGTCGTCGGCAGCGCTGTAGCCATATTTCCAGCGCTCGGTCACGGCCGTATAAACCGCCTCCTCGCCCCGCGCGAACTGCGAAAAAACCGCCCGGCGGGAACTTTGGCCGGCGGCCACCGCGGCCAGATCCTCGCCGTCCAGTTCCGCCTCCGCAGCCTCCGCCCGGGACGCGCCCAACACGGTGGGGAAGATGTCCACCAGGCTGGCCGGACGGACGCACCGCGCCCCGGCCGCAAATCGGCCCGGCAGCCGGGCCAGGAGGGGGATGCGGGCGCAGGAGTCGTGCAGGCTGCGCTTGCCGAAGCAGTCATAATCGCCCAGGTGCTCGCCGTGGTCGGAAGTAAAAAGGATAAGCGTATCGTCCAACTGTCCGGTCTGCTCCAGCGCCGCCCGCAGCCGGCCGAGTTGAAAATCGATGAACGAAATGCAGGCGTAATAATGGGCCTTCATGACCCGCAGCAGGTTCAGGTCGATCCCCTGGTCGCGGTACTTGTAGCGGTTCTGAAAACGGTTGATGTGCAGATGCAGGCTCTCCGCGTCGGCCGGCACCTGCGGCAGGGGCATCAGGGCCGCCCGATAGAGCTTGTGCCAGGGCGCGGGCGGAGCGAACGGCGGATGGGGATGGACGAAGCTGGCAAACAGGAACCACGGTTCGCTGCGGCCCGCGGCGTCGGTGATGAAGGCCGAGGTCTGGTCGCCGACCCACTGGGTCGGGTGGAGCCGCGCCGGTAGGGGCGAGACTTGGGGCACGTAATACATCTCGCCCCGCACGCCGTGCGGTTCGGACATTTCCGGCCAGCCCTCGCGGGCCAGAAAGCGCATGTAATCGTCATCCGCACCCAAGCCTCTACATTCCTCCTGGGTCTCGCGGCTCTGAAAGCCGCGCAGCGCCCCCGAATCGGGGGTGAAATGGCACTTGCCGACCCCGTGGGTCCGATACCCGGCCCGGGCCAGCGCGTCCATCAGGGACGGCCGGTCCGTCGGCATGGCGTACTGATTGTCATAGCAGCCGGTCCGGGCCGGATACTGGCCGTACATCAGGCTGCACCGGGCCGGCACGCAGACCGGCGAGGGTGAATAGGCGCTGGTGAAAGCCGTGCCTTCGGCACAGAACCGGTCGAGCTGCGGCGTGCGAATCACGGGGTTGCCCAAAGCCTGAATCGTGTCGTGCCGCTGCTGGTCGGTGAAAATAAGCAGAATGTTCGGACGCTTGGCCACGGTATCCCCTTTTGGCAACCATCGAGTCAAGTCCAACCGCTGAACCGCCAGGGGGAACTTTTTTGAAAAAAAGTTCCCCCTGACTCCTTCAAAAAACTTTAGCCAGGCTTCGCCGTTTCAAACGCCTGCCACTACCCCCGCCGGGCTTTGGGTGGCCCCGATAGCTAAGCTATCGGGGCGGCGAAGCCGCAGGAAGCCACCTCCGCCGTGGTTCAACAAACTGCCAGGCATTTCAGATCTTCTCGCGCCTGCGGTGCCCAGAGGGTCAGCTCTCCGAACCACCCAGCGAAAAACCGCCTTGCCAACAAATGTCAAAATTGACTTATAACCGTAACCCTGATACTCATAATAAACCCATAATTAATGGAATTCAAAACGCAAGGTATGGCTAACGCGGGCAATATTATGTCAAATCAGGGTAATAATCCCTTTCCACCCGCCTGGGCCGAGTGGCTGGCGACCGG
The DNA here is from genome assembly GCA_964389915.1 of uncultured Planctomycetaceae bacterium. Taxonomy (GTDB): domain Bacteria; phylum Planctomycetota; class SZUA-567; order SZUA-567; family SZUA-567; genus CAYMGG01. Next base: position 6,327 of record CAYMGG010000065.1, read on the forward strand.
CCGGCTGGAGGTCGAATTCGCCAACCACACGCCTGCGCCGCCGGACTGGCGGCTGCGCGGCCGCTGCCTGGACCATTTTCACCTGGTCATGCTCCAGGCGGGCCGGGCGACCTACACCCTCGAAGGCCAGACCGTCCGCCTGGGTCGCGGCACGCTGATCCTGGTCGGCCCGGGTCTGCCCCATTCGGCCGAGCCCGACCCGCAGGCCTGGCCGCACCTGCTCACCGCCCGCTTCCGCCTGCTGGCCGCCAACCGCCCCTATCCCCTGGCCGAAACTTTTTGGCTGACCCGCGAGCTGGCCGACGCGCCCCGCTTCGCCGAATGGCTGGCCGAATTGTTCCGCCTGTATTCCGCCGGCACCCCGGACCCGCTTTGCGCCGTGGCCGGGCGGGCGCTGCTTACCCGCCTGCTGGCCGAGCTGGCCCGCCAACCCGTGGCCGGAACGCCGACGCTCGACCCACGGATCGAATCGGTCCGGCAACGGATCTGGGAACACCCCGAACAAGCCTTCACCATCGCCCAGCTGGCCCGGCTGGCCGAACTCTCGCCCCGCCGCTTCAAGCCGCTCTTCACCAGCCAGGTCGGCCTGCCGCCCCGGCAGTATCAGATCAAGATCCGCGGCGAACGGGCCCGGGAGCTGCTCCTCGAAACCGACCGCAGCCTCAAGCAGATCGCCTTCGCTCTGGGCTATCCCGACCAGTTCGCCTTTTCCAAGCAGTTCAAGCAACTGGCCGGCTGTTCGCCCCGCGCCTATCGTTTGGCGGGTCGGTGAGGGGGCGGGCCTACCCCTCCGGGGGAACTTTTTTTGCAAAAAAAGTTCCCCCGGCCCCCTTCAAAAAAACTCTCGCCCGGCTTCGCCGTTTCGAACGTTCCCCGGAAATGGCGCGGAGCTATTCGCCTACGATATCTTTCCAGGCACAACTTAGCCGGCCATGCTCAATGAGAGGCGCTATATCGCGGAAAAATTGTGAGAGTTTTTTTGCGGGGGGATTGGGGGGAGCTTTTTTTGCAAAAAAAGCTCCCCCCAAATGCGGTTTCTAATTATCGAATTTACTTCAGTCGCAGCAACTTGACGTCCAGCGGCTTGACGGTCAATTGCCCGTCCGCACCGGTTTCGCCGGAAATCAGGTCTTCCCAACCGGCGAACGGCGCTTCGGCTTGGAGCTTGACACTTATCTCCGCTTTGTTGAGTCCGACCAGATAGACGACCCGCTCGCCGTCGACTTCGGCGTAACGGCACTCCAACGGCCAGGCCGGACCGCCCTCGACCAACAGGGTCCGGACCGGCCGGCTCACCTTCGCCGCGGCAAAGGCCGCATCGAAAGCCGCGACCAATTCGTCCGCCTTGGCGCTTTCGGCGCGCAGAGCCGCCGCCGCTCCGGCAAACTCCGCCGCGCGCGGCCGGCCGTACTCGTCCTGGGTCAGGCACTCGCCCTGCAGGAGCACCTTGCCGCCGGCGGCGGCGAACTCCTCGATCTTCTGCAGCACGTCGTTCTGAACCTGCTTGGCCCCCGGCACGATCAGCAGCTTGACCCCGGCCAGCCGGCCGGCGCGGATCATCTTGTCGGTGGCGAAGCCGATCGGCGCGTCCAGGCCGGTGGCGGCCTGATGGGCCAGCGACAGGGCCGTACTGGCGGCGGCATTATCCAGATAGAGGGAGGGCTTGGAAAAATAGATCAGCGCCTCCGGCCGGCCGGGGAAGGCGGCGACGTATTTGGCCAGCCGCCGCAGATCCAACGCGGCCATGGCCGTGCCCCAGGCGATCTTGGGCTGGCTCCAGGCCGTATTTTCGCTGCCCGCCCCGCCGTTCTTGGTCCGATCGAGCTCGCCCTTGCTCCAGTACCAGAACTCGCTCTTGCGCAGGCCGTGCAGGTAGCTGTGGAAATAGGTGGCCCGGGCGTACTCGGCCGAGAGGTCGGGCCAGTGGACGTAGTGGTATTCCAGATCGGCCAACGGCTTGTCCGGCGCGACGGACCTTTGGAAATCAAACAGTCGGGCCGCTTCCTCCCAGGCGAAGCTATAATCCCGGCTTTCCGGCATCCGGCCGGCGTCGCAGCCCGGCACCTCCCAGAGTTCGGCCTCGCGCTCGAAGTCGATGCCCAGTTCCGGATGAAGCAGGGTCCAGGCCATCGGTTTGTTGGAGAGGATCGCCTGCGGGTAATTCTTTTTCACCTCGGCCGCGAGCCACTCGAACCAGCCGGCCACCTGGTCCTGGTGGAAGGTCAGCCAGTCGAACTTGGCCGGCGCGCCGTTCTGATCCGGATAGCCGATTTCGCCGAAGGCCTTGAACTGGGTGCCCCAGGCTACGTTCAGGGCGGCCACATCCGGATATTTTCGTTGCAGGTATTCGCGGAACAGCTCGACGTAATGCGGGTCCTTGCTCTTGTAGGTCGGCTCGTTCATCAGCCAGGTCACGCAGAAGTCGGGGGCCTTGGCCAATTCGGGCATCAGCTTGGCGTAATACTGGCTCACCAGCCGGCGCAGATTGGGGCTGTCGATGGCGAAGGGGAAGAAGCCGCCGTAAACCTTGGTCCGCTTGCCGGCATGGCGGTTGCGGCCCGACCAGTCGGGCAGGCAATCGACCGGATCGCCGCCGGTGATGTCGGCAAACTGCTGCATGGCCCAGAAGGGAAAGTAATGCAGCGTGGGGTTGAAGGAGTTGGCCAGGTTCATCTGCGCGAATCGCTGCCGCCACTCGAGCAGGCCGGGAATGGCCGTTTCGTCGAATTGATTGTCGCTGGTCTGCATGCGGAAGGCGGCCTTGCTGTAGAAATCGCCGTCAATGCTGTTGAAGCCGTATTCCTTGTAGACGTCGATCTCGTCCTTGAGCTCGCCGAAGCCCATGCCGCCGACCAGCATGACCGGCTGCCCCTCGGCCCAGAAATTGCCGGCCCGGATTTCGGTCTTGCTCAGGTCGGGATCGGGGATTTCGTGGGAAGCGCGGGTGCCGGCGAGAATTTCACGGACCACCCGCTCGTTCTGCCCGCACAGGTCGATCAGATACTCGGCGTCGGCCAGAGCTTCAGGCAGCAGGTTCACATCCCGCTTCTGATCGGCGATCTTGAGGAACCGGCCGGCGATGGCCAGGGCCGCCCGGGCCTCGGGAATCGCCCGGCCCTGGGCCCGGGCTTCGGCCACGGCCGCGGCCAGGCGATCGGCACTCTCCTGGGCCAGTTGCCGTTCGGCCGCGTAATGGGCGGCCGTCACCTGACGGAACGCCGCTTCAGCCCGCGCCGGCCCGGCGCTCAGGCAAAGCTTGGCCTGGCCCGAAACCGGAACCTCGGCCGGCCAATGAATCATAAACCCGTTCAATCCCGGCCGGCAGGGCTCGCTCTGCGCCTGGGCCAGAATCTGGCCGGCTTCGTCCTGCAACTGGACGACCAGCGGCGTCGGCTCCGCGCCCTCGGCCACCCAGACGGCGGCGGGGAAGGCCACTTCCGCCTCTTTGCAGCTCACCATCGCCGGCGGGTCCCAAACGATCGCCGCCGTTTCGGCCACCGTGCTCGGATCGAAATAGAAGGTCGCCCGCGCGCCGGCCTCCAGCTTCAGATCATCGATCAGAAACCCCTTGGTCGGGCCGTCGGTATTGACCATGATCGGGCAGGCGCCGTCCGCGTCGCGGGCGGTGAAGCTCTTGACCACCCGCCGCCAGCCGTCCCCGCCGTGGCGATCGGCCAGCGACTGGCGCAACCACCAGCCGTCCCCGCCGCCGATCCAGGCCGGCCCGATCTCAGTGCCCTTCACATAGGCGCTAAGCGTGTACTGCTTGCCCGGCTCGAGCTTGAGGTTCTCCTGCTGCCGCAACTGGGCGTAGACGTGGGCGCCAAACGGCGTGCCGTTGGTAATGCAGAGTGCGGTCTTCCCGCCGTGGGCCTCGGCCACGGGCGAGCAAGTGGCGTCGGTGTTGCGCTGGCTCCAGCTCCAACCGGCCGGGACCTGATCGTTCAGTTCTTCGAAACTCGAATTGGTCAGCAGGTTCTCCTGCGGCAGCATGGAAGCGTCGGGCACGATCCGCAGCGCCACCTCGCCGGCCCCGGCGAGCGCGCAAAGAATCCCGCCAAGCAGCATTCCGGCGGCCGCCGAACGCCCTTGAACAAAAAAGCGAGTGGACATAATCATTCTCCGTGGGGATGACAAAACGCCTTGTCAGTCGTAACTCACTTAAGCCGCAGCAGGCGCACGTCCAGGGGCTGCACCGCCAGACTGCCGGCCGCGCCGGTCTCGCCCGTGATCAGGTCTTCCCAGTTCGCGAAAGGTTTGTCGGTCTTAAGCGTCACCGCCTGGGTCGTCTTGTTCAGACCGATCAGGTAGACGATCCGTTCGCCGTTCACCTCGGCCGCGCGGCACTCCACCGGCCAGGCCGGCCGGCCGTCCTGGCCCAGGGCGCGGACCGGGCGGCCGACGCCCGCCGCCGTCAGGGCCGCCTCGCAAGCGGCCACCAGTTCCTCCGGCTTCTGACCGGCGACCTTGAGCGCGCCGGTCGCGCCGGCGAACTGGCGTTCCCGTGGGCGGCCGTATTCGTCACGCCCCAGACAGTCGTTGACCAGGAGCACCTTGCCGCCGCCGGCAGCGAACTCCTCGATCTTTTGCAGCACGTCGGCCTCGACATAATTCGCGCCGGGCACGATCAGCAGCTTGGCTCCGGCCAGCCGGCCGGACCGGATCAGCTTGTCCGTGGCGAAACCGAGCGGCGCATCCAACCCATTGGCCGCCTCGTAGACCGCTTCGAGCGTCTTGGCCGTGGCTTCCTGGTTCAGATAGAGCGAAGGCCGGGAGAAGTAGATGAACGCCTCCGGCCGGCCGGGGAAGGCCGCAACGTAGGGGCTCAGCCGCCGCAGGTCCAGCGCGGCGGTGGCCGTGCCCCAGGCGACCTTGGGTTGGCTCCAAGCCGTGTCCTGGCTGCCCGCGCCGCCGTTCACCTCCGGGTCGAGCGTGCCCTGGCTCCAATACCAGAACTCGCTCTTGCGCAGGCCGTGCAGATAGCTGTGGAAATAAGTGGCCCGCACGTATTCGGCCGAGACGTTGGGCCAGTGCACGTAATGATATTCCAGATCGGTCAGGGGCTTATTCGGCGCGATCGACTTCTGAAAATCGAAGAGGCGCACCGCTTCGGCCCAGTCGAAGCTGTAATCCGCGCTGATCGGCGAGCGGCCCGCGTCGCAACCAGGCACCTCCCAGAGTTCGGCCTCGCGCTCGAAGTCGATGCCCAGCTCCGGCTGGAGCAAGGTCCAGGCCATGGGCTTGTTGGAGAGAACCGCTTGCGGGTAATGCTTTTTCGCCTCGGCGGCCAACCATTCGAACCAGCCGGCCACCTGGTCCTGATGGAAGGTCAGCCAGTCGAACTTGGCCGGCGTGCCCGGCTCGCGCGGATAATCGGCCTCGGCAAAGCTCTTGAGTTCGGTGCCCCAGGTGCGATTAAGCGCGGCCAGATCGCCGTTGTATTTCTTCTCCAGATAGGCGCGGAACATCCCGACGTAATGCGGATCGGTGCTCTTGTAGGTCGGCTCGTTCATCAGCCAGGTCACGCCAAAGCCCGGGGTCTTGGCCAGTTCGGGCATCAGCTTGGCATAATACTGGCCGACCAGACGGCGCAGGTTCTCGCTGTCGACGGCGAAGGGGAAGAAGCCGCCGTACTCCTTGGTCTGCTTGCCGGCCGTCATCCCCCGCCCCGACCAGTCGGGCAGGCAGTCGACCTCCAGCCCGCCGGTGATGTCGGGATACTTCTTCATCGCCCAGAAGGGGAAGTAATGCAGCGTGGGATTGAAGGCCGTGGTCAGGTTCAGCTGGGCGAATTTGTTGGTCCACTCCAGCAGGCCGGGAATGGCCTTTTCGTCGAATTGATTCTCGCCGGTCAGCATGCGGAAGGCGGCCTGGCTGTAGAAGTCGCCGTCGATGTTGTTGAAGCCGTACTCGCGATAGGAATCCAGGTCCTGCCGCAGTTCGCCAAAGCCCATCGCCCCGACCAGCATGACCGGCTTTCCTTCGGCCCAGAAGTTGCCGTCCCGGATTTCGACCCGGTCCAGGCGGGGATCGGGCACGACTCGCGCCGCCCCGCCGCCCTGATCCAGCTCCCGGGTCTGCGCGGCGGCCAGTTCGGCCAGGGTCTGGGCGTCGGCGATGGCCTCGGCCACCAGCCCGACGTCGGCCTTGTTCTGCGCGATCTTGAGGAATCGCCGGCCGATGGCCAGGGCCGCCCGCGCATAATCCGCCGGCCGGTTGGCCGCCTGGGCCGCCTTGACCGCCGATTCCAGGGCCGTCAGCGCCGCCTGCGCCGGGCCGGCGGCCTCGGTGAAGGCGAGCTTGGTGAAGATCGTCACCGGCTTCTCGACCGCGGCCTGACCCACCTTCAGGCTGACCACGTAATCCTGCTTGGCCAGGCTCTCGTCCGGCTGCCAGCTGACCTCCAGCGGCGTCACGCCCAGCGGCAGCGGCCGCTGCGACTTGACGCTGGCCACGGTTTTGCCGGCGGCGGTCTTCACCTCGACCACGGCCTGGCCGATGGCCTCCCGGTGCGGCAGATAGGCCAGGGCCGGGAACTTGAGCGTGCGCCCCCGGGCCGTAGCGCTGGGCGGCACCTTGAGCGTGAGCAGCGCGGTCTTGGCCGCGTCCGGCTCGGCCAGCGCCGCCAGACCGAATTGCTCCGGGGCCTTGGTCTTGCCGATGCCGGGGGTCATCTCGATCCAGCCCCGCCGGTTCTGGCCGTCGTTGTCGTTGACGATCACGTTGAAGGGAAAGGGCGTGGCCGGCCGGCCCGGATAGATCGCCTTCCAGGGCAGGGCCAGCTCGTAAACGGTCCGGTCGCCGGTCCGCTTCACCGCAGCCTGGACCGTCTCGGGGCCCAGCTCGCCCCGGCCGGCCTGCCAGCGCTGAACCAGCGCCTTGTCGTTCAGACAGGCCACTCCGAATTCCGGCCCGTAGCCGCCGTTGCGACCGAGCGCTTCGGGCGCAACGCTGGCGGCATAGCCCTCCTCCGGGCCGAAACCGATCTGGATCGAGTCGCCCCGCCACATATTGTTGCCGCCCTCGGGAAAATGCGCATCGTCGCGCACGGCCACGGCCAGATAAAGATTGTCCGCGTCCCAGGCGGCCTGGATCCGGGCCGAGAGATCGCCCTCGCCGGCCCACTTGGCCATTTGCAGCTGGCTGGGCAAGGCCGGCAGATCGATGCCGTTCAAGCCCGCCCACTCGCCCAGTTCGCCGTCAATCTTGACGTCTTTCTTCTCCGGCAGGGGCGAAAGCTTCCACGCCGCCAGTCGGGACATGTATAGTTCGCTGACCTCCAGCCCCAAGGTCGACTCGCCCGCGTTCGCCGCCAGACTCAGCCCGCCCCAAGCCAGGGCCACCAGCCACCACCCGCCTCTTCCGTGCATGTCCCGTTCCTCCGTCCGTCGTGATCGCGCCTCGGCGCGAAAGCAAACCTCTGTTTCCGGGGGAACTTTTTTATAAAAAAGTTCCCCCGGACCCCTTCAAAAAATCTTCGCCCGGCTTCGCCGTTTCGAGCGTTCAGATGGACAAACTCAATGTCTGTCACCTTCGTTCACCTGCATCTGCCGGACACGCGAAGCGTTTGCGCCGCGCCTGAAGACACAACAACCCCGGCCCGGCCGGAGTCGTCCGGCCGGTTCGCACATCGCGGCAGTTTTCGGTTATTTCGACGTATGGGCGAAAAGGTCGTCCGGGTTGCCCATCAACTCCAGATAAAGCTTCCGCGCGGAGTGGCCGTCCACGAAACAGACGTTCACGCCCTTCTGATGGTACTGGGCGGCCATTTTGATGTCCGAGCTGTTATCGGTCCAGTTGATCTCCTGCGGACACTGCACATACGGCTTGGTGGTACGCAGCGGCTTGTTCCAGTTGCCCTCCGCGTCGCCGATCATCCAGAGTTGCGAGGCGCGGCGCACCTGCGACAGCGGCGTGGCCTTGCCAGCGGCGAAGAGGTGACTGCCGCTACCGAATCCACCCGAAGTGCCGTAGCCGCCGCCCCACTGGATGCGGTCCTTGATCACGCTGGGACAACGCCAGACGCCTTCGGTAATGTTGCCCCAGTTCTTGTCCTGCCAGGTTTTGGGCTCGGGCAGATATTTGCCGCCCACCAGCAGATTGGTGTAGTAGTCCAGATAGACGCCGCCGCTGCTGTTGCATTTGAAGGGAACGATAAGCCCGGCAGCCTCGTCGGTGTAGGTAAGCATGGCCAAGCCGAGCTGCTTGGTGTTGGAGGCGCAACTGATCCCGTGGGCGCTGTCGCGGGCCTGCTCCAACGCCGGCAGGAGCATGGCCGCCAGTACGCTGATGATGGCGATCACCACCAGGAGTTCCACCAAGGTGAAGGCGCTCCGCCGACACGACTTGAGATTAGCCATGGCACTCTCCCTTCTTCAACGCGCGCTTTCGCTGGCGGCCAGGAAGGCCGTATAGCCGCTGCCCCAGCCGGCCAGGTTCAGGTAGCGGCTGTAGCCCAGCCACTTCGCTCCGCCGTCGGCGTAAAGGAAAGTCGCGCCGGCGGAATGCTCTTGCTTGTTGCCGCTGGTTCCGGCGGAGAGGCAGTAGACCAACATCTTGCCGGGCAATTGGGTCAGAGGCTTGCCGAAACCGTAGGGCGAGCCGTAGCTATCGCGCGAATAGGCATAGTCGGCCCAGTTGGTATAACAGTCGTAGCCCCAGGTGAGTTTCAGCGGGCAGTTGAAAATCTGCGGCCGATTGTTGTTGATCGGCCGGGCGCCCTCGCTGACGTAGCGCCCCTTGGCCAGACAGCCCAGGCCGACATAGTTGAAGTCCCATTCGGACAGGCTACGCCACTCGCCCACCCCCGCCCGCAGCACGTACAGCGTGGGCGGCAGCAGATCCGAAAAATCGTCGTCGTACATCAGCAGCCCCAGGCCGATCTGCTTCTGGTTGTTGATGCAACTGGTGATGCGGGCCGAATCGCGGGCCTTTTCCAGCGCCGGCAGGAGCATCGCCGCCAGCACGCTGATGATGGCGATCACCACCAGCAGCTCCACCAGGGTGAAATCACGCCGCGAAATCCACTTGTCCATCCATCTCTTCCTTATTACCGGCGCGCTTTACTTGCCGGCGGTTTTCGCCGCGTCGGCGTTCCATTCGGTCGAGAAAGGCAGCGCCGGCAGCCCCTCGTCGTTGCAGAGCGTGGCCGTCGGCGTGTTGCTCCAGCCGTAGCGGACATAGACCGGCTGGGCGATCTCGGGACACTCGACCTTGACGCTGGCGTTGCCGCTCACCGCGGCCGTCGCCGGAATGAACTTCCGGTCCGCGCCGGCCAACTCGAAGCCCTTGGCCTCGCCCGCGAATTTAAGCCCGCCGGCCGCATTGTCGAAGCTCACCTCCATCGCTCCGCCCTTGACCTCGGCCGACTTCAGGACCGGGCCCGGCGCCGAGTTCTGCTGCCCGAAACACTTCTTCAGGGCGGCCAGGGCCAGCCGCTCCCCCACCGGCGCCTTGTTCTTCGGGTGGATGTCGCTCGGGTTGCCCACGTCGATCGTGTTGGCCACCTCGGAATCCTTCAGCTTCTTCGCCGCGTCGATCTGCGCCATCCAGAAGGCCGGCACCTGCCCCTCCCGCTCATACTTGAACGGCGCGAGCATCACGATGAAGAAGGGCAGTTCCCGGCCCCACTCCTTGCTCCAGGCCCCGGCCAGGCTCCGCAGATAGTCGGAATACTGCATACCGATGGCGTGGTTGTCCTCGCCCTGGTACCAGAGCACGCCTCGCACGGCATACGGCTTGAGCGGCTCGATCTTGGCGTTGAAGGTCCAGCCGGGGAAGCAGTGAAGGATGCGCCAGTACAGCTTCTTTTCCGCCCAGTTGCGGATATACCCCGCCTTGGACTGGGCCATCTCGTCGAGGATCAGCTGCTGGGCTTTTTTGGGTTCGTTGTCGTTCCAGATCTTGACGTACTTCGCCTCGTCCAAGGCGGCGTTGGCCTTCCAGATCGCGGGAACCGACTCGGGCGGAATCCAGGTGACGATCTGCGACCCCGACCAGGCGCAGATGACCAGGCCGACCGGCACGTTCAGCTTGGCCTGCAACGTCCGGGCGAAGTAAAAGGCGACCGCCGACACGCCGCCCATGGTCGCCTTGGAGACCGGTTTCCACTTTCCGGGCGGAGTCTTGAATTCGTCGAGCTTGACCGGGGAGAGGTCGTTGGGGATGTTCACGAACCGGATCGTCGAAAATTCCTGCTCGCCCACGGCCGCTGGTCCGCCCTCGGCGCCGGCGAGGCCGAACTGCATGTTCGACTGGCCCGAGCAGAGCCAGACCTCGCCCACCAGCACGTCCTTGAACGCGAGCGTCTGCCCGCCGGAGCTGACCTTGAACTCCTGGCCCGCGGCCGCCGCCGGCAGGGCGGGGAGCTGCACCGCCCACTTGCCGTCCGCCCCGGCCTTCGCGACTTGGCGCTGCCCGGCGAAGTCCACCGCCACCTCCGCGTCCGGCGCGGCCGTCCCCCAGACCGGCACCGGCAGTTCGCGTTGCAGGACCATGCCGTCGGTGAACACTCCGGACAACTTAAGTTCGGCGGCCGACAGGCCCGCGCCGGCCAGCAGGCACAGTCCCAGCGCGAGCGACAATTTGAACTTGACGGGCTTCGTGGGCATCAACATCTCCTCCGGGGGTGGGGGGGCTCATTCCTTGGCCGGCGTACCGGCCGCCACGGGAATCAATTCTCGGCACGACTCGCGCTCGACGACATGGCTGTCGAGCAGCACCCGGCGCGGCGGCCGGGCCGGATCGGCCAGGCGCTCCAGCAGCACCTCGGCGGCCTTGCGCCCCATCTCGAAGCGCGGCTGATGAACGCTCGACAGCGGCGGCGAGAGAAACACCGCCTGCGGCAGATTGTCGTAGCCCATCACCGACAGGTCCTCGGGAATCCGCAGCTTGAGCGTCTGCGCGGCCCGGTAGACGCCCTGGGCGATGGCATCGCTGATGGCCAGCACGGCCGTGGGCGGCTCGGGCAGGCGCAGCAGTTCGAGGGTGCGCTGATAGCCGGCCTCGATGTAATCGATCCGCTCGCCGTAGTGACCGCGCACCAGTTCTTCGCTAAACGGCACTTCCGATTCGGCCAGCGCGTGCCGGTAGCCGCTCAGCCGGTCGCGGCCGCTGTTGGTGTCGTTGGCGTAGATGAAAGCAACCCGCCGATGCCCCAGGCGCAGCAGGTGGCGCGTGGCCAGATACCCGCCTTCCTCGTTGTTCGAGGCCACATAATCGGCCGCGAAGCCCTCCAACGCCACGTCCAGAAAGACCAGCGGCAGCCCCTTCTCCAGCAGGGCGCGCAGTTCCCGGTCGCCGCCTTCGGTGCGGTGCATGCCCACCGGGGTAAGGATGATCCCGGCCACGCCGTGGGCGGCGAAATCGGTCAGCACTTCCTTTTCGCGCAATGCGTTGTTGTGGCTGATGCCCACCAGCATGTGGCTGCCGTGCGCGGCCAGGTGGGTCTCGATCCCCTGGACCAGCGCGGCCCAGAACGGGCTGCTGGCCAGATCCGGAATCACCACCCCCACCAGGTTGCTGCGGCGGGGCAATTGGCCGACGTCCAACCGGCTTTCGCCCGTGGCCGCCACAAACACCCCCTTGCCCTGGACTCCGGTCAGCATTCCTTCGGCCATCAGATCCATGATCGCCCGGCGAACCGTAATCAGACTGACCTGATAATGGCGGCAGAGTTGACTGGCGCTGGGCAGGCGAGAGCCGCAAGGATATTGCCCGCTCAGGATTTGCGCGCGCAAATCATTTTTAATCTGCAAAAAGAGCGGTGAGGATTTATCGCCTGCGGACATACTTAACCCTTATATACATTCACTGATGTTTATATATTAACCCCAAAACCGATACAGTCAAGTCGGAAGCGGAAATAAAGCCGGGTTTAAAAAAAACGCCCCCGAGAAGTTCCTCAGGGGCGTTATAGACTATGCGATAATAGGTTAGGCTATTTTTCGGCCGGCTTGGCCGCTTCAGGCGCTTTGGATTCGGCCGGTTTTTCCTCCGCCGTGGTCGGAGTGGGCGCTTTGGCCGCCTTGGCCGCCCCGGAGAGTTTCTTGGCGGCTTCGGCCGCTTCCAGCGGCGTTTGGGGCGTATTGTCCACCCCGGCCAGCTTGTCCTCGACCAGCATCAGAGAGAACGAAGCCGCGTTCACGATGACCGACGGCCAATTGTTGTCGCGCCCCTGCTGGGAGACGTTCAGGTAGGCGTCACGCGCGGCCTCAAACTTGCCCTGCCGGTCGAGGCATTCGGCCAGCGCCAGGCGGATCTCCGGCTCTAGATAGCTCCGGCCGACCTTGAGCGCGCGGTTGAGCTCGGCGGTCGCTTCGTCATACTTGCTCTGCCGGATCAAGGCCTGGGCCAGAAGCAGACGCATCTGCGGCGCAAAGAAATTGCCGGAATAATCGTTCAGAAAACGCTGGGCGGTCTTGGCGGCGGCGGCGAAGTCGCCCTGGCTGTACTCCAGGCTGGCCTGAAGCATGGTGGCGTAGAACATGGCCTGGGCGCCGCCGTGCTCCTGGCGCACCTTGGTCAGTTCGGTCAGCAGCTTCTTGTCGTCCCGGTCGGCGTTGCGCATGGCCACCAAAGTGGCGGTCCAAGCCTGCTCCTCGCCCGCCTGACTGAAGTAGCGGGCCAGCGAAATGGCGGCCGCGCCCAGGATGATGATGGCCACGCCCAGGGCGATCTCCCGCTGATGCTGCCTGGCCCAGGCGAGCGCCTTGGCAAAATCGTCCTGCGGGGCCAGCTCGACGGCGGGCTGGGCGGCCGGTTCCGGCGCGGCGGCCGGCGTCTGATTATGGGTTTCGGACATGAGTTAAATTCTCTCCCCTTGCGGAAAAGGTAGCGATTATATTTCCGCACCCAGGGGCGTCAAGCAATTCTTGAGCTTTTCCATTTGACATCGCCGCGGGCTTGGATTCTCCTATAGCCTCGGTTTTCGAGCGTTTTCGCCCCGCCGCCATCGGCAACTGGAGAACGGAGCCAGACCATGAAGGAAGAGACTATCGGCACCATCATCATTGTCGGGGTCTTCGGCCTGATCCTGCTAAACGCCCTGGTCGTGGCCCTTTGAGGTCTGGCCGCATTCGGGCCGGCGGTAGCACCCTCGCGCTCATCCTCGCGCTGAGCGGCGCGGCCGGCCGCGCCCAGGAACCCACCGTCGAAGCGCTGCGCCAGAGCGGCAAGATCTTCGCCCAGATCACCCGCGCGGTCTCCCCGGCCGTGGTCTTCATCGAAGTCGAAGGGCCCGATGCGCCGGCCAAAGCCGACGAGAAAGCCGAAAACCCGTCCGCCGCCGACGGCCAGAAAGAGGAACGGATCGCCCCGTTCGGCAAGTACCTGGAGTTGAGCGTCGGCTCGGGTTTCGTCGTCTCCCCCGACGGCTACATCCTGACCAACCATCACGTCATCGACAGCGGCGGGCGCATCACAGTGCGCTTCGTCGACGAGGCGGAATACGAGGCCAAGCTGGTCGGGGCCGACCCGCGCAGCGACCTGGCCGTGCTCAAGATCGAAGCCAACAACCTGCCCGCCCTCAAGTTCGGCGATTCGGACAAACTGGAAGTGGGCGAATGGGTGCTGGCCATCGGCAACCCCTTCGGCCTGGAACAGAGCGTCACCGCCGGCATCGTCAGCGCCAAGGGCCGCTGCAACCCCAAGATCTCCGATTTCGGCAGCTTTATCCAGACCGACGCGGCCGTGAACGAAGGCAGTTCCGGCGGGCCGCTGCTCAACCTCGACGGCCAAGTGGTCGGCGTCACCACCGCCATCTATAGCCGGGGCGGCGGCAGCCTGGGGGTGGGCTTCGCCCTGGCCTCCAATCTGGCCGCCGATGTCTATCGGCAGTTGGTCGCCCACGGTCAGGTCAAGCGCGGCTTCCTGGGCCTGGTCATCCAACAGCTCACCCCCACCGAGCGCGACCGGCTCAAGTTCCACGAGCGCGGCGGCATTATGGCCGCCCAGGTCTCGCCCGATTCGCCCGCCGACCGCGCGGGCGTCAAGAAGGACGACGTGATCCTGGCCCTCGACGGCCAGCCGGCCAAGCGGGTCTTCGATTTCCGCAACCGGATCGCCTTCATGCCGCCCGGGGCCAAAGCCAAGCTCGCCCTCTGGCGGGCGGGCGAAAAGTTGGAGGCCACGGTCACGCTGGGCGACCTGGATGAAGGCGAAAAGGCCATGGCCGACGCCATGCCCGGCGGGGCCAAATCCGTCGCCGATCTGGGTCTGGTGCTGCGGGAGATCGACCTGAATCGCGCCGGCGCGGTGGGCTTCCAGACCGAGCGGCGGATCCTGATCGCGGCCGTGGCCGAAGGTTCGCCCGCCGCCCGGGCCGGGCTCAAGCCCGGCCAGCACATCACCCAGGCCCAGGGGCAGGCGGTGGACACGGTGGCCAAGCTGGCCCAGATCGCCGGCCAGGCGCTGGAGGCCGGCAAGCTCGACCTGCTCGTCCGCGACGGCGAAACCGCCCGCGTGGTCACCATCG
>CAYMGG010000066.1:0-20786 GCA_964389915.1 uncultured Planctomycetaceae bacterium
CCCTGTTGAAACCGGGCGGTGGAGCCGGAGAGCGTGGAAAGATGCGGCCGGCTCAGCACCTCGGTCTTGAGGTCCGAATCATCGACTTGGAACCGGATGTCCTGCGTCGCCGCCACGACCCATGAGGTATCCGTCAACTCGGCCCCCGGATGCTTCTTGGCATAATTCAGGTTGCCCTGGTTGGCGAGGTTGACCGGGGCGAACAGGTTGAAACCGAGGGTGCGATCCTTCGTATACCGGGCGCGCACGAAGGAGATCTCGATCTCCACCATCACCTCTTTCTTCTTCTTCACCTCCGTCATGTCGACCAGGTTGGCGAAACTTTCGGCCGCCGTCGTCAAGGCCGTCTTGCCGGGCGGCGGAACAAAACCGGTCAAGACAAAGACCGCTTCGGAACCGGTGTATTTGACTTCCGGGTAGCTCGCCAGAAACGCGCGCACCAGGCTGTCGGTGGCGATCAGTTTGGCCTTCTTCTCCCGGGGCAACTCCAGCGTGACCGTCGAGCTCGCGGCCGCCGATTTCTCCGGCTGCGCCGCCTCGCCGGCCGGCGCGGCGTCAACACTCCAGACCGGCAACAGAAATACGAGCAGGCCGGCACCGACAACCGAGGACCGGATAACCCTTAGCATAGCCATCCCTTTTCAGAACTTAACCCCGTTAAGCTTTGCCGCTAACTTTTTGGGAAGCAACAACTATATCGCGGCTATAATTATTAGGCAAGCCAGTCCCTCTGATTGGGGCGCGCCTCCAACTCAGCGACATGCCATCGGTGGTTTGACGCAGCCAGGGCAAGGAAATTGGGGGATGTTTTCGGCCGGAGAAATAGAAGCGGATATCGTTCGCCATTTGCTGTCCCAAATCCAGTTCGAGTAGATCCTTAACTCCGCTGGGATTGCCCAAAATGTCGGACAGGATAAACCAGGAGTGACACCATTCGAAAAAGCTAAATACTGGTAAGTAATTAGCCAGGCCGAACCTTACGATGGTGTTGTTACGTGTGCCCATGCTACTATATCGCAAATGTTGTTTGTCCCAATCCGCCTCCAGAGACACCTTTTGCAGGTCGCGTAGCCGCACCGTATCCTTGGGACCATGAGCGCGCTCGTGAAATAGAAGCTGCTCTTGAATATCCGGAGTCAACAACCGTAGATTCATGATCTGCGTGATCCGGGCGCGGGAGACGCCGCCCAGGCGGGCAAGGTCGGCATGATCCTTAACCGTGCCGTCCTTCAACAGAATGGGAGACACTACTTAACGATAAAAATCAGTACCTTGCAGGCGTTTTTACCAATGGAATCAATGGCTGGCAAATTGAACAAGAAAATAAACAGCCAAATGACAAGGCAAAACCAAAATCAACGTCGTCAATGAATATGGAAACAAACGATGGCAAATGCTATCTGCGATACAAAATGAAAGCTGCCAAAAACGAACATTACGTTTTTTGGGCATGCAAAAAACTTTCGGGGATAGAGGCAGATCTTTCGCCTTTTGGTTATATGCAGTTTGGATGTAAGGCAGGTGTTGTCGAAATAGATAAGAAAATGACGATTATTTTTGGCTATAAAGGCGGATATGTAGCCATGTCGGTTCGTGTAGAAGGGACTTTTGCAGATGGCAGATGGCGAACTATTTATTTCGATTTGAACAATTATCTCGCATTGAAAACCAATAAAACAGAGAAAATACTTATTGGCTACGTAGGCGAGGGCGACTTGGATTTCTGCATAGGTAATGTTATATTAGGGATTTAAGTCGAGTAAAATATTCGCTACAGAAAATAGTACAATAATCGGCATATAAAAAGGGCCACCTGGGGCTAAAATAGCTTTCAGGTGGCTTACTTCATTATAATCGTAAGCGCCAAGGAAGAGTTCTGGCTGGCCGCCATCCAGAAGCAGGCCGCCTCCGGCTTGAATATCCGGGCCTTTTGCCGTGTCCACGGTCTTTCCTACGGCTCGTTCTATCGCTGGAAGACCACCGTGCTGCTGGGCGGTAGTGCGGCGAACAAGGCGGGGAATCGGAAGGCGCGGGGGATTTCGTTTCAAGAGCAGACTTTGGCGGCGGCAACGCCGGGCGGCAATGACACGGCGAAGACCGATTCACAGCGCGTGCCAGGGTTGCACCGTGATCTTTCCACGTCGATAGCACTGCTCCCCGCCATGGAAGAGGAGGCCGCCCCCGGCTGTCTGGCCAGCGAGGCCCAGCCATTTCTCCACGCCTTGCAGCGCCTCTCCGGACACGGTCTGGCCGGACTTGACCTCAATCGGCAAGAGCTGGCAGCCAGCCTCGATCAGAATGTCGATCTCGTTGCCTTGCGAATCCCGCCAGTAGAAGAGAGGCGGCACTTCGCCCCGATTCAGGTAATGCTTCGTGAATTCGGACACGGCGAAGGCCTCGAAAACGGCACCGCGCGAGGAATGAACCTCGAGTTCCTGCGGAGAACGGATGCCCAGCAGGTAGCAAAGAAGCCCCGTATCGAGGAAGTAGAGTTTGGGCGACTTGATCAGGCGCTTGTTGAAATTGGCATGGTGCGGGCGCAGCAGTTTCACGAGGAAACTCGCCTCCAGGACTGAGAGCCACCGCTTGGCCGTGGTGTTGCTGACGCCGCAGTCGTTGCCGAGAGAGACATAGTCGAGGATCTGCCCGTTGCGGCCGGCGCAGAGGCGCAGGAATCGGGCAAATACCTCCAGATCGCCGACGTTGATCAACTGCCGCACATCTCGCTCGAGATATGTCTGCACATAGTTGCCCAGCCAGTCTTGCGGCGGCAGTCCCTTGTCATGGATGCGGGGATAGAATCCGGCGAACAAGGTCGCCCATAGCGCCGTGGCCGGTGGAACCAATGGCTGCGGCTCCAGGAGCGCCAGCGGCGAGGTCGACTGCTCTCCGGTCAACTCCGCTCTAGAGAATGGAAGCAGATGCAGGATCGCAGCGCGGCCGGCCAGCGATTGGGAGATCTTGTCGCTGATCAAGAAGTTTTGTGAGCCAGTGAGGATGAATTCGCCTGGCCGGTCATGCTCGTCAACGATGCCCTGGATGTAAGAGAACAGCTCCGGCGTGCGCTGGACCTCGTCGAGGATTACGCCACCCTTGAACTGGGCCAGGAACCCCTTCGGGTCAGACAGGGCAAACTCGCGAGCGTCTGGCGCTTCCAGGGAGACATAGGCGTGAGTAGGGAATGCGCTCTTCGCCAGGGTGGTCTTGCCGGATTGGCGCGGTCCCGTGAGTGAAAGCACAGGATACTGCGTTGCCGCCTGGGACAGTCTGGCAGCAAGGGTGCGCGAGATCATAGCCCTTATCCTTCAATATAAACTATCAATGTTCATATTACAAAAGGGGGCGTGAGTTGCAAGAGGAATGACTGGGAGAGAGTGCTGAATCGGGAGTAGATAGGCTGCCCGGGCCTATTGAAACAGGGCGTAAGGGCGGTAGGATGATGCTGATAACTTATACTGGTTTGGTAAAAAAAAGACATAACGAAATATTTGGCAGGGCATTACAAGATTTGGAAAACTTGTGGAAAAAGTAGAGAATGGTTATGAAGACGGTTCTCTTTGGGGAGCCAACTCAAAATCAGCGAGCCGGCAACGGCCCGCTGCTTAACGCCCGACGCGGGAAGCCTCCCGGTCGGGCGCTTTCATATCCCGTTGCCTGGCAAGAGTTACGCGAGCAACCCGCCGCGCCCGATTTTCTCGGTTCGCAACCTGAGAGTCGGGGTGAAGAGAGGAACCGTGACGGTTCCTCTCGGGCGTCCGAGATACCGTTCTCCGACTCTCAGATTCTCTGTTTAATGCCCCCCTCTTGCTTAACAGACCGGTTCCCCTCGGCGGTGCGAGTGGCGGGGTTGCGAGGGCTATCGCCGGTATCTGGCCGCCGCCGGCCGCTGCGAGCGCCACGTTGTCGAGACGGGGGACAGGATCGAACGTATCATTGTCGAGACCCGGGCCGGCAATTTGCCCGACTTGGCCGGGCGCGCTGAGAACTGGCTGGCCATACAGGCCGATCATGGAATGAGCGCCAGGACTCGGAACTCTTACCGCGTAGCGCTGGCCTCCTTCGGGAATTGGCTTCGCCGGTCTGGACTGGTGGGGGAGAATCCGTTTTCACACCTGCCTACCGCTTGCGTCCGATCTGACCGGCGGCACGTTCGCCGCGCCCTGACACCTGCTGAGGCCGGCCGGCTGCTGGCAGTGGCCAGGCTGCGGTCGCTGGCGGAGCGGGGGCGGGAAATCATCAAACTGGCCTCCAAGCCAGGACATCGCCGCCAGCGCACGAACTGGACCTATGCGCCGTTGTCGTTTGGCGATTTGTCGGCCGCCTGTGCGCGGGCGCGGGGGCGCCTGGACGCGGACGCTGTGGCCGAACTCGAAGCCGAAGGCCGGGAGTGGGAGCTTGTCTACCGGACGCTGCTGGGAAGTGGCATCCGCAAGGGCGAACTGGCGCAAGTCACGGTTGGCGACGTCGACCTTGAGGCTGTGCCGCCGGCTATCAGGCTGAGGGCGGAAACGGAGAAGAATCGCCAGGGCAACACGCTGCCCTTACCGGCCGATCTGGCGGCTGATCTGCGGGTATTCCTGGCCGACCGGCTGGCCAAAATTCAAGCCGAGGCACGCCGGACTATCATCCGGGGCCAACAAGCGCCGATCCCGAACGCGCTGCCGGCTGGCATGCCGTTGCTAAACCTGCCCATGGGGCTGGTGAAAATTTTTGATCGTGACCTTGCGGTTGCTGGAATCGAGAAGGTTGACGCCCGGGGTCGCGTGCTGGACGTCCACGCGCTACGTACGAGCTTTGGAACAGGGCTGAGTGCGGCCGGCGCGCCGTTGCGAACCGCCCAGGCCGCAATGCGGCACAGTGACCCGAAGCTGACCGCGAATGTCTATACTGATCCGGCGCTGCTGGACGTTGGCGGGGCCGTGGCCAGTCTGCCGAAAATCCCCGAACTGTCTCTTGCTCCCGCCGGGGAATCCGCGCAAAAAACCGGCACTAATGATCTGGGCGAATCCTCCTTGATTCAGGATAGCACAAATGCGCTAGATCATAGCGAATACTGTGCCTCTGGTTGTGCCTTTTTGTGCCTCGAATCTGGAAAAAACCCGGATAACGCCGGAAACGAGCCTTTGCGCCTGGCGGTGGAGGCGGAAAGTTATAACTCTATGCTTGCCAACGAAAAAGCCCTGCAAGCTGATAGCTTGCAGGGCCTAGATTCTGGCGAGCGTGACGGGACTCGAACCCGCAACCACCAGATCGACAGTCTGGTACGCTAACCAATTGCGCCACACGCCCTTAAAATGCAACTGGCGCGGCTTTCACCGCGACCAGCGTGAGATGTAATATAAAGGTTCCGTGAATTTTGTCAAGGTTATTTTTTTGCGCGTTTCGGCCGAAGCTTAGTGCCAGAATCGTTCCAGGTAACGGACCAGGTAAAAGGTGCCCGCGCCCAGGCCGACCATGGCCACCATGAAGAGCGGATAGGCGATCTTCCACTCGGCCCCGGTCATCATGGTCAGTTCCGACATCCCCCCCATGCTGGCGAAGAAGCTGGGGATCGCCACTGCGATCACCAGGGCGTTCAGGTTCTTCATCATGATGTTCAGGTTGTTGCTGACGATGGAGACCCGCGCGTCCATCATGCCGGTAATGATGTTGGCGTAGATTTCGGCCTGCTTGCCGCATTCGGTGTTTTCGATGTGGATGTCGTCCAGCAGCTCCACCTCCTCGACGCTGAAGCCCAGCCGGGCGGCGTTATGGCGCATCCGTTCGATCAGGGTGCCGTTGGTGTGGATGGCGTTGACCAGATAGACCAGGCTCTTTTCCAGGGCGAAGAGGTTGATCAGGTAGCGGTTCTCCATGGCCGTGTTGATCTTCTGTTCCAACTCGTCGGAGATGGCGTTGATGACCTTCAGGTGGCCGAGGAAGTGGAAGATCGAGCGGAAGAGGATGCGCAGGGCCGTGTCGGGCAGGGAGGCCACACGCATGAACGTCTTGCTGCTGTCGAAGACCGTCGCCTCGTCGGCCAGCACGACGATCAGCTTGCTTTTGAAGAGGAAGAGGCCGGTGGAGGTGACCTTGAAGAGGAACTGGTCCTCCCGGCAGTAGTTCTTGGGCCGGTTGATGATCAACGCCGCATGTTCGGGCTCGAATTCCAGTCGCGAGAGCTCGTCGGGGTCGAGCGATGAATTGAGGGTGTGTTCGTCGATTTTGAACTCGCCGACCAGAAACGCTTTTTCCGCGTCGGTCGGGGCGTTGAAGACCAGGATTTGAGCTTCGGATTCGTCGCATTCGACGATCCGCCCTTCGCCGAGCCGGTAGTTTTTGCGCAAGCAGTCAATCCGCCGAGCCGGAGGGGAGGCGGCCGCGTGGCCGTGGCGAAAGCCAGAGGCGGCCGGCGACCGCCATCCGCATTACTTTGCGCAAAAAGCGGGGCAAGTCAAGGGGGCGGCCCTGGGGCGGCGGTTTTTCGGGATGAGGATTCGGTTAGGTCCCCCGCCGCCGGCCGGGCGGCCGGCGGCGGAGCGGGTCGGCGTCAGGCCCCCACCAGGCTGGCTTCGCGCTCGACGGCGTCCCATTCCTCCATGATCGCCACCGCGGTCGGGCCGTGCGCGCCGGGCCCGATCTCGAACTGGGCGATCAGGCCGCCGCGCGGGTCGTAGAGGTGTCTGGCCACCAGGCGCACGGCGTCCCGGCCGACCTGCGGGTCGGCGGCGGTCAGGACGTGCTGGCGGTCGATCTCGCCCCAGAAGGTCATCCGCCCCTTGGCGATCCGGCCTAACTCGGCCAGGTCCATACAGAAGAGCTGGCTGTTCAGGGCGTCAAGCCCCAATTCGACCAGGTCCGGATAGATCGCGGCGATGTGGCCGTCGGAGTGCATGAAGGCGAACTTGCCGTGGGCGTGGGCCAGGTCGATGTAGTCCCGGTAGAGGGGCTTGAAGAACTCCCGCCAGGCGGCCGGCGAGATGAGCAGCTGGTTTTGCGCCCCCCAGTCGTCCATGAAGTGGATGCTGTCGACGTCGGTGGCGACCCAGAATTCGAGCTCCTTGAGGTGGAATTCGTGGATGGCCTGCAAGGCGGCGCGGAAATCGTCCTCCGCTTCGGCCACGTCGATCATCGCGTTTTCCGTGCCGCGCAGGAACTGGTAGCGCTCCCAGGGGCGCGGGCAACAGCCGGCGCCGACGAAGAGTTCGGTCTGGGCGTAGGCCCGATTGACCGCGTCTCGGGCCGCGGCCGGATTTTCGGGCAGGGTTTCGTAGGGCGGGCGCAGCCGTTCGCGCCAGTCGGATAGATTCTCAAGCAGCGGCTCGCGCACCTCGCCGATGACCCCGGCCTGGATGTTGGTGAAGACGCAGCCCCAGGCGTCGACGTAGCGGCCAATCTCGTGGGGCTGGCCCGAGACGCGCGGGGAGGGGCGGTAGACCTGGGCGCAGCCGCCGAAATCGCTCGGCCAGCGGCGGCGCAGTTCAGCCAGGGCCGCGGGCTGATGCTGCTCGGCCCAGGGCAGGGCCCAGAGCTGGCGGGGCAAGCGCTCAGGGGATTCAAACCGCAGGGCGCGGCGGACGATTTCGCGGGACGTTTGGGGCATGGGGACGCTCCTCGGTCGGCCGACCTCCGCGTCGGTCCAGGGGTTCGGACTATGCCGGCGGCGAGGCGGAGCTCGGCTGGGCCCGGCTGTCTGAAATATAGCCCCGGCAAAACAATATTGCTTTCACTCGAATACTCAGTACTATTTTATACATGGTCCGCGCCCAACGTTTTCCCCATCCGCCGGCGGCGCCCAACCCGCTCATGTTCGACCTGGCCGCCTGGGGGCGGCCGGAGATTCCAACCTTCGGCCAGTACAGCTACGTTCGCGCCCGGCGGCAGCTGAGCGAGCACCTCCACCTCGGCTGCCTGGAGATCTGTTACCTGCGCGAGGGGCGGCAGGTGTTCCGCGTGGGCGAGCGGGATTACGCCCTGGCCGCCGGGGACGTGTTCGTGACCTTTCCCGACGAGCAGCACGGTTCGGGGCGTCACCCGATGGAACGGGGGGCGCTCTTCTGGCTCCAGGTGCGCCTGCCCCGGCGGGGCGAGCGCTGGCTGGGGCTGGCCCCGAACGGCGCGCTGCGGCTGGCGGCCCGGTTGCGGGCCATGCCCCGGCGCTGCTTTCCCGGGCCGGAGGAGATCGCCGGTCGGTTCCGGCGCGGCTTCGTGCTGCTGGAGCGGCCCGAATCGGACTGGCGCGAGTTGGCGCTGGCCAATTGCCTGGTCGAAATTCTCCTGCTGGTGCTGGAGGCGGCGGAACACTCCGAGTCCCTGCCCGCTGGCGGCGGTTTCAACCGGGTGCTGGCGCATATCGAAGCCAATCTGCAACGGCCGCTGGCCGTGGCTGAATTGGCTGAAATTGCGGACCTGTCGACCAGCTGGTTCAAGGCCAGGTTCAAGGCGACGGTGGGACTTTCGCCCGGGGATTACGTCCAGCGGCGCAAGATCGAGTTGGCCAAGCGCTGGCTGGCCGATCCGCGCCGGCCGATCACCCAGTTGGCATACGATCTGGGCTTCTCTTCCTCCCAGTATTTCGCCGCCGTTTTCAAGAAATACACCCAGCAGACACCCCGGGAGTGGCGGGGCCAGATTTTGGACCGTTAGTTAATGCGCGGAGGATTGTGGGCGAGCCCGTGACATAATATAATAGGCAGTGGTTTTGCCTGAGGACGAGAGGCTGGTCCGAAAAGGGGGGGGCAGCCTGGGGACTATTGGGGGGGCGGTTTTCACGCGACTCCCGACGCCGTTCTTTTCCCCCTCGGCGCTGGTCGCGACCGGGAATCCCGAGCGCCGGCAGACAACATTTTCCATGATCCGTCCGCCCGGATGCAGTCTGCCGGGCCGGAGGAGGCGGCAAGATGGGCGATACCGGCGGAAGCGACCAGCTGCGGCGGTCGATCCTGATCAGTTCCGTGTTGACGTTGCTGCTGGCCTGCCTGCTGGTCGCCTTGGTCGGAGTGGTGCCGCTCTATCGTTCGTTGCGCACGGTCAACGAAGAGCGGCTTTATTCGCTGATGCGCTCCCGTTCGCTCATGATCCAGAGTTTCCTGGCCGAGGCGCAGTCCACGGCCCGGCATCTGGCCAGCCGGTCGGGCCTGCGCCTGGCGCTCCAGGACCTGGCCGCCGGGAAGCTGACGGCCGCGGCTGCGACTGCGGCCATTCAGGCCAACCTCAGCGACGCTCTGAGCGTCGAGCCGCGAATCGCCGGCACGATCTGCCTCAAACTCGATGGAACCGAGATCGCCCAATCCGGGATCGCTCTGCCGGCACCGCTGCTGGCGGCGCATCCCGGCGGGGAGGCGAGCGCCTACTACCCGGTGCTCGTGCGCGGCCAACGCTATCTGCTGCTGCGGATCGAGATCCGTGACGCTGCCAACCGGACTCTCGGCTGGCTGGTCATGCTTCACGAGTTTGCGGGGCTTGCGGCCGAACTCGAGGAGATGATTTACTACGAGGAATACGAGGATACCTACGTCGGGCATCTCGAGGGCGACAAGCTGCGGATCATTCTCATGGTCGGCGCCACCGGGCGGGTCCATGACGGTTCGACCGATCCGGCCGTCCTGCAAGCCCTGCGTCAGGCCTGTACGGGCAAGACCGATCTGATCCGCTTCTTCGGCGAAAACCGGCCGCCGGAATTTGTCGCCTTCGCCCCGATCCGCGGCACCGATTGGGGCATCTGCGTGCGCGAGAGCGAGGTCTCCCTGCTACAGAAACTTCACGAACTGGTGGAGCGGCTGGGGCTGGTCATCATCGGCCTGGCCGTGCTGGGGACGGCGGTGATGCTGCTGGTGCTGCGGCCGCTGGCCGGCAAGCTGATCCTGCACGCGCTCGAGGTCGAGCAGAACTTGCAGGCCCGCACCCTCGATCTGGAGCGGGAGAAGGAGGGGTTGCGTAACCTGACCGAGGAACTGGCCGGGGCCAACGAGCGGCTGGAGACGATCAACGAGGAACTGGACGCCTTCACTCGCACCGTGGCCCACGACCTGCGCACGCCGCTGGTGTCGATCAAGGGGTTCGCCGACCTGGGGCTGCTACAGGACGACGGACGGCTGGCTCCGGAAACGCGCGACTGCCTGACGCGCGTTCAGAACGCCGCCATGCGGGCCAATTCGCTGATTACGGCTCTGCTCGACTACGCCCGGGTCGGCCGGGGCGAGCTGCACCTGCGCGAGGTCGACCTGAGCACCATGGCCGAGGAGATCGTCGCCAACCTCCGGGATCAGGATCCGGCCCGGCCGGTGGAGGTGGCGATCATGCCCGGCCTCAAGGCCGCCGCCGATGCCAACCTGATCTATCTGGCCTTGCAGAACCTGCTCCAGAACGCCTGGAAGTACACGGCCCAGGAGAATCCTGCCCGGATCGAGTTCAGCCTCGAGGAAGAGGGCGGCACGCGCACCTTCTGCGTGCGCGATAACGGCGTCGGATTCGACATGCTCCTGGCCGACCGACTCTTCAAACCCTTCTCCCGCATCCACAGCGAAAAGGATTTTGCCGGCACGGGCGTCGGCCTCTCCACGGTCAAGCGCATCATCGACCGCCACGGCGGCCGGATCTGGGTGGAGAGCGCCGTCAACCTGGGCGCGGCCTTCTATTTCACCCTGGGCGACGGCCGGCCGGTGGTCTCCGGGCGGTATGCCCGCAAGCCTTAAGGCCTTTCCCCCGGTTCGCCCATGCCCGAAGACGCCTCCGTTTCCCCGTTGCTTGAGAAGGCCAAGGCCCTGCCGCGCGTGCCGGGCTGTTATATCATGAAAGACGACGCCGGCCGCGAGATCTACGTCGGCAAGGCCAAGGACCTGCGCGCCCGGGTCAGCAGCTACTTTCTCGCCCGCGACCGGGCGCCGAAGGAGGCCGCCCTGCTGGAGAACGTGGTCGATTTCGATTACGTCGAGACCGAATCGGAGATCGAGGCCTTCCTGCTGGAGAGCCGGCTGATCAAGGATTTCCAGCCCAAGTACAACGTCATGCTCAAGCATGGCGAGCTCTACCCGTACATCGAGGTGACGCTGGACGAGGACTTCCCTCGCGTCTACGTCACCCGCCAGCCCCAGCCCAAGCGCCACCGGGTCTTCGGCCCCTTCGTCTCCTCCACCGACGTGCGTCTTTGTTTGCAGGCCCTGCAACGGATTTTTCGGTTCCGCACCTGCAAGCGGCGGATCGACGCGAAGGCCGACCGGGCCGGGCGGTCCTGTCTCAATTACCAGATAGCCCGCTGCGCCGGGCCCTGCCGGAATCTGATCGACAAGGAGGAGTACCGGCGGCGGATTCATTCGCTCTGCCGCTTTCTGAGCGGCCAGAAGAAGGATCTGATCGAGGAGTTGCGGCGGGAGATGCAGGCCGCCGCCGGCCGGCTGGAGTTCGAGACTGCCGCCGGCCTGCGCGACCTGGTGCAGGCCCTGGAGAACGTGAACAATCAGCCGGCCGTGGACGAGACGCTGGTCCCCCCGCCGCCCGAGTACGACCCGGTTAGGGGCCTGGAGGCCCTGCGCGAAGTCTTGGGGCTGGATTTCTCCCCCCGCCGGATCGAGGGGATCGACATCGCCAATTTGCAGGGGCGCGAGACGGTCGGATCGCTAGTCTACTTCCTGGACGGTCAGCCCTGGAAGGACGGCTACCGGCGCTTTCGCATCAAGAGTGTGGCCGGCCAGGACGATTTCGCCTGCGTGGCCGAAGTGGTGCGGCGGCGCTACTCGCGGCTGCGCCAGGAAGGCGGCGAACTGCCCGATCTGGTGCTGATCGACGGCGGCGTGGGCCAGTTGAACGCCGCCGCCAGCGCTTTGCAGGAATTGGGCATCGCCGTGCCGGCGCTGCTGTCTCTGGCCAAGCGCGAGGAGATCCCTTACCGGGCCGGAGTCGAGGGGCCGCTGCCCATGAGCCGGCGACACGCCGGGCTCAAGCTGCTCATGTACGTGCGCGACGAGGCTCACCGCTTCGCCCAGCACTACCATCACATTCTGCGCCGCAAGGCGATGTTCGGGGAGAAATAGCCCGCGCGGTCGGGTGATTTTTCACCCTTAGGCCATTCAGCTTGGGCCGAGAATGAACTCGGCCCTGATCGGACAGAAGGAGCAGTTAATGTTGATCCAGCCGCAAGCGACAGTACTGTTTCAAGGCGACAGCATCACCGACGCCGGCCGCAGCCGCACCGACGACGCGGGCTTGGGCGGCGGTTACGCCAATCTGGTCGCGGCCTGGTTTTCGGCCGGCCAGCCGGAGATTCGGGCGCGCTTCCTAAACCGGGGCATCAGCGGCAACCGGGTCAAGGATCTGGCCGACCGCTGGGGGCCGGACTGCCTCGAGCTCAAGCCCGACTGGGTGTCGATCCTGATCGGGATCAACGACACCTGGCGCCGCTACGACCATAACGACCCCACCGCGACCGAGGCCTACGCCGAAAAGTACCGGGAAATCTGCGCCCGGACGACGAAAGCCGGCGCGCGACTGGTCATTCTCGAGCCGTTCGTCCTGCCCGTGCCAGAAGACCGGCGGGCCTGGCGGGTCGATCTGGACCCCAAGATCGCCGTGGCCCGCGATCTGGCCCGCGAGTTTGGGGCGGTCTATGTCCCGTTGGACGGGATTTTTGCCGCCGCTTCGGCCCAGCGGGAACCGGCCTTCTGGGCCGCCGACGGCGTGCACCCGAGCCAGGCCGGGCATGCGCTTATCGCCCAAGCCTGGTTGCGCGCGGTTGGCGCGACACTCTGAATTCGCCGGGGCGCGGCCGCCGGCCGCGCTCCCAGGTTCGTTTTTCGGGAGGGGAAGCTTATGAAACGTTTGCGCCCGGTGCGGGAATCGTTGGCGGTCGGCCGGCCGCATCGCGAGCGGATGCTGGCCGAAATGGAGGCGTTGGTCAAGCGCGAACGGGCAACGGCCGACCGGCGGCGGCGGGAGTATTTCCGTCCTGCCGGCGGGACGCCGGCGGCCTACGCGCGCAGTCTGGGCAAATATCGTCGCGATTTTTATGCGCTACTGGGCTGGCCTTTGTCGCCCGCGCCTGAGTCGCCCGCGCGGCCGACGGCCCGCCGTGAATTGGTGGGCGAGGACGAACTGGGCAAGGTCTACCGCCTCTGGATCCGGACCCTGCCGGGACTCGAAACCTACGGGCTTTATTTCGTCCCCTCCGCCGCGGGGCCGCATCCGCTCATGCTCTGCCAGCACGGCGGACTGGGCACGCCGGAATTGGTCGGCGGGCTGCTAGGCGGCACGGCCAATTACAATGATATGGTTCTGCGGGTGCGGCGACGGGGCTTTGCCGTCTTCGCTCCGCAATTGCAGCTCTGGTCCGAAAACTACGGTCCGGCCAATCAGCGCCAGAATTTCGACGCGCACCTGAAACAATTGGGCGGTTCGATCACTGCCCTGGAAATCTATCGCCTGCGGCGTAGTCTGGATTACCTTTGCGAGCGGCCGGAGATTGAGGCCAAACGGGTGGGCATGGTCGGATTGTCCTACGGCGGCCATTTCACGCTCTTCACCACTGCCGCCGATCCGCGCATCAAGGCCGCGCTCAGTTCCTGCTTCTTTAACGACCGCTATGCCTACAACTGGGCCGACTGGACCTGGAAGGGGGCGGCCCAGAAGTTTCTCGATCCCGAGGTGGTCGGCCTGATCTGCCCCCGGCCGCTCTGGATCGAAGTGGGCGTAAAGGACGAGCTCTTCAACGTGGCGGGCGCGCGCCGACAAGCCGGGCGGGTGCGGACCTACTACCGCGCGGCCGGCGTGCCGAAGCATTTCACCTTCCGCGCTTTTGCCGGCGGCCACGAACTGGATCGCGACGAGGCCGGGCTGGACTTTCTCTGCCAGCACGTCCGCGCGGCAAAGTAATTTCGGAAGGCGGCGAAATTAATTTGAAGGAATCTGCATAAACCTCGGATGGATTTGAGAGAACTTTTTTGAAAAAAAGTTCTCTCAAGCTCTTTCAAAAAACTTTATCCAGCTTCGCTGTTTAGATCGTTCAGATGGAAAACGGGGGGAAGGCGTACAGAGTAATCGCCGCCGCTTATTTTCTCGCGGTCGGTCTTCGTGAATCCCGTGAACATTTGCGAAAAAAGTTATGATGAGAGTTTTTTGAAGGGGACCGGGGAAACTTTTTTGCAAAAAAGTTCCCCGGAATTCGCGCGGCTGCCGTTATTGCTGCAGTTGGCTACGCGCGTAACCTTTGGGCGAAACTCCGAAGCGGCGTTTGAACTGGCGGGAGAAGACGAAGGGGTCGGCGTAGCCCAGCCGGGCGGCCACTTCGCCGACGCGGATGCGTTGATACCCCAATAGCAGCCGCGCCTGCTCCAACCGCTGTTCGTTGCGGTAGCTGCCGGGCGCCTGGCCGACCTGTTCGCGGAACCGGCGGCGGAAATGGTCGTAACTGATGCCGGTTTCGGCGGCCAGCCGGGCGAGGGAGAGTTGGCCGCGATAGTCCTGGGCCAGCCGTTCGCGGATCGATTCGATCTGGCGTTGCAGGGCTGGGGCGGGGGCGGCCTCGCCGGCCAGTTCCCGAATGCGCCAGAGCAGCGCCCCGGCCTCCAGGCAGAGAGCGCCGCCCGCGGTTTCGGCGGCCTTCTCCAGATGCGCGCGGAATTGCCCGAATCTTTCGCTCAATTCCCGTTCAGCGCCGACCGGCCAGACGCCGCGCGAATCATCCACCAGCCCCAGGCCCGCCAACCGACCGAACAGGTCCGCATCCATGACCAGGCTGAACTCGTCCCAGCCGGCCGGCTCGCGCGTGATATGGTGATAGCGACCGGGCAGATGGTGGACGAAATCTCCCGGGCCGATCGGGGTGCGCCGGCCGGCCCAGTCAGTATATTCGCCCCTTCCGCGCAGCACCAGGCCGCCGGCGTAACGATTCCAGACCTTGTCGGGATTGGTGGGGCTGGCGTTATGGTGCAGATTCAAGCCCAGGGAGACAAAGCCGGTTCCGAGCGCCAGGCGGCGGATCACGCTGAAGGGTTCCTGTCCGATGCCCAGTTTTGTCATGTTTTTCTCCAGTCAGGCTATGGTTTGTCCTGATTTTTAAGGATAACATGACTGGCGTGAGAATCAAAGAGGTTGGTTTTTGCATTTTTGGGTATAATTGGCTTCGGCGGATGACCCGTCGCGCGATACGGAGAATAAAAAACATGGCCGGCAAACCGAACATCCTTTATCTGCATTCCCACGACACCGGGCGCTACATCCAACCCTACGGTCACGCCGTGCCCACGCCCAATCTGCAGCGGTTGGCCGAAGAGGGGGTGCTCTTCCGGCAGTGCTTCTGCGCCAATCCCACCTGTTCGGCCAGCCGGGCGGGCCTGCTCACCGGCCAGAGCGCCCATAACGCCGGCATGCTGGGCCTGGCCCACCGCGGCTATCAATTGAGCGATTTCAATCAGCATCTGATCCATACCCTCAAGTCGGCCGGCTACACTTCGGCCCTGGCCGGAGTGCAGCACATCGCCCCGAAAGCGGAGCAGATCGGCTATGATCAGATTTTGACCGTCGATCATCGGCTGACCGACGAGAAAGCCGTCGAGTTCCTGCGGACCAAGCCAACCGAGCCATTCTTTCTTTCGGTCGGCTTTATCCAGACTCATCTGCCTTTCCCCGAAGCCCGGGCCATGGACGACGCACGTTACTGCCTACCGCCGGCGCCTCTGCCCGATACGCCCGAGATTCGGCACGAGATGGCACGATTCAAAGCCAGTGCGCACATTCTTGACGAGCGGATGGGGCGGGTGCTCGATGCGCTCCGGCACAACGGGCTGGCCGAAAATACTCTGGTCATCTGCACCACGGACCACGGCATCGCTTTCCCGCGCATGAAGTGCAATCTCTATGACGGCGGCATCGGGGTGATGCTGCTGATGCGTGGCCCGGGCGGCTTTACGGGCGGCAAGGTCTGTGAAGAGATGGTTTCACATGTGGATATCTTCCCCACGCTATGCGAGCTTGTGGGGCAGGCCCGGCCGGCGTGGTTACAGGGCGAATCGGTCCTGCCCTGGCTGCGCGGCGAACGGCCGGCGATTCGCGAGGAGGTCTTTGCCGAGGTCAACGTTCATGCCGCCGTCGAGCCGCAGCGGTGCGTACGGACCAAGCGGTGGAAATACATCCGTCGCTACTCGCGCTATCTGAAGACTGTGCGTCCCAACTGCGACGACAGCGAAGCCAAGCGCCTTTGGTTGGCCGAAGGCTGGCGCGAACATGCGCTGGCCCGAGAAGAGCTGTACGACCTGATGTTCGACCCCAACGAACAGAACAACCTGGTCAACGCGCCACGCGGGGCGGCGGCGCTGGCTGACTTGCGCGCCCGGCTGGACAACTGGATGCGGCGGACCGACGATCCGCTCCTTGCGCCTGGCGGCCTGACCTTCCCGGTCGGCGCGATTCTCTGCCCGCCCGACGAACTCAACCCGGGCGAGGACCGGTTTACCTATTCAGGTCCGGCCGATGACGCTCGGGCCTGGGGGCCGGAGGCGTAAGCGGAAAAACCGCTTCCGGGGAACCTTTTTTGCAAAAAAGGTTCCCCGGACCCCTCCCAAAAACTCTCATCCGGCTTCGCCTTTGCTAACGTTTAGAGGGGAGAACTTGTGGTGTCGGAACTCGAACGTCACCCGATTCGCCATGAATCAGCTGGAACGGTGAAAATGCGAAGCCGGGCCAAAGTTTTTTGAGAGAGCTTGAGAGAACTTTTTTTCAAAAAAGTTCTCTCAAATCTGAAGTCAATCGCTAGCGCTCGGTGAATTGACATAAAACCAAGCCCCCCGCTTCTGGCAAGCGAGGGGCTTGGTTTTGTGCGTGGCGGCGGCTATTTGGCCCGCTGCTGCCATTCGTAGATGGACGCCACCGCCGGGGTGGGGCGGGGCGCATTCTTGTCCAGCGGGCGGATGTCGTTGCGCTCGACGAGCGCCGGCTGGGTCATGCCCATGCAGAGCTGGCCGTTACCGCCGTAGAGGACATTATCCGTCAATTCCACGCCCAGGCAATCCGGCGAAAGCAACTTGAGCAGGGGCTCTTTCGAATTCTCCAGCACGAAGACGTTGCCCTTGATGAGGTGGTCGAAGCTGGCAGTCTTGGCCGTGATGCCGCAGCCCTGCTGCACGGCGAAGCGGTTGTAGAGGACCAGCCAGTTCTCGTTCATACCGCCCATCCAGAGGCCATCCTTGGGCGAGGTGACGCTGCAATTGTAGATCACGTTGCGCGGGCCGTTGGGGCCGTGGGCCGCGTCCTCGGGGGGCGAGGCCCACATGCCGAAGCCATAACCGCCGTTGCCGGTCACGCTCTCGATCACGCATTCCTCGAACAGGTTTTCGTTGGTCCAGCCGGAGTGCCACTGGGCGTCCGAGTCGTGGAACACGCTCTGGCGGATCACGTTGCCCGATGCCGACCATTGATAAAGCGGAGCGTGGCGGAATTTGAAGGTCTCCAGGTGCTCGGTCAGGCTGTCCCAGCATTTTTCCCAGCCGGCGTAGGCCGTACCGCCGCCGCCCTTGAACCAGGCGTCGTCGAAGACGCAGTCGCGGATCGTGCACCACTTGGCAAAGCTGCCGTAGACTGGATTGCGGCCGCATTTGCGCACCCGCACGCCCTTGGCCCAGCAGTCCCAGGCCTGATAGAAGGTGACCGTGGTGATCCACAAGTCTTCGGTCTGCTCCAGGTACAGGTCTTCGACGCCGCAACGGTAGATCGGCGCTAACTTGCGCACGAACGATTCGTCGATGAGCGGAAAATCGATGCGCAGGGGCTGCTCCAGATGCAGCCGGTTGCCCTCCACCTTCTCCACTACGGTGGCGTAGGTCCGGTAGATGCCCCAGCGACAGGCGTTGGTGGTCAACTTTTTCCAGCGTTCGGTGGCCGGACCTTCGATATAGACGCAATCGCCGGGTTTAAACGTGGAGGCGTCGGCGATCTCCAGTTGCAGGTCGCCGCGCCGGCCGTCCTGGGTCAGCTTGATCTTTTCGCCGTCCCAGCCCTGGCCCAGGAAGGTGATGGCCGAGTTGGTGGCGGGCAGCGGCTTTTCGTCAACCCAGTCCTTTTGCAGCCGCACCCGCAAGGCGGTTTCGTTTTTATGGCCGTCGGCGTATTCGCCCACGCCCTTGAGTTCATACTCCCCATCGGCCAGTTTTTCCAGGGCTTTGTCAGGGTTGGCGGCGCATTCGAACGTATTGCCGGAGTGCAGGCTGCGCACCCAATCGCGCAGCACCACGCCGCCCAGTTCGATCCGCATCTTTTCCACTCCCTGCGGCCGGCAGTGGAGCAGGAGCCGGGTTTTGGCGCCGAGCGTGTCGCCGGCTTTGAGGCCGAAGAAGACCGCGCCAGGGTCGGGGATGCGATAACGGAAAATTACCTTGGTCTGGTCCGCGCCCACACCGCGGATGACCACTCCGGAATGGCGGATGGTTACGGGCTGATCAAGGTAATAAGTGCCTGCGCTCAATTGCACCGCTCCGCCGCCGGCTTCGCCGACCGAGCGGCTGGCCGCGTCCAAGGCAGCGGAGTCGTCGATTTCATCATCGGCCCGGCCGCCGAACTGCTCGATGGTGGCCTTGGTTTCGACTTGGGGAATATCGCCGCGCACGCCGGTACGCTTCCAATTGGGATAGACGATTCCGTCCGGGCCGACCACGTCAGCCGGCGTCAGGCGGGCGGTCTCCTCGGGCTTGAGCTTGTACTGCCCGGCCCAGGGCGGGGCGATGGTCTTTTTATAGCCCAGGCTCAAATTGTCGACGTAGCCTTCAACCTTGGCGGAGTCGTAGCTGTGGAGCCAGAGTTGCAGCGTGGCGGCGTTTTCCGGGCCGTAGGCGGTCAGCGAAAAATCCTGCCAGCCCGGGTCGCTGCCTTGCAGGCCCGTGCTGTAGTCGGGGGGCAGGGCCTGGCCTTGGGCGTCGAAGAATTTGATATACATTCCCAGTCCGCCGCCGGAAACGGCGAAGTATTGGCCATGAAGAATGTAGACCCCGCGGCCCGGGATGGAGAGGCGCTCGGAGCTGATGTCTGAGCCTTTTTTGCCGTCCCGGTCAGTCACCTTGAGCGAATGCTGGCCGGCGGCGGCCTGGGCGGTGGAGATTTCACCCATGCCGCCTTCGGGACCGAAAGTCCAACCTTGGGGACCGTCTTCGAACCCGCCGTTGGGGATGGCAATCGGCGTTTCCATTTCGATCGCGGGCGATTCCGCCGCCGCGACTCGCGTTGCAGCCAAACTCAAGCCCAGGCATAAGGCCAAAAATTGGCAGAAAATGGCCAGACGCAAGCGGCGGGAATCGGGGCGGGGTGATTCGGCGGGCATGGTTGGTCTCCTTGGCCAAGGGGGCGGGCGCTCTAGCGCGCCGCACAAAATCATAAATGCGTCATAACTGATCGCAAGCGACAAAATGTCCGGGGCCGACCTCGCGAAGCTCAGGCGGCTGTTCCCGGCAGCCGGCCGCGCAGCGGTCACAGCGCGGATGGAAGGCGCAGCCGGCCGGCGGCTTGGCCGCATCGGCCACTTCGCCCGAGGTGAAGCTGAGCTTCACGTCCGGATCGGGGCTGGGCACAGCGCCCAGGAGCAGGCGTGTGTACGGGTGGCGCGGAGCGGAGAAGAGAGCCTCGGTCGGCGCCAACTCGACGATCCGGCCCAGGTACATCACCGCCACCCGGTCGCAAATGTGGCGGACCACGCTCAGGTCGTGGGCCACGAAGATCATGGCCAGATTGAATTCGGTTTTCAGGTCGGCCAGCAGGTTGATGACCTGGGCCTGGACCGAGACGTCCAGGGCGCTGACCGCCTCGTCGGCCACCACCAGGGCCGGTCGAAGGATCAGGGCCCGGGCGATGCCGATCCGCTGGCGCTGGCCGCCGGAGAAGGCGTGCGGATAGCGCGGCTTGTGATCGGGCTTGAGGCCGACCTGTTCGAGGATTTCATCGACCTTCTTCTCCCGCTCCGCGCGCGTACCCAGGCCGTGGATGTCCAGCGGTTCGCGGACGATCTCGCCCACGGTCAGGCGCGGATTGAGGCTGGAGAAGGGATCCTGGAAGATCATCTGTACGTGTGGCCGGATGGCCGTCAGTTCGCGCGGCGCGAGCTTCGCCAGATCCCACTCTCGGCCGCCGACCCGGAAAACGGCGCTGCCCGAGGTCGGATCGATGGCCCGTAGAATGCTGCGGGCGGTGGTGGTCTTGCCGCAGCCGGACTCGCCCACCAGGCCCAGGGTCTCGTTGCGGCGCAGATCGAAGCTGACCTCGTTGGTGGCTTTGACATGTCCCACCACCCGGCGGCGCAGGCCCCGGCTGTGGAGCGGATAGAATTTGCAGAGCCGTCGGACCTCCAGGAGCGGCTTTTCGTCGGTGGTCATACAACACTCCTTTCGGTCACGATCTCGTCCAGGCGGGCGCAGGCGGCGCTGCGGCCGGGGGCGAACTCCCGGCTGGCGGGCGGCTGGCCCTGATCGCAGACCCCGGCCCGGGCGTGCGGGCAGCGGGGATGGAAGGGGCAGCCCGGCGGAATCGCCGTCAGGCTCGGCACCGTGCCCTTGATCGAGGGCAGACGTTCGCTCTTCATGTGCAAGCCTGGAAGTGAAGCGAGCAACCCCTGAGTATAGGGGTGGCGCGGGTCCTTGATGAGCGACCGTACCGGGCCGGACTCGACGATCCGGCCCAAGTACATGACCGCCACCTGGTCGGCGGTCTGGGCCACCACGCCCAGGTCGTGAGTCACCAGGAGCACGCTGCTCTGTTCCTCGCTCTGTAATCTTTTCATCAAGCCCAAGACCTGGGCCTGGATGGTCACGTCCAGGGCCGTGGTCGGCTCGTCGGCGATCAGC
>CAYMGG010000067.1:0-20710 GCA_964389915.1 uncultured Planctomycetaceae bacterium
AAAAAAGCCCCCCCGGAAAGCAAAGTGCTCAGTTCTTGGCGTAAGCCCGGACGTAGTCCACCAGCATTTGCGACGGGCTGGAGGCGGCCTCCACCGGCCAGCCGCCGCCGACGGCCAGGTCCAGCAGGATGTACAGCGGCACCTTGACCTCGGCCGGAGTCGGCAGGCGGCGCAGCTCGCGGCCGTCTAGGTACCAGATCAAATCCGTCTCGCTGACCAGCACGCCGTAGGTGTGGAAGTCTTCGGTCAGGCCGGCGCCGACGAGCAGGTCCACGTCGGCCGTGTGCCGTTTGGCCGGCCCCCAGATGTGCAGAGTGGTGTGGATGGCGTTCAGCATGGCGCTGTAGTGTTCGACCACGTCAATCTCGGGATAGCCCGCGGTTTTGGTGGGCGAGATCAGATCCTTGAAACTATTGGCGCCCAGAAGCCAGAAGGCCGGCCACATCCCGGCCGCGGCCGGGAATTTGGCCCGCATCTCGAAATAGCCGTATTGTTGCGAAAAGCCCTGGCCGGCCTCATTCATCGAGGAGAGCAGGCCGGCCTTCCAGCCGGTGGCGTCGCGCCGGGCGGTGATGGCCAGAATCCCCTCGCGCACGGTGAAGGGAAAATCGGGCGTGGGATCGGCAAATTTCGCGTCGCCGAAATCCGGGCAGTTGGGCATATGCGACAGCCAGCGCGCTTCCGGATGGCCGTCCTTGCCGGAAGTGACGCTCAACTGGTCGAACTCTTCGCTGAAAGTCAGGTGATAGCCGCTCAGGTCCAGGCTGGGGGCGGGCAGCTCCGGCAGCGGGGCGCGCGAATCGACCGTCAGAGTCCCGACTCGGCAGCGCTGGCTGGCCCCGCCGGCGGCGTCCGCATCCAACTCTGCGCCGGCCTCGGCCCGCAGCCGCTGCCGATCCCAACCCGTATCGACCGCCTGCGGATCGTAGAGTCCGATCCAGATCTGATACTCGCCCTCGGCCGTGCCGGCCGGCACCCAGATCGTGCGGGCGTACTCGACTTTGCCGTTCCAGCCCGAGGTCGGCACGGCCGGCCCGTGGTCGGCCTGAAAGGCGATCCGCCCGACCGCATCCGTGCAATGGACAAAGACCTGATAATCCTTGGCCAGCGGCCGGGCGGTCCAATGGAAGGTGACCCGCCCGCCCGAGCCGGGCCGCACGGCCAGCTTGGCCGGCTGAATCGGGCCGACGGCCACCAGTTCGGTTTCGGCCACCACCTTGACTTCGCCGGCCGACAGGCCCAGGGAAATGAACCAGACCCCGACGAACCAGAGCTTTCTTCCGACCATTGCGTTCCCCTTGTCTGCGATGAGAGTGTAGAATCGAAGCAACCAACGCTTTTATTGCTAGAACGCCCTCCCGGCCGGCCGGTGACCAAAATAATTTATATTTTATATAACCAATTCTCCCCCCGGCCGACGGCGAAGGACAACCGACCCCGGCTTCACCCAAGCGCTAAATGGCGTTTAAAAAGCGCCCTTAAAGGCAAAATCCCCGGCTTAATTCGCCGAAATCGCCGCTCCAGACTTGACAGTCGGAATTCATGGAATAGAGTTTTATAAGTAAAAAGCTGTTTTATATTGCCCAACTAAAGGGGTCTGCTTCATGTCTGCCACATTGGCTACCGATTCCCGCCGTCTGACCGAGATGCGGGCGCGGATTCTGGCCCGCAAGCGGCTCAGCAACGGCGGCGCGCAAGCGCCGGCCTGGGACGAGATTGACGAGGCCAAGTCCCTGCGCCAGAGCGAAACTCTGAGTTCCTGGCAACGTCGGCGCGGTCGGTTGGCCTACGACCGGCTGGCCCAGATTCAGTTCAAACTCGACGAACTCGACCTGCTGGTCGGCCGGCCGGATTCGACCCGCCCGGCGCGTTCGCCGGAGGAACTGGAGCAGGCGAAGGAGTATCTGCGCCGTTTTCCCGGCGCTTGCGGCCAGACCGGCCATTGCGAGCCGGATTACCCGCGCCTGCTCCAGCGCGGCCTGCCGGAACTGCGGGACGACTTGGCCGCGCGCGCGCAGGCGACCGCCGGCGAGACGGCCGATTTTTATCTGTCGGTGGCGGATGCGCTGGAGGGATTCGCCCAAATGATCGCCCACGCCGCCGAAGCGGCCGAAGCCGCGTTGGCGGGGGCCACTGGCGAGCGGCGCGAGGAGCTGGCGGTCATGGCCGCCTCCTGCCGGCGGTTGCTGGCCGGGCCGCCCGCCACTTTTCGCGATGCGCTCCAGGCGATCTGGTTCGTCTGGCTGGGACTCGCTCAAGCCGAGCGGATCAGTTGCATCGCCCCCGGCCATCTGGACCGAACGCTCAAGGATTTTTTCCAGCGCGACGTCTCGGCCGGCATTCTCACCGAAGCCCAAGCCCTGCTCCTGATCGAGAATTTCTACCTGCTCATCAACGACTGCTGGGGCGATGGTTCGGCTATTCCGGTCATGGTCGGCGGCCGCGACGCGGAAGGCCGCGACCTGACCAATCGGCTCTCGTACCTTTGCCTGGAAGCGCTGCGGCGGACGAATCTGGTCTACCCGACGGTCGGCATCTGCTGGCACGAGGCCACCCCGGCGGCGCTGACCGGCCTGGCGGTGGAACTGATCGCCCAGGGCTACACCACGCCCGCCTTCTTCGGCGACGAGACTATTCGCCGGGGTTTGATCGGCCTAGGCGTACCCCCGGCCGAGGCGGGCCATTACATCAACTCCACCTGCGTGGAGATCACGCCCGTGGCCGCCAGCAACGTCTGGGTGGCCAGCCCCTACTTCAGCACCTGCCGCCTGCTCCTGGAGGAAATCACCGCCCAGGCCGAAATGGCCAATGAAGCGCCCAGCCCGACTTTTACGGAATTTTTGGCCGCCTACCGGCGTCGACTGGCGGCGGCCATTGCCAGCGCGGCGGCCAACCTGGCCCAGGCCCGGGTATCGCGGCGGCTGTATGGACGCAAGCCGCTGCAGAGTCTCTTCACCCATGACTGCCTGGCGCGCGGCCGGGACATCGACGACGGCGGCGCGCTCTACAACTGGGTGGAGTGTTCGTTCGTGGGCTTGGCCAACCTGGCCGATTCGTTGTATGTCGTCCGTGAGGAAGTGTACGAAAAGCGTCGTCTGTCCCTGCGCCAGTTGCGCGAAATCTTGCAGGCCGATTTCGTCGGCCACGAGCCCGAGCGGCGGCGCTTCTTGCAGGGCCTGCCTAAATACGGCCAGAACGACGCGCGGGTGGACCAACTCTTCGCCGAAACCCTCGATTTCGTCCGCGCCGAATGCGCCCGGCACACCTTGCCGCCGGACAACGCGCCTTTCGTGCCCGGCGCGTTCTGCTGGGTCATGCATGAGCGCTTGGGCGGCGAATGCGGGGCCACGCCCGACGGTCGCCGGGCCGGCACGCCCTTCGCCGACGGCTGCGGCCCGGCCCAGGGACGCGAAACCTGCGGCCCCACCGCGGCCATCCTCTCGACCACCTCCTGGAATCATTCGCCCCTGATCGGCGGCCTGGCCTTCAACATGAAGTTCAGCCGCGCCCTCTTCGCCGAGCCGGGCGCGGTCGAGCGCTTGCGCGACCTGATCCTCACCTACCTGCGCCGGGGCGGATTCGAAACCCAGGTCAACGTGGTGGACAACGAACTCCTGCGCCGGGCCCGGGAAAACCCCGACCACTACCGCGACCTGGTGGTCCGCATCGGCGGTTACACCGACTACTTCACCCGCCTCTCGCCCCAGATGCAGGACGAACTTCTCTTGCGCACCGAATACGCGCAGGTATAAAGGATTCATTCGTGACCGCCAGCCCGACGATGGAAACCGCCATGACCGCCGCCTCATCCGACCTGCGCGCCGTGCGCGGGCGCATCTTTGAGATTCAACGCTTCTCCATCCACGACGGCCCGGGCATCCGGACCACGGTCTTTCTTAAAGGCTGCCCGCTCAATTGCGCCTGGTGCCATAACCCCGAGAGCATCTCGTCCCGGCCGCTGATCTCGTTTCTGCCTGACAAGTGCATCGGCTGCGGCTATTGCCTGAAAACCTGCCCCCATGACGCTCATCGGCTGGAGAACGGGGCGCGGATCTTCGACCGCGACCGCTGCACGGCTTGCGGGGCCTGCACCAAAGAATGCTACGCGCAGGCCCTGGAACTGGTCGGCAAAGAGATCACTGCCGGCGAAGCCTTGGCCGAGGTCGAGCGCGACCGGCCGTTCTATGAAACCTCCAGCGGCGGCCTGACTCTCTCGGGCGGCGAGCCGACCCTGCAGCCCGAGTTCAGCCGGGCACTACTGACGCTGGCCGGCGAGGCCGGTCTCCACCGGGCGATGGAGACCTGCGGCTTCTGCCAGTGGGCTAACCTGGAGCAATTCCTCCCCTTGGTCGAACTCTTCCTTTTTGATTACAAAGAAAGTGATCCGGCCAAACACGAGGAGTTCACCGGCGTGCCCCGGGCGCGGATTGTGGAAAACCTGGGCCGGCTGCACGCCGCCGGCGCGCAGGTGTTGCTGCGCTGTCCTATCGTGCCCGGCTTCAATGACCGCGACGACCACTTCGCCGGCATCGCCGCCCTGACCCGCGAACTGCCCGGCCTGCTTGGCGCGGAGATCATGCCCTACCACCGGTTGGGCGAAAGCAAGCTCTCCCGCTTCGGCCTGGACGACTCCCGCCGGCCGCACGTAACCGCGCCCGAGCCCGAAACCGTGGCCGCCTGGCGGGCGCGACTGCGCGAGCTCGGTGCGCGACTGGTCGGGGAAGAGTAGCGTTCCAGCCATAACCGCCTATCTGGGGGAATTTTTTTGCAAAAAAGTTCCCCCAGACCCCTTCAAAAAACTCTCAACATATTTTCTTCTGGCCGGGATTCCAGTTCCGGCGCCCCATATCATTCCCCTTAATGCTAGTTTCAATTGTTGAGCGCCGAATACGACTGAGTTGCGCCAACCTTGAATCCGTCCATCTGAACGTTCTGGTGAGCGATGCTGGTTGAGTGTTTTTGGGAGGGCCGGGGAACCTTTTTTGCAAAAAAGGTTCCCCGGATAGGCGGTTATTGAATGGATTGGGGATCGGATTTTCAGCATTCGATTTGACAATCCGGCAGCCATAAGATACAATGTTTAATGTATCGCTAAAGGTGTATGGTTATGTCTCGAGACAAAAGCCAACAGCTTTACCTGGCCCTGAAGCAGGCGCTGGCCGCCTGGCCGGCGGGAACCCGCTTGCCCTCGGTCCGCGAACTCATGACCCGCCACCAGGTCAGCCAGGCCACGGTCGACCGGGCATTTCTGAAGCTCAAGCAGGAAAAATTAATCGAAACCCGCGTCGGCGACGGCACTTATACCTGTCATCCGCCGGCCATGTCCGCCGATTCGCTCTCGCTCTGTCTGCTGGTCACGGATTACCCTTCCGAATTCGCCCGCCGGGTGGCGCGGGACTTGGGCGAATGTTTTCAGGCCGCCGGGCATAGGGTCGAGCGCGTATTCTACGACTGGCGCGAACGCCCCTGGCGACAGGTGGCGCGGGGCGAATGGGACGCGGTGGCCCTGCTGCCCGCGCCGCAGCTGTTGGCGGGCGGCGAACTCATCGAGCTGGCCGAGCGGCAGCCGAAACTGATTTTGCTGGATTTGGCCCCGCCGCCCGGCTGCCGGGCGGATTCGGTCGCCACCGACAACCAATTCGCCGGCGCGCTGGCGGCCGAGCACCTTCTGGGGCTGGGGCATCGCCGGTTGGCGGTGCTGGCTTGCGAACCCATGCTCTCCTCCAGCCTGGACCGGATCCACGGTTTCTGCAACCACGCCCTGCTCAGCGCCGGCGTGCAGGCGCAGGTGATCGACTGCCGCACGACGCTGGGGGAGAATTCCACCGCCCACGCCTATGCCGCCCTGCGACAGCGGTTGGCCGCCGGGCCGCCGGACTTCACCGGCCTGTTCGCGGTCAGCGACGGCGGCGCGCTCGGGGCGCTCAAGGTTATGCACGAATCCGGCCGACAGTTGCCCGCGGAACTAAGCCTGGTCGGTTGCGACGACGTGCCCGAGGCCGCCTATTTCCATCCCGGCCTGACCACCTTGCGTCAGAATCTGACCGGCTGGGCCGAGGCCGTGATCGAATTGACTCGGCGGCGCAAGGCCGAACCCGACGCCTCCCAACAGCACCTGCGGGTCAAGCCGACGCTGATCGAACGCGAATCGACCTGCCCGCCGCCGGAGGCCGCGTCCCGGACAATAACCGGCAAACGAAGCGAAACACATCGCCTTTCCCAAAGAAACGCAGTCAAGCGGTAGAAGGAGACGGTCATGGCCAAGCGAAAAATTCAAACCGGCCGGCGGCAATTCACCTTGGTCGAACTGCTGGTGGTAATCGCCATCATCAGCGTCCTGGCGGCCATGCTTCTGCCCGTCCTGGAAAAAGCCCGGGAGAGCGCCCGGCGGACGCTCTGCCTGAGTCAGCTCAAGCAGCTCTACCTCGCCACCACCCTCTACGTCCAGGATAACGGCGGCCTCCTGCCGCCTTATAGCGGCGGCTCACCGGTCAGACCGTACAACCGGCTCTTGACCGATTACGTCGACGGCCTGGGCGACAAACTTGTGCAGTGCCCTTCGGATTACCGGCTGGCCAAAAACCCCCTGGCCCGCACCTTTGCCATGGGCCGCTCCAGTTCGATCAATCCGCCCGGCATCGCCTGGTACGGCGGCTCGGGCACGCCGACGCCGGTCAAGCTCGAATCGGCCAACAAACCGGACATCACCGTCTACATCTTCCCCTACCTGGGCACCGAAGTTAATGTCAGCTCGACCAACTGGACTCGTTGCGACGGCTGCCCGGGCGCGACGCCGCTGCATGACGGTGCGGGGCATTTCCTCTTCCTGGACGGCCAAGTGAAGAAGGTCTACCAATTCCAGCAGCAGTTGTCCTGGTGGTATCGCACCAAATAACCGTACCGGGTTCGCGGCGAAACAACTATCGTAACTGTGATCCGGCGTCGAGTCTCCCGAACGCGCATTTCGAGCCGAAATACGCTGCCTCGGGAGCCTCTCCTTGACTGACAGTTGCGCTACTTATTTCATCGCGAATCCTTAGCCCGAACCGCAAGCCCCG
Source organism: uncultured Planctomycetaceae bacterium (assembly GCA_964389915.1). Lineage (GTDB taxonomy): Bacteria > Planctomycetota > SZUA-567 > SZUA-567 > SZUA-567 > CAYMGG01. Next base: position 7,059 of record CAYMGG010000067.1, read on the forward strand.
GTCCCCGCGCAAGGAGAAGTGCATGCCCCGCCGTATCCGTTTGACCGCCGCCCTGGCCATTCTGCTCGGTTCCGTCCGCTTGTCCGCCGCCGAGCCGCCGCTTCAGCCCGATCAGATAGTCGGACCGAACGACCCGAATTGGGGCTGTCTCAAGGACATCCCCGTCTATTGCCAGGAGTGGCACATCTGGTACGGCTGGCCCTATCCCAAGCCGACCTGGGGCGTCTCGCACATGAACAGCACCAATACCCAGTTCATTGAGCCCTGGCGGCTCAACTGGGGCTGGAACGCCTATCCCTATCCCGGCCCCTACGACTCGCGCAACCCCGAGATCATCCGCTGGCAGATGCGCTGCATGAAGGCCGCCGGGCTGGAGAGCGCGGTGGTGATGGTCCACCCCACCCTGGCCGGCGGCACGGTCTTCGTGCAGGAAGAACCGGAGAACAATATCCAACAAATCCTCGACCTGGCCGCGGCCGAAAAATTCCCCGTCTTCTTCATGGACGAGGTGGCCTTCATGCGCAACGACAGCCGCAAGCCCGAGGTCATGACCCAGCGGATCGTCCGCTTCATCAAAAAATACGGCGCGCATCCGGGCTTCTACAAAATCGACGGCAAGCCCGTGTACTACTATCAGACCTTCGGTTTTTGGCTGGGCAAAGAAACCACGGAAAAGATGCAAACCGAAGTCGAGGCCCAGGCCGGACCGGTCTACTGGATGGTCTTCGGCAACGTGGACGAGGTAGGCAAGCTCGACCGCCTGGGCATGGTGGTCTGCGGCGCGGCCACCCACCGGCAGGACAAGCAGACCCGGCGCTGGAACTGGTCCGAGCAGGACCAGAGCAAAATCAACGAAACCGGCCACAAATACGGCAAACGCATGGCCGAACTAATGCATATCAAATACGAAAACACTAGCCAGCCTTGGCGGCCGCCGGGAGTGCCGGCCTATGGCCACCACGGCGACCGGCTGGTCAAGTACGTGCAGAACACGCTCAAGGCCAAGTCCGATTTCCTGATGCTCTCCTCCTGGAACGATTACGAGGAGTGCACCTTCCTCGAACCGGCCTGGGACGCCGACGATTTTCTGGGCGATCCGTATTTCTACTGCCGCCTGGTCGCCGCGCTCAAAGGCCGCGAGTTCGTGCCCCCGCCGCCGCCGGCCAAGGAGGCCGTGCATCCGACGATCTGGGAAAAAATCGGCTACGGCGACGGGGCCGGCCCGATCATCGACCGGGTCCGCCGCGCCAATGAGCGGGCCGGCGTGGTGGAGGTGATCGTCCGCGACACGCTCAGCGCAGTGGAGGCGCTGGAGGTGGTCTGGGACGGCGACCTCTTCTGGCAGGCCCCGCAACCCTATCAGGAAGAGCCGCGCGGCCAGCTGAAACCCGCCGCCGGCGAACTGGGCCCGCCGGAATATCTGCGCAGCCCGCTCAATCATCGCTTCCAGATCGGCCGGGCCGCGGAGTGCCTGGACCCGACCCTGGAGTTCGCCGCGCCCGAGGCCGCCCAACTGGGGCCCACGCCGGCGGTGGGCGTGGTCTACGCCTTCGATCAGCTCAATCCGCTGGCCCGGATCACCGCCCGCCTGCCCGTGGCCGAACCGCTGGGCAACGCCGGCAAGCAGGTCGACGAGGTCGCCCTGCGCCTCGGGCCGCACAACGTGCCGGCCGACGTCACGGCCGAGGCCTGGGAAGGCTGGCAGGCGCGGGTGGCCGTGCCGGTGACGCCGCTGGCCATGGACCGGCCCGACGCCCGGCTCAAACTCGACGCCCAGGGGCGCAAGCTGGCCCATGTCGCCCTGCTGGGCGAGCCGCGGCCGGAGCGCTGCCTGACCGGCGGCGAGGCTCAGGACGCCCAGCGGCTGCGGGTCTGCTTCCGCATCCCCATTCCAATCGAACGGCTGGAGACGCCGGGCGTGCACTGCCTCTGGCTGCGAGCCCGCGACGCGGCCGGCAACTGGGGTTCGCCGGTGCTGCTGGCCCTGCCCAACTACGAGTTCCCGGCCACGCCCGACGAGTCCGAAAAGGGTTCGGCCGACCGGGAATTGAAGGAAAAGACGGGTGCCGTCCTGGCCTCCACCTTCACCCCCGGCGGCACGGCCTGGCATCTGAAACTGGCCGGCGGGGTCAAGGACAGCATCTCCACCGCCATGCGCCGCTCGGCCGTGGAGGAGCATTACGCCGACGTCGGCAACGGTCTGTACTTCTCCAATCTGGACCGGCCGCTGAACGGCAGTTTCCGCCTGAGCTGCAAAATGCTACAGACCACGCCCCAACGGTGCCAGATGGTCTGGTTGACCGATGCGGCCGGACAGAAGGGTTACGGCTTCCTCTGGGAATATGGCAGCCCGGAGCAATTTTCCGGCCAGGGGCGGATTCAACTGCGCAAGCTCAACCTGGACCGCGAGCTGGAATGGAATGATAACGGCAAAGAGTTGAGCGGCAGCGCGGCCAGCGGCCATGCGGCCGTGCGCCCGCCATTCGCCCGCTTCGAATTGCGCTATGACGCGCAGAAGGGCGAGCTGCAACTCTGGGTGGACGACCAACTGCGGCTTTCGGCCCGGGACCAGGAGTTCCGCGAATTCGGTCGAGTATATTTGCGGGCCAACAGCCGCCTTTTGTGTGACGATGTAATGGTCACGCCGCTGGAACCGGCGGCGGAGGGGAAATAGCGTAAAATCCTTTTAGCGAAGACCGATTCCGGGGAACCTTTTTTGCAAAAAAGGTTCCCCGGACCCTTCCAAAAACTCTCATCTGGCTTCGCCGTTTCGAGCGTTCAGATGGACAAACTCCCCCTCCCTCCGGGAGAGGGTCGGGGGGGGGGAGGGAGAGTGGAGAATCGTCAGTTCTCTGGGGTTGGACGGATTTCGCTTCGTAACGCTCCGGGCCACCTCCCCCACCCCAACCCTCCCCCGGAGGGGGAGGGAGCCGAGTAGGGCAAAATTAGCCCCCCTACTGCTAAATCGACCAGATGCGCGAAGCGTTTTATGGGTGTGCGGCACGCACTTTTTTCAAAAAAGTCCCCCCCTGAAATATCTGCGGTTAGCGGTTACCCAATCTTGGTCCGACCCGGGAAAGGTCGATGGGCCGGAAGCCCAGGGCCAAAGCCGGCGAATCGGGGGCGAGGGTGAAGTCGCCGGCGCGGGGATCGCGGCAGCGCGGGTCGGCTTCGATCGAGCCCACGTCCAGGCCGCGTTTCTGCAATTCGGCCAGCGAGTACGCGGGCGTAGCCGTGTTTCCCTGCCGCCGTTCGCAGACCACCGGCTTGCCCGACAAGTCCCAGAACAAATTCCCCTGACTGAAGATGACGGGCGTGTCTGCGGTCGAGCCGGTTTCGGCCGGCCAGATCAGGGCCGGCTGGCCGTCGCCGATGATGATGTTCCGCTCCAGAATGATGGCGTAGCGGCCGTTCCCCCCGCGCACCTGGCCGTCGCGCGAGACACGCAACTGGCCTTCCGCGCCGCAGGCGAAGATATTGTTGCGGATCACGTTCTCCCGGCCGTAGTGCTGGTGGAAGGGCTGGGACGAGACGCTATAGCAGACGTTGTCTTCGATGATGACGTGCGAGGAGCCTTCGTCGGTGTAGATGGCCCAGCCGCCGTAGTTGGATTTGTAGATGTCGTGGATCAGGTTGTTGGCCACCCGCGCGCCGGGATGCACGCCCAACAGGTAGATGCCGCCCATGTCCGAGAGCACGCCCTTGCCCAGGTCGTAGATGTGATTGAACTCGATGTGGTTGTCGCGGGCCACGCTCTCGGCATAGCCCCAGACCCAGCCGACCGAGACGCCGCTATAGTAGAAGTCGTGAATTTCGTTGTGCATTACCCGGTTGCCGAAGGCGTGGAGGATGAGCACGCCCACCGAGGCGGGAAAGACCCGGCCGCCGCCGTGGATGTGATTGTCGGCGAAGAGGCAGTCGCCGGCCCGGCGCGGGTCGCCCCCGCCGCTGGAGGCGTCGGCCCCGTCGAGCATGATCCCGCCGCCGCCTAGGTCGTACAACGTGTTACCGGTCAGGCGCAGGCCCCGGCAGCCGTCGCCGGCCTGGATGGCGTAATAGCCCACCCGCTCGATCCGGCAGTCCTCGACCCGGCAATGGCGCGCGCCGTAGAAAAAGACCGTTCCGGGCAGGGTAAAATTAGCCTGAGGCGCGGCGGCGATGTCGTCCCGTTCGCCGTGGCGGCGGAAGAAGCGCTCGGCCGAATCGCGCTTGGCCCAGTCGCGCCGGGGACGGTAGGGATCGGCCCAGCCGGGCGAAACCGTCTCCTCCTCCCAGTCGGCATGCTGGAACGCTAGACCGCGAAAGGCAAGGAAGTCGACGAACTCCCGCTGCGCCGGCGAACCGATCAGGCGCAAAAACTGCTTGGTGACCGGGATCACAGCCTCGACGTTCTCCGGCGTCTCGCCCGGCCGGGGCAGGTAATACAACTTCGCCTCGCCCCGGTCGAGATACCATTCGCCCGGTTCGGTCAGCGCTTCTTTTACATTTTCCAGATAGTACTTGGCCCAGCGGGGACAGAAGTCGTCCTTCAGGGCGAAACGGCTGGTTTTGGCGCAACGGACCTCATTGCGTTGCGGATCGAAGCTAGCCAGCGGCAAACGTTCGGCGATCCAGTAGTGATAGACTACGGCTTCGATTTCGGTCAGGTTGGCCCAGGCCTGGACCTCGCCGGGTTTACAAATGAAGCGGTTGGAGCCTTCGAATAATTCGGCCTGGAGGGTGATGTCCGGAACGTCGGCCATCCAGTAGAAATCGGCCTTGGGCAGGCGCGGCCGCGGACAGCGTTGGTTGTTCACGAAAAAGGAATGGAACGGGCCGTACTTGACCAGATGGTCGCGCACGTCGGCGGCCCAGACGGTCCGGCCGTTCAGCGAGGCGGTGGCCCACTCCTTAACCCGCACCCCGCCGTCGAAGACCGGCGTTTCGCCCGGCGCGGCGGCATAGGTGACGGGCCAGGAATCTTCAGGGCCGAATTCGACCGGCCGGCGCAATTCGTAGCGGCCGCCGTGGACCCAGACTGTGACTGGTCCGGCCAGTTCGGCTTGTTGCTTCAGTTCGCGCAGCCGGTCGCGTGCCCGGCCCAGCGTGGCCAGCGGCCCATCGTTCGCTTCGGCGTTGGGCTCGGGCAGACGCCCGCTCCAGCTATCTTTCCCTTGCGGCGAGACGTGCAGTTCCAATTGACTGGCGGTTTCGGACATGGCCGGCTCCAGTAATTTGGAAACGGATAAACTCCACCTCCCAAGATAGTCTCACGCCCAGGGGCAAAGACGCAAAGATTTTTCAGCTTTCCGTGATGTCCGTGCGCTTAGCGGTCCAGCGGCCGCCGGCGCGGCTCAGGCGCCAGGTGACGATCTCGCCGGGTTTGACCACGCCCAGGTCGAGCTTGCCGCCCAGCCAGTTCAACTTGGCCTTCTCCGGCTTGGCGCCGGAATTCTGCGCCCGCAGGACCAGTTCGCCGGCCTTGGCCCGGCCGGCGGCGTTTTTGAGCGCCAGCAGGCGCAGCGAGCCGGAGGTCAACTCGCCGATCGCGCCCGCGCGCGGCAGCTTGCCCGGAGTCTTGGGCGCTACCAGCGACAGGGGCGGACGCTCCAGCAGATCGGTCTCGGCCGTAAGCTCCGCGCCGCCGGGGGTGAGGATGAAGCGCAGCCGGTGCTCGCCTTGATCCGTGGCCGGCCGCCAGAGCTCGCGGTCCGGCGGAGTCGGCACGTCGTTGGCAAAGCGGGTCGAGCGCAGCAGCGTGGCCTGTAGCGCGCCGCGGTACAGATCGAAGCTGTAGAGCGCGTCGCTGGCAAAGCCCAGCGCCTTTTTGCCGTCGCGCACCCGCACCCAGTTGATGCCCGGCACGTCGCCGACTTCGCCGCGCACCGCCGTGCCGCCCGGCACGGCGAACTCGGCCTTTTGACCCAGCCCCGGCAGGATCATTTTCAGCCGCGCCGAACGCTCGTTCCACATGACCCGGGCAAAGACGTCCACCGCCGCGCGCTGACGGCTGAGCGAAATCTCCAGATCCAGCCGCGAATCGCCGCCGGCCAACCGCACCCAGAGCTTGGCCCGCTCGGGACCGTTCTCCAGCGTGGCCAGATCCACGACCTTCCAGCGATGCAGGACTTTGTTCACTATGAACGAGTCCGGCTCCTCGCGCATGCCGCCCCAGGAACCGTAGATATCGGCCATGGTCGCGAAGTTCAGGCCGGCCGAACCGAGGACCGGCTTGCCCTGGTGCAGAATTTTGAGGCCGCCCGCCCCCTTCCTGGCCTCGACGCGATAAATGCCGTTGTCGATGACTCCGGCCTTGGGCGCCCGGGCCGGCGCGCTGGCTTTCGGCTGCTTGGCCTTTTCGCGCCAGGCCAGCTCGTAGACCGCCCAGCCCAGCGGCGGCAACTCGGCCGAGAAGACCACCCGCTTGCGCCAAGCCAACTCCGGCATGCTCGAATGCTCGGTCATGATGACCTGATGGGCCACAGGCTTGCCGTCCGGCCCGATAAGTTCGGTGGGCAGCTCGCCCGCCTTGTCGCGGTAGGCCCAGATCGGGCGATAGTCGAGCGAGGCCTCCACCTCGACCGGCCCGCGATACGGCCGGGGATGGGGGTTGAAGACCAAGAGGGCCGCACCGGCCGGCCGGTCGGCGGCCTCGGGCTTGCGGACCGTGGTATCCACGGCCTCGGCCAGATCGGTCAGCGCATTCAACTCGGCACGCTGAGCCTGATGCACGGCTCCCCCCAACCAGGCGAGCTGATCGTCGTAGGCCCGCTCGATGCTGCTACCGGGCAGGATGTCGTGGAAGCTGTTGAAGGCCAGGGCCGCCCAGGCTTCGGTCAAGTCCGGGGCCGGCTGGTTCAGCTTGCCGGCCACGGCCGCGGCGATGGTCTCGCCCCGGTTCACCAGGGCCTCGGCCCGGCGGAAGGCGTACTTGAAGCGGGCCACCGAAGCGTAGCAGCCGCGCAAGCAGAAGTTAAGCTCGCCCTCGTGGGTCGGATAGTAGTCCGCCGGCTGGCCGGCCGCTTCGGCGCGCAGGGCGGCGAAGAATTTGGTCAGGGTCGAGAAGCGGACCTCGATCTCGGGATGCGCTTCGGCCCAGGCCAGAGTATCGGCAATCTGCCGCCGGGTCGGGCCGCCGCCGTGGTCGCCCAGGCCCATGTACACGCCGAAATTACGCATGGCGCAGGTCTCGGTGTATTTCAGGGTCGCGTCAAGCTTGCGCGGCAGCTCGTCGCGTTCCGCGCCGTACCAGCCGGTCGGCACGCGGTAGGCCAGAACCTGGGCGCCGCTGGCCGCGCGCCACCAGAAGGCCGGCTTGGCCAGGGGAACCTGATTCTGGCCGGGGCGGCTGAAGGAAAAGCCTTCGAAGCCGGCGGCGGCCAGGATCTCGGGCAGGCCGGCGCTGTGGCCGAAGGAGTCGGCAGCCCAGGCGATTTTGGCCGGACGCTTGAAAGCCTGGCGGAAATAGCGCTGGCCGAGCTGGAACTGCCGGGCCATGGTCTCGGTGTCCGGCAGATTCGTGTCAGGCTGGACGTAGTTGCCGCCGACCACATCCCAACGCCCCTCGGCGATGCGTTTCTTGAGCCGGCGGAAGGTGTCGGGTTCGCGCCGCTCGACGTGCTCGTAGATCGAGCTCTCGCCCCGGATGAAAGTCAGTTGCGGATATTCGTCCATCAGGTCGAGCATGGTCCGGACCGTGATCAAGCCTTCGCTCAGACCTTCGCGCCAATCCCAGAGCCAGACCGGATCAAGGTGGGCGTTGGGCAGGAGGTGCAGCACTTTCCGATTCTTGGCGCTCATGGGAAGGTCCTCGTGGTTGGGAACGGACGGCCGCAAGGCGGACCGACGCGATCCTGCCGATTACATCCTGCCGGCAATTGCCGGCGCAGGCCGAATTTTTGTAACTCTAGCCCGTCGGGCCGAGACAAAAAATGCACTAATCGGCTGAACTGATTATACTTTTTTGCGCCCGAGCCAGGAGCGACGAACCCCAGCGCCTGGGGAGTGGCGCGTGGACCCGCCAGAAATGCCTTTATCCACCATAGATCCCGCATCGAGTCTCGCGAATGCGCATTTCGGCGCGAAATGCGCGTTCACGAGACTTGGCAGGACTGGCAGCGCTTACAGCTATTCCCGGACAATCCCTTATATCAAATCCAATTATTATGCGCCGAATAGGTTCAAATTCCCCCCAACCGTGAATTTTCTCCTCCACGCTTCCGAAAAGACAAAGCTGGCGAGAGTTTTTTTGAGGGGGCTGGGGGACTTTTTTTGCCAAAAAAGTCCCCCAGAATCGGCCTTAATTAAAGGGAATCAATATTACTTGCGCCGCCGTCCCCGGCCGCGGCGGCGGCGGGGCTCGCCCGAGGTCGAAGCGGAACTCTTGGGTTCGGGTTCGGAATCGTGCGGCTGTTCCGGCGGCGAGTGCAGGGTCTTCTGATAGTATTCGTCCAGCAGCATGGCGATGACGTTCAGCTCGTCGTCGGTCCGGCCCAGATTGGCGGCCAGGGGCAGGAAGCGCTGCATCCGCTCACGCTCCAGGCTGTCCTTGTTGCGCAGCCGGGCTTCCAACAAGGCCGTCACCCGCTGCGTGACCAGGGTTTCGACGTCCTCGTCGCTGGGCAGGGATTTCTCCTGCAGATCGATGCTGAAACGCTTGGCGATGCGGGTGAGGTTGATCTTCTCCAACCCGTCGACCAGGGTGATGGCCACGCCGGCGGCTCCGGCCCGGCCGGTCCGGCCGGCGCGGTGGATGTAGGCCTCGGGGTCCTCGGGCGGCTCGTACTGGATGACGTGAGAAAGCTCGGGAATGTCAATGCCCCGGGCGGCCACGTCAGTGGCCACCAGAAAGCGCAGGTTGCCCTTGCGCACCCGGGTGAGGACCTTGTCGCGCTGGGCCTGGTTCAGGTCGCTGGAGATCTCGTCGGCGTCGTAACCGAAGCGCTGGAGCACCACGGCCACGTAATGGACGCTGGACTTGGTGTTGCAGAAGATGATGGCCGAGGCGGGGTTCTCCACCTCGATGATCCGCACCAGGCAGCGCTCGCGCTTCATGACCGGGGCCTGGTAGAAGAGGTGCTCGGTTTCGGCCACGTGGACCCGGTCATTGCTCAGGCTGATGGTGGTCGGCTCGTGCATGAACTCGCGGGCCAGGCGCAGAACGTAGGGCGGGAAGGTGGCCGAGAACATGCAGGCGTTGACGTCGCGGTCGGGCAGGAAGCGCTGGACCTGCTTCATGTCCGGATAGAAACCCATCGAGAGCAGGCGGTCGGCCTCGTCGAAGATCAGCACCTCCAGCGAGTCGAGGTTGAAGGTGCGCTTCATCAGGTGGTCGAGCACCCGGCCGGGCGTACCCACCACCAGGTGCGCGCCCCGGCGGAAGGCTTCCAGCTGCGGGCCGTAGGCCACGCCGCCGTAGACCGCCGCGCAACGCGGGGCGCCTTCGTCCGTGCCGAAGAGGCGCTCGGCCTCGTTAGCCACCTGCTGGGCCAGCTCCCGGGTGGGGGCCAGGATCAGGGCCTGGCACTCGGGCCGGGTCGGATCGAGCCGGGCCAGAAGCGGCAGCATGAAGGCCCCGGTCTTGCCGCTGCCGGTGCGCGACTGGACCATCGCGTCGCGGCCGGCCAACAGGTACGGCGCGGTCCGCTCCTGCACGGGCATCAGCTTCTCCCAGCCGGCACGGGCGCAGGCCGCCTGCAATTCGGGCGGCAATTCGGCCAGCGACAGCGGGGCAAGCTCGGCAGGTTCGGGGGCGGGCGTCGCGGCCTCGCGAGCGGGTTCTGCAGGCGGCTGATTCTCCGGCGCGGGGTCGGCCGGCGGCACGGGATTCTCGTTCTCAGTCAACTTTTTCTCCTCAGGCGGCCGGCGGCTGGGGCCGACGGCCGTATAGTTCGCACATGTCGCGCAGGGCCCCGGCCGGAGCGGCGGCCAGCTGCTCGGGCGTGACCCGCCAGCTCCACGGGCCGGCGGCGATGCCGGGGCGATTCATCCGGCAATCGTTGCCCAGATTGAGCGCGTCTTGCAGGGGGAAGATGGCCGTGTCGGCCACCGAGCCCAGGGCCAGGCGGATCAGGTCCCAGGCGATGTCCGCGCCGTCGCGGCCCAGATAGCGGCGGGCCCGGTCGCGCTCGCGGCCGATGGCGTCCCGGTCCATATGGGCGTAGTCCGGCCCCTCGGCCAGATACCAGCCGCGGGTGGTGTCGTTGTCGTGGGTGGCGGTGTAGACCACGCAGTTGGGCGAGTAGGTGTGGGGCAGATATTTCTCGGCCCCGTCGCAGAACGCAAACTGCAGGATCTTCATCCCCGGCAGGCCCAGGCCTTCGCGCAGGGCGTCGACCTCGGGAGTGATGACCCCCAGATCCTCGGCCATGATCGGCAGGTCGCCCAGTTCCCGGCGCAGGACCGTGAAGAGAGCCTCGCCGGGCCCTTTGATCCAACGGCCATTCACGGCGTTCTTCTCGCCCTGGGGTACTTCCCAATAGGCTTCGAAGCCGCGGAAATGGTCGATGCGCAGCACGTCGACCAACTGCAAGTTGGCCTTGAACCGGGTCACCCACCAGGCGTAATTATTTTTGCGCATCGCTTCCCAGCGATAGACCGGATTGCCCCAGAGCTGACCGACCGGCGAGAAGTAGTCCGGCGGCACGCCGGCCATGAGCTCGGCCCGGCCGGAGCGGTCGAGGGCGAAGTACTCCTGGGCGGCCCAGACGTCGGCCCCGTCGTGGGCCGGATAGATCGGGATGTCGCCCACCAGGCGCACCTGGCGCGCGGCGGCGTAGTCCTTGAGCTTTTTCCACTGGCGAAAGAAGACAAACTGGACGAAAGCGTGATATTCCGCCTCGCCCGCCAGTTCCCGGGCCGCCAGGTCGAGGGCGGTGGGCTCGCGGCTGGCCAGCTTGGCCGGCCACTCCATCCAGGCCTGGCCCGCATGACGACCCTTCAGGGCCATGAAGAGGGCGAAGTCCGCCAGCCAGCCGGTTTCGCGGGCGCGGAACTCCGCGAATTCGTCGCGCATCCGGACCGAACTCTCGCCGGCATTAAAGGCCGCGTGCGCCCGGCGCAGGGCCGCATTCTTCAATTCGCGGGCGGCGTTGAAATCGGCCTGGTGCGGGGCGAAGATCCGGCTGGAGCGCAGATCCGCGGCGGTCAGCAGCCGCTCCTCGACCAGCGCCTCCAGGGAGATCAGAAGCGGATTGCCGGCGAAGACCGAGAGGGTCTGGTAGGGGCTGTGATTGAAGCCGGTCGGGCCCAGGGGCAGAACCTGCCAGAGGCCGACGCCGGCGGCTTCGAGGAAATCGACGAACCGATAGGCGGCCGGCCCCAGGTCGCCCGTGCCGTGCGGTCCGGGCAGCGAGGTGGGATGGAGCAGGATTCCGGCCGAGCGGGTCAGCGGCATGCGCGTTTCCTTTGCAAACAAATCCCGGTTCATGGCCGACCTGGCCATGGGATTTCAATCATAATTGAAAAGGGGGTGTTTATGCATCATCAATCGGCGAATTCACGATTTTCAAACGCTGGCCTGGCCGGCGCTCAGTACGGCCCCCCACAAATGACGGGGAAAGCCATGCGCCTGCGCCTAACGGCTCCCCCTCCCCGGGCGGGAAAGGCAGAAAACCGAACCACATGGCTTTTAAGCCACCCGCTCAGGCCTAACCCAGAACATACATCGCCACGTTGCCGCCCAGATAGATGGCGATCATGATCCAGACGTCCAACCCGATCCGGGCGAAACTGCGGGTCGAACGATAGACCAAGGCCACGATCAGCGTGCTGGTCAGCATCAGCACCAGGGCGATGGTCAAGAGATGCACCCGGCTGGCGTAATGGAAGAGCGAAGCGCCCCGCAATCCCAGGTCAGAGGTGAAGAGGATGACCATGTTGAAGATGTTGCTGCCCAGCACATTCCCCACCGCCAGGTCGAAGCTGCCCAGCCGTACAGCCGTCAGACTTACGACCAGTTCCGGCAGGCTGGTGGACATGGCCAGGAAGATGGTGCCGACAAAACTCTGCCCCAGACCGAATCCGCCCTGCTCGGCCGGCAGGGCCAGCCGGTCGCCCAGCCGCGCCAGCCAGATGCCGCCGATGACGATCAGCAGCGCCAGCCCCACCAAGACCCCGTAAAAACGGACGGCCGGCATAGTCAGCAATCTTTCGTCACCGGCCGAATCAGCAGCCGGCTCCGCCGCTTCCGCGGGGGCGGGTTCTTCCGGCCGCAGCTTCTGCTGCAAAATCATAACCGCCAGGTAGGTCGCGGCCAACAGCGGCGTCACCGGGCCGATTTGCAGCCCGGGAATGGTCCAGGCCGAAGTGCCCAGGGCAAAACCCAACAAAGCCAGCCCGAGCATGGCCTGGCCCGAGGCCGCGGCCATGATGTGGCTGCGACTGAGCTGATAGAGGAATGCGCCCCGGCCCTGGGCCAGATCCATCACCGCAAACAGGACCAGGTTGAACGAATTCGAGCCCAGCATGTTGCCCACGGCTAGATCCGCCCCGCCTCGCAACAGGGCTTCGCGGGCCTCGACGGTCAAGCCCGGCGCGGCCGCAGCCAAGGAGGCGCTCAGAGTCGCGGCGGTCGAGACGACCAGTTCCGGCAGGCTGGTGACCGCGGCCAAAAAGAGCATACCCACCAGGCCCGCGCCCAGGCCGGTGCGCTCGCCCAAGGCGTCGCCGTAAGCGCTCAGCTTGATTCCGGCCAGGACCACCAGGCCGGCGGCCAAGAGAAAGGCCACAACCAAGCCGAACCGGCTGCCGCCGCCGTCGAGCAGAATCAATAAATTGGCGAAGAGTGGCTGGAAGACCAAAGACTAATCCAATCCGCAGCGGCCCGAGCCGCATTTGCCCAAATTGCAGCATTTTTCCGAACTGAAACAAGGCGGGGGGCTGCCGGCGTCGCCGGAATGGGCGTGGGCGGCAAAGGCGCTGAACAGCTTTTCAACCTTGGCCGAACCGCACTGCGGGCAGGCCGGGCGCGTATCCGCGCGAACCAGCAACTCGAATTGGCCGCCGCACTTATCGCAGCGATACTCATAAATCGGCATGGGGCTCTCCCTTTTGTGCGCCTTTAAAGGTATCCGGGGTGGCCAGGCCTGTCAAGAATTGTCGCCGGTCAGCCGGCCTTTCAATGCTTATGTGACAACAGTTATGACCAAACGATAGCCCCGGATTTCTCGGACCCCAAAAGAAATCTCACGCCAAGACGCAAAGGCGCAAAGAAGTTTATGGCGGGACTGCGAGCAAAACTGCAATTGGTTCTTTGCGGCTTGGCGGCTTGGCGTGAGAAAATTCTCCAAAATATCATTCTGCTTCGCGGGGCGGTCTTGGCGTTATTGAAATTGCATCAACCCTGAAGGATTCTGTCCTTTTCAGAACTGATTCTGGTCGCCGGCTTCGGAAATGATGCCTTTGCGCACATAGATCGGCCGTACCAAGGCCCGCAGCGCCGGCAGCTGGGAACGGAAATAAAGCGCCCCGAGCATGCAGCCCGTTCCGCCCAGCGCCACGGTCCAGGCCGGGCCGAGTTGATGCGCGGTCAGGCCGGCCAGCAGATTGCCCACCGGCACCATGCCCAGGAAGGAGAGCGAATAAAAGCTCATCACCCGGCCGCGCTTGTCGTCGTCCACGATGGTCTGGAGCACGGTGTTGCTGGAGGCCATGAGCAGCATCTGCCCCAGACC
>CAYMGG010000068.1:0-5198 GCA_964389915.1 uncultured Planctomycetaceae bacterium
GCCGCGGTTGCCTTACTGCCTGGCACGCAAGGCGGAGGCCGAGACACGCTGCGCCAGTTTCGACGGCATCGCGGTGCACCAAGCCCTGGCCGGCCGGCCCGAAGGGCGCATCCACGTCTGTCCCTGCGGCATGACCGAACTGGCCGCGCCCGTTTTGTGCGAGGGATTGTTCGCAGGCGTGCTCTTTGCCGGCGGCTTCTGGAACGGGCCGGGCGAGTCGCCCGCGCCGGAGCTGCCGCCCGCGCCTTCGCGGGAATGGCTGGAGGATCGACTGCCCGTGCTCAAGGCTTTGGCCACGGAACTCGGCGATCTCTTGCGTGGGGAAAAGGTCCACCTCCCGCCCGACCGGCGGCGGCAGATCCTCAACTTTCTGGCCGAGACGGCCGAACGCCCCACCGCGCTCACCGACCTGGCCGGCGAGCTGGGCCTTTCGGTCTCGCGCGCCGGGCATCTGGTGAAGGAACTCTTCGGCTGTACCTTCCCTCGGCTGCAAGCCCAGTTCAAGTTGCGCGAGGCGGCCCATTACCTGGTCTCCACCGAACTGCCCGTTGGCGAGGTCGCCTCGCTGGTCGGCTACGAGGACCAGAATTACTTCTCCCGTCTCTTCCAACGTGAATATCGTCAAGCCCCCCGCGAGTACCGCCGGCAGAACCGGCAAGCGCCGTGAGCGCGATTTCCATTGCCTAATTCAAATGAATATTTAAGATAATAAGGCGGCCCGGCTCCGGGCCGTCTGGAGGCGCGGTTTTGTACCGACGGCTGATTCCCTATTTGCGGCCCTACTGGGGCGGCGTCATCCTGGCGCCGCTCCTGATGCTGCTGGAAGTGAGCATGGACCTCATGCAGCCGCGTCTCTTGCAGTATCTGATCGACGACGGGCTGGCCCAGAACGCGCCGGAGGTGGTCCGGCTGGCGGGGGGGGCGATGCTGCTGGCGGCCTTGATCGGCCTGGCCGGCGGACTGGGCTGCGGGGTTTACGCCGTCCGGGTCGGGCAGTGTTTCGGCGCCGACCTGCGGGCGGCCCTCTTCGCCCGGGTCCAGAGCCTCTCCTGCGCTAGCCTCGACCGGCTGGAAGCCGGCTCGGTCATCACCCGGCTGACCAACGACGTGGGCCAGTTGCAGGAGGCGGTCATGCTCCTCCTGCGGGCCATGATCCGCGCGCCGCTGCTACTGGTGGGCAGCCTGCTCATGGCCGCGCTGGAGAGTCCGGAGTTGTCGCTGATCCTGGTGGCCCTGCTGCCGGTGGTGGTGGGTACGCTCTGGGCGTTGAGTCGCCTGACCTTGCCTCTGTTCGAGCAAGCCCAGGCGCGGCTCGACGGGCTGAACGGCCTGACCCAGGAGAATCTGGCCGGCCTGCGGCTGGTGCGGGCTTTCGCCCGGGGCACGCACGAGTTGGCGCGCTTCGCCCGCTGTAACGGGGAACTGTTGGCCGCCAATCTGGCCGCGGCCCGGGGCAGCGCGGCCATGCTGCCCTGCATGATGCTGGCGCTCAACGCCGGCGTGGTCGCGGCCCTCTGGCTGGGCGGCAGTCAGGTGATCGGCGGCCGGTTGCGGGTGGGCGAGCTGATCGCTTTCATCAACTATCTGTTGCAGGGATTGATCGCCCTGATGATGTTCAGCATGATGGCCGTGCGGCTGACCCGGGCGGCCGCCTCGGCCCGGCGAGTGGGCGAGATTCTGGACACCGCGCCCGAGCCGGACGATCCGCCGGAGGCGCTGCGGGAGCTGCCCGGCCGCGGGCGGCTGGAATTCGAACGGGTCGACTTCGCTTACGCCGCCGGCGGAGACGAGCCGGCCTTGGCCGGGATCGATCTGGCGCTCGAACCGGGGCGGACGCTGGCCGTGCTGGGACCGACCGGCGCGGGCAAGACCACCCTGCTGCGCCTGCTGCTGCGGCTGTACGAGATTGGCGGCGGCCGCATCAAGCTGGACGGGACGGACGTGCGCGGTCTGGCCCGCACCGCTTTGCGCCGGGCTCTGGCCCTGGCTCCGCAGGAGGCGATCCTCTTCACCGGCACGATCCGCGATAATCTGCGCTACGGCCGGCCGGAGGCGAGCGAGGCCGAGATCGTGGCCGCCGCCCGGTTGGCCCAGGCCCACGAATTTATCCTGGCCCTACCCGGCGGCTATGATGCCCCGGTCGGCCAGCGGGGCGTCAACCTTTCCGGTGGCCAGAAACAGCGGCTGGCCCTGGCCCGGGCGCTGCTGGTGGACGCCCCGGTGCTGCTGTTGGACGACTGCACCAGCGCGGTGGACTCGCGCACCGAAGGCCGGATTCTGGCCGGCTTGGCCAAGGAGCGCGGGGCGCGCACGCGGCTGATCGTGGCCCAGCGCCTGGGCGCGGCCCGCCTGGCCGATTCGATCCTCATGCTCGACCAGGGGCGGGTGATCGCCCACGGCCCGCACGCCGAATTGCTGACCAACTGCCCGCTCTACCGCGAGCTCTACGACCTTCAGACCAACCACGGAGTCCTGGATCATGGCGAAGGCTAGGTTCGATTTGAAAACGCGGCGTCCCGCCGGCTGGTCTGAAGCGAGAGTCGATTTTTGCCATAAAGAGGTTTCAATTTTCGAATGAGTGCGAGAAACAATTCTGCCCAGACTCGGCCTAATCCGCCCGCGGGCGGCCCGCGTTTCTTCGGCCATGGGCCGGGGCCCGGCCACCGTCCGCCCGGCTCGGGCGAGAAGGCCAAGAGCGCCTTGCGGGCCTGCCGGCGGATGCTGCGCTATCTGCGCCCGCGCCGCGCCACGCTGGTGGTATGCGGAGTTTTGGCCGGCGCCACGACCGGCTTGGCCGCGCTGGGGCCGTACCTGATCGGCCAGGCCATCGACCGGGGCGTGCTGGCCGGCGATCTGGCGCGCTTGAAATGGCTCTGCCTGATTCTGCTCGCCGCCCAGACGGCCAACGCCGGCCTGCAATGGATACAGTCCTATCTCCTGGCCGGCGTGGCCCAGGGCAGCATCCGCGACATCCGCCAGGAACTCTTCGCCCGGCTCCAGGTTCTGCCCCTGGGCTTTTTCGACCGCCGCCAGTCGGGCGAGCTGCTCAGCCGCCTGACCAACGATGTCGACAGCCTGAGCCAGCTTCTGGCCGAGGGGCTGTTCATGCTGATCTTCTCCTTCCTGGGCTTGCTGGTGACGGCGGGGGTGATGTTCTGGCTCAGCCCCGCGCTGGCGGCCGTGACCGTGGGGGTGATCTGCGCCCTGACCCTGGGCCTGAATCTCTGGCTGGGGCCGAAGATGGGGGCGGGCTTCCGGCGACAGCAGGCCGCGCTGGGCGAATTATCCGGGCTGATCGAGGAGACGGTCACCGCCCAGGCCGTGGTCAAGGCCTACGGTCGGGAGGCCGACACCATCGAGCGCTTCGGCGCGGCCAATCGCGAGTACCGCGACGCCGCCCTGCGGGCGCAACTGTTGGGCGGTTTCACCGGCCCGCTCATGAACTTCGTCAACAACCTGGGCCTGGCCACGCTGGCCGCGGTCGGCGGCTGGCTGGCCCTGGGCGGGCGGACCACGGTCGGCACGCTGGCCAGCTTCGTCAACTACGCCCGCCACTTCGGCCGGCCGCTCAACGAACTGGCCCAGCTCTATGCCTCGGTCCAGTCGGCCCTGGCCGGAGCCGAGCGCGTCTTCGCCATCATCGACGAGCCGGCCGAGGCCGACCCGCCGGACGCCGCGCCGCTGCCGCCGCTCCAGGGCGAGGTGGTCTTCGAAAAAGTCGGCTTCTCCTATGTCCCGGGCACGCCGGTCCTGCGCGAGATCGACCTTCACGCCCGGCCCGGCCAGATGGTGGCCTTGGTCGGTCCGACCGGCGCGGGCAAGACCACGCTGGTCAACCTGCTGGCCCGCTTTTACGACTATGCCGAGGGCCGCATCCTGATCGACGGCCGGGAACTGGGCACCGTCGCCCGGACCGACCTGCGCCGCCAGCTGGGCGCGGTGCCGCAGGACACCTTCCTCTTCGCCGCCACGGTGGCGGAGAACATCCGCTACGGCCGACTGGAGGCCACCGATGCCGAAGTGGCCGCCGCCGCCCGGCTGGCCAACGCCGAGCCCTTCATCCTCCGCCTGCCGCAGGGTTACGCCACGCCCCTGACCGCGCGCGGCGGCAACTTGAGCCAGGGCCAGCGCCAACTTCTGGCCATCGCTCGGGCCATCCTGGCCGACCCGCGTATTCTCATTCTCGACGAGGCCACCAGCAGCGTGGACATGCTGACCGAGCGGCACATCCAGGAGGCCATGCGCCGGCTGCTGGCCGGCCGGACCAGCTTCGTCATCGCCCACCGGCTGAGCACCATCCGCGACGCCGACCAGATCCTGGTCATCGACCAGGGGCGGATCGTCGAGTCCGGCCGGCACGAGGAACTGCTGGCCGGCGGCGGGTTGTACTCCCGGCTCTATGCCAATCAGTTCGAGCCGGAAGAAGAACTGGTGGACGAGACAGCCGACTGATCCACCCCGTTTCTGGGGGTACTTTTTTGCAAAAAAGTACCCCCAGCCCCCCGCAAAAAACTCTCATCGGCTTCGAGATGAAAGGTTGAGAGTTTTTTTGAGGGAGTCCGAGGGAACTTTTTTTGCAAAAAAAAGTTCCCTCGGGCGGTTGCGGTTCAGCGGTTCTCGACTCCGAACAGCGCCATCACTCCGCCCGCCGCCTTGAGCTTCACTTTCAGGCGGGCGCAGCCGTCCGGCAGTTCCTCCACCTCTACACCGTCCATGGCTGCCCGGCCGGAAGCCACGTGGTTCTTCGTCAAATATACGTAGTCGCCGCCCGTAGCGCTGAAGAGCGAAACTAGACCCCGGCCGGTGGCGGGGTTGATCTTTTCGTGCACTTCGGGCGTGCCGCCGGGGCAGCCGCTCTGGATCGGCGCGGCGGCGGTCACGTCGTCGCGGACCTGTTTGTATAGGCTGAGCCAATGGCCGAAGCGTTGCTGGTCGGTTTCCGACAGGGCCGGCAGGTCGCCCCAGATGCCGTTGTGTCCCAGGACCAGGGAGGCGATATTCAATTCCTGCGAGCCGTCGGGCGCGTCGGGCAGGTAATGGGCCAGGAAGAGGATCGACGGCACCCAGCGGTCAAGGTCGAGGGTGAAGCGGCAGTTGCGGGCCCGGATCGGGCCGGGGAAGACGAAGACGTTGGCGCCCATGCCCCCGCCCGGGGCGTACTGCGGGTCGTCCAGGCTGCGGTAATAGGGCCCGTTGTT
>CAYMGG010000068.1:5208-20484 GCA_964389915.1 uncultured Planctomycetaceae bacterium
TTTCCCCGCGCCGCTGAACTCGTCGTAGTAGGCCTCGTTCCAGCCGTTCACCACCAGCACGCCGTTCGCGCGCAGGCCCGTCCACCATGTCTCCCACGTGACGGGCCCTTTCTCGCCGAACCGGGCGATGGTGGCGAACAGGAAGGCCAGGCCCACCGCGCGGTGGCTCTCGGTGATGTCGAAGTCGACGATCGCCTCGGGGCAGGCGGCGCCGAGTTTGTCGGCGATCTTGGCCAGATAGCGGACCTGCTCGAAGGCGTAGCGGTCGGCGCGTTCGGCCAGCGGGTGGCGGGCGTCGCCGTGAGCGTGGCGGTCGCTGTCGCAGCCGTACTGGTGGAGCGCGTCCCATTTGAAATAGGTCACGCCCGTCTCGCGGTTGAGCCGGATCAGCTCGTCGGCGAAGGCCTCCCAGTAAGGCGAGACCAGGCAGAAGGGATAACTGGCCTCGGTCTCCCAGACCTCGTGGGCCTTGGCCGGCTGGCCGCCGGAACTCATGATGCAGTCGGGGAAGCGCGCGGCCAGACGGCTGCTGACGGCCGCCTCGCGCGGGCTGAACCAGAGGCCTAGCTTCATGCCGCGTTCTTCCAGCGCGGCGCGGACCGTGCGCAGGTCGGCGTCGAAGCGTTCGCGGCTGACCTCCCAATCGCCGGTCTTCTGATACCAGCCGGTGTCGAGCACGAAGACATCGATGCCCATCCGGTGGGCGGCGTCGATCTCGGCCAGCATGCGCTCCTGGTTCATCTGGGCCAGGTAGGGGCGGCCGTGCCACCACTTGTTGCGCTCCTGATAGTTCCAGGTGTTGTAGAAGATGTACGGCCGGCGGCTGGCCGGCCGGGGGCACTGATCCTCCAGAATGAAGCGGCGATAGGCCCGCGCGGCCGCGTCGGCGTCGCCCGCGACCAGGCCGGCCTGGAGCCAGATCGACTCGAACGGTTGGGCGGCCAGTTCCTGGCCGGTGAGATAATTGCCCTTGACCGCGTTTATTGTGGCCCGGCGCGGTGCGTTCAGGCGGAAATTGACGAACGCATCGGGCACGGTCGAGCCGTGTTCGTAGGCCAGGACCAGGCTGTGGGTGGAGCCGCTGGCGCAGAGGATGGGACCGAAGGCGGTTTCGTTTTGAGCGAAGGCGCGGTCGTCGAGCGGCCGTTCGTTCAGGTGATAGCTGTGGGCCAAGGCCTCGAATTCGCTCAGGCGGATTTCGCGCACGCGGGCGAAGTCGGCGAGGTCGGCCGCCAGATAACCAAGTTCGTCTCGGCCTTGGGTTTTGGTGAGAGTTCCGGCACCGCTCAGGGAGAAGGAGTAGCGCAACAGTTCGCAACCCGGCCGGTGGCGGACGGCCAGGGTCAGACGCACCTCAGGCCGGTGAGTCAACGGGCCGGCCAATATGGTTTCTTCGACTCCGTTGGGCAGAGTTACGGCCGGCTTGCGCTCGGCGAGGCGGAAGGCGCAGGCCACCTTTTGCCCGTCCAGTTCGACGACCGGCGCGGACAGGGCCAATTCCCGGCCGTCCGTGGTAATGGTCAAAAACCGACTCTCCGTGCCTTCTACCGCGTAGTGCGAAGTCATAGTCTGCTCGCTTTATGTGGCCGGGGTCGATCCCGCCCTGCGGGTATCTATTCCGGCCTGGTCCAGGCGGAGCGAAGATTTCGCCCCTGCTTGAGCAATACCCTCTCCGTCACCTGAAGCTAGTGGACTTTTGCGCCAATAAAGTGTACAAAAAACGATATGATCATTTATACCGAGAGCCGTTCGCCCTATATGCGCATCGATCATTACGGCCGGGAGACGCGCCGGGCGGGCGAGGGCTACTGGTGCTCCAACCGGACCAAGCGCAACCAGGACGGCGTGGTCCTGCAATACCTGCACCACGGGGCGCTGGAGCTGCGCCGGGCGGGTCGAGTCCACCTCTGCCGGGCCGGCGAGGCGGTGCTGCTGCTAAACGGCGAGGAGAGCGATTACGGTCTGCCGGCCGGCGCGCGGGAGGATTGCCGGCATCAGTGGGTCGAGCTGCGCGGGCCGGGCGTGCAGGAGCATTGGCGACTGATGCTCGAAGCCCACGGGCCGATCGTGCGCGACCATCCGGCCGGCGAACTGCTCTCCCGGCTTAACGCGCTGACCGCCCTGGCTCCGGCCGCGCAGGAGGCCGATCCGCTGGAGGCGGCCCTGGCGGTCTACCGCTTTATTCTGTTTCTGCACCGGCATCTGGCCGAGCAGACCGAGGCCCGCAGTTCGCCCGTGCGCGAGGCCCTGGCCCGGCTGGCCGAGAATCCGCTCCATCCCTGGTCGCTCAAGGAGCTGGCCCGCGAGGCCGGTTGCAGCCGGGATCACCTCACCCGCGTGTTTCAGGAACAGTTCGGCCGGCCGCCCAAGGCCTGGCTGAACGAACGGCGGACCGAACAGGCGCTGATCCTGCTGGAGAGCACGGTGTTGCCGGTGGCCGCCATCGCCCGTCAGGCCGGGCTGGGGTCGGCTCACGCGTTGGCGCGGTTGGTACGAGACCGGACCGGTCTTTCGCCGCGGGCCTATCGGCGGCAGGCGGGTGAGGGCTGACCTCGAGGGGGAACTTTTTTGCAAAAAAGTTCCCCCAGACCCCCTCAAAAAACTCTCATCAAGCTGCGCCTTTTCGCCGCGGTGGGTGCCAAAATGATTTCTCTACTCAAGATAAAATGAGCGAAAAATGTAGGGGAATATGTATCATGTGGTGGGGAGTGATTGCCTGAAGCCATGCGGGCTATGTGATAACGCCATGATCGGAAGGTTATGGGGCAAGGCCTGAATTATAGCCCTTCAAGTCAGTTATTGCCGAATCGGTTGCCGCGCGAATTCAGGAAACCTTGATGCTGTCTTTTAACGTTCGAAACGGCGAAGCCCGGTGAGCGTTTTTTGAAGGGGCAGGGGGAACTTTTTTGCAAAAAAGTTCCCCCTGAAGAGGTGGCTTCGACTGGCCGAGCGGCCCACCTAAAGGATGCCGATGGAAGGCTGTCTTTACGGACTCAGCGTTTACGCGTATTTCGTTGCTTTCTTGCTCTTCAGCCTGGCCGGCTGGCGGCCGGGCTGGGGTTGGCGCTGGGCCGCGCGGGGCGGGTTGGGTTTGGCCGTGGGGCTGAACCTGGCGTTTCTGGCGGTGCGCTGGGGCGCGGCCGGGCATCCGCCGCTGGCTACGCAATTCGAGATTCTGGTCGGCTTGGGCCTTTGCCTGGGCGGGCTGGCCCTGGCCGGCGCGAAACGGCTGGGGAGTGCGGCCGGCGCGGCGGCGCTGGTGGTGGGGGCGATCCTGGCTTATGCCGGAACTCATGACCGGGGCGTGGCCCCGCTGCCGCCGGCGCTGCGGCACGATCTCTGGCTGACGGTCCATGTAATGCTGTGCTTTCTGGGTTATGCCGGGATCGCCATTGGCGCGGCCGCCGGCGGCTGGAATCTGGCGCGGCGGCGTTTCTCGCCCGGCGCGGACCGGCCGGACCTGACGCGCGGCGGGGAGATCGAGGATTGGGGTTGCGACTGGGGCTGGCGGTTTCTGGGGCTGGGCGTGCTGGCCGGCAGCGTCTGGGCCGATCTGGCCTGGGGCAGCTACTGGAGTTGGGACCCCAAGGAATCGGCGGCCCTGGCCACCTTGCTGATTTTGACGGTCCGCAACGGCGACCGGGCGGCGGGCGGAGCGCTGCGGGCATATCAGTCGGGGCTGGCGCTTCTGGCCCTGGCGGCGGCGTTGTTCACTTATTTCGGCCCGCGCTTCTTCGGCGGACTGCACGCTTACAATTAGCGTCCAGCGGTCGCGGCCGATGGGCGTTTAATTGCCGACAATATCCGAAGATGGCGGCTTGAGCCTTTGTCACGGTTGGGTTTTCGGCGTTCCTTGGCTGAAACTCACAACCTTCAATGGTTGACCGCGCCTTATAGGGTTGAGAGTTTTTGCGGGGGCCGGGCGAGTTTTTTTGCACAAAAGTTCACCCGGAAGGGCGAGGCGGCAGTTGCGTCCGCCCCGCCGAAAAGGTCCACTAAACGCGAAAGGCGGACGAAATATGGCGCAAACCAATCGCTCCCGGATTGCGGGCGGCCTGCTGCTCCTGGCCGCGGCGGGCTGCATGATGGCGGCGGGGCTGGGCGAGGTCGGGCGGGCTTACGTATACAGCCGGGTTTGGTTCTATGCGCTCTGGTTTTTGGTCGGCGGCGTGAGTCTGGCGCGGCTCGCGCGCGGCTGGGGTCGACTGGGTTGGGATTGGCGGCTCCTGCATCTGGGGGGGGCTTTGGTGCTGGCGGGCGCAGCGGGCGATCTGGCCACGGCTCGGCAGGGGCAGCTAGTACTGGCCGCCGGCGAACGTTGCGCGGGACTGGGGGAGGGCGGCGCGGGGCAGGACGGCGAATTGCGGATCGAAAAGATCGAACTCGGGAACGCGCCGGGCGAAGTGGCGACCGTGGTCAGCGTGGTCGGCCGGCCGGGAACTGTGCGCATCGAACCGAATCGGCCGCTGTATTGGGCCGGGTGGACGCTGCGGCAGAGCGGCTGGCAGGCGGATTCGGCCGACCGGCCGCGGACCGTGCTGCAAGCGACCCGGGCGCCGCTCTTGCCGGTGGTCTGGGCGGGTTACCTGCTGCTGGCGGCTGGCTGGGTCTGGGGGAATTTTTCGGCCAGGAGCTCCATCCGGCGGGGGCCTAATCCTCCGGCGGCGGCGTGCTGAGCTGGGCCAGCAATTCGCGGGCGAAATTGGCTTTTTCGCGCGCCAGTTTGGTCAGGGCGCCGGCGGCCGGATAGGGCGAGAGCAGTTCCGCCAGCTGTAGAAAGGCCGATTCCAGGCTTTTCTCGTGCTTGGCCAGGTGTTGCAGGGCGCTGCTGCGGTCGCGGGTTTTCAGGCCCAGGAAGCGGTTGGTCAGATCCAAGCGCTTGGCCAGGGTGTGGGCCAGGCCGACCATGAGTTGCGGTTTGCTTTCGGCCAGTTGGGTGAAGTCCAGGGCCGGGATGTAATGAACCGTGGTGTCGCCGAGGGCCAGCAGGTCGGCGCAGCGCCGCGGGCTCTCCTTGAGCAGCACCGCAATCTCGCCGGCGATCTCGCCCGTGCCGATTCGGCCCAGCGCGCGGCCGCCGACGCGGACCTCCAGCTCGCCGGCTTTGACCAGATAGATGCCCCGGCCGATCTCGCCCTGGGCGCAGAGGCGCTCGCCCGGGCGCAGGAGCTGGTCGCCGGTGCGGCGGCCGCGGGCGGCCTGGGCGACGATGATGCTGGTGTCGCGCCGGCGGTTCTGGGCGGCCTGGGCCTGAATCCCGGCCGGAGACTCGCCGAAAAAGTCGACGATGGCCGTAAGCTCCGGGCAGGTGGCCGCCAGTTGGCCGATCTTGTCCAGCAGGTCGGCGAAGGCCAGGGCCAGGCGTTCGATCTCGCGGTCGGCCTGCTCGGCGGCGGCGGCCAGCTCGCCGGCCCGGTCGTTGGTGTCGCGCAGGCGCTGGGCCAGGTTGCGGCAGATCGTCAGGCTCATCTCGGGCCGGTCGACCATGATTTGGCGCAGTTGCTGACGAGTCAGGGGAATGTGGGTCAGGACGGTTTTTTTGGCCAGGGCCACCAGGCTGGCGGTGCGAATCTCCAGGAACAGGCCGCCTTCGCCGATCGGAGTGCCGGGCTGATCGATCTCGCCCACCTTCAGCCCATCGACCAGCACCTGTCCGGCCGTTGGTTTTTCGAGGTCATGATTGACATAAATTCCGACTTTTCCTTCGGTTAGGATAAAAAGCCGATCGGCCGGTTCGCCCTGGCGGCAGATGACCGCATTTTTGGAGTATTCACGAACTTCGCTGGGCATAATAATCTTTCGGCCAAATCTGAAAGGCGGCGGTAAAGGTCCGAGTATTTTTTCAAATTCTGCCCTACGGGGCCATATCATAAGTTTTTGCCGAGGGTCGGCCACTTTTTTTTTATGTAAGTCTGCCAATCCGTTCGTTTAGCCGATAAGTCGCGAAAATCCCTTTATTGGCAGGCGCAACCAGCGTTTTCAGGGTTGATAATTTGCTTTGACACTTTTTGCATAACAATTTATCATTACCCCCATGTTTCGGGATATTTAGCGAGGAATGTCGGACGATTTAGCCGTTTGTTGCTTTTTGGTCGCGGGCAAAAATCCGCCTCAGCGCTTGAGCCTGCGCTGGGTCGGCGCGAACGCGCCAACAACCTCGAAGCTACCCGAGGCGTTAGCGCCGCCTCGCGCGCCGCTTCTTGACAGAAACGCTGATTAGAACTTTTCGCTCGCGCGCTTAGGGATCCGGTTTGGACTGGACGGAGATGCGGCTTTGGTCGAATGCGCATATAAACTGATCGTCGATTACGATGAGCTGGAGGTCCGGCTGGAAACGGTCGAACGGGCCCCGGATTCCTTGGTCAGCCGCTCCCAGGTGGACGAGCAGCTCAAGGACAAGCACGTCTCAAACGGCATCAATCAGGACACCTTGGCCGACGCCCTGGCCCGGCTGCCGTCGATTGAAACGCCTGGCGAGGTGATTGTCATCGCCAAAGGTGCGCGGCCCAAGCACGGCGAACACGGCCGGATCGATTTCAAGGTCGACGTCAGCGGGAGCAGCGCCTACCGGGGCGAAGAGTTCAGCGAGGAAGAGGGCAGCATCGACTTTCGCGACGCGGTCCGCCTGGTTTCGGTCAATCCCGGCGACATCATCGGCGAGCTCCTTCCGCCCACCAAAGGGCAGCCCGGCCGCAACCTGGCGGGGCAGGAGATCCCAGCCCGCGACGGCAAGGCGATCGTCGTGCGCCTTGGCGAAGGGGTCGAATTCGACGAAGGCTCCAATCAATACCTCTCCACCTCTTTCGGCCGCCCGATCTACCGTGATGGCGGACTCTACGTCAGCCCGGTGTACGAGGTGGCCGCCGATGTCGACTTCAACACCGGCAACATCAGCTTCAAAGGGCATGTGTTCATCGGCGGCAACGTGCAGGACGGCTTCTCCATCACCGCCGAATCGCTGGAGATCGTGGGCGTGATCGGCGCCTGCCAGATCAGTTGCGGCGGCGATCTGACGGTCAACGGCGGCGTCAACGGCCGGGACAAGGCCCTGATCCAGGTCGGCGGATCGGCGCGGATCGAGGCCCACGGTGATGTTTCGGTGGCCCGCGAGGTGGTCAACTCGACCGTTTGGTGCCTGGGCCAGATGCGGGCGGGCAAGATCATCGGCGGCGAGTGTCTGGCCTTCGGCGGCGTCTACGCGGGGTTTCTGGGCTCGGACCTGGGCGTGGAGACCAAGGTCTCGCCCGGCACCCACTACGGCATCCGCCGGCTGGAGCAGGCCATCGTCGAGGTCGAGGCCGAACTCGAGCAGCTGCTGCGGCCGGTCCTGCCCTTTTTCGGCGACCGGGCCCGCTTCAAGGGGCTGGCGGAAGAGAAGAAGAAGGAATACCGCGGGATCTACGAAAAATTCCTCGGACTGAAGAAGAAGCACGTCGGTATGTCCCAGGAGCGGCGCCGGATCATCGAGAGCGAGGAGCACGAACCGGTCAAGCAGGCCATCGTGCTCAAGATGGTCTATCCCGACGTGCACCTCTTCACCGACAAATGTTCGCGGCGGTTCACCAAACCCACCACCGGGCCGGCGGCGCTGGTGGAGGACATCGCCAACGGCCGGATGCGCGCCGCGCCCTACAGCCAGGCGCGGGGCGTGGTGCTGGACGAAACCCTGGACGGCGAGGGCGACTGACCCATGGCCAAGGCCAAGCGTTATACCGAGGACGAACTCAACCAGATCGAGGCCCAGTTCAAATCCCTGCTCGATTCGCAGGACCGGGTCTATATTGTCGGCGAATCCTCCATGGCTTTTCGCAAGATGGTGGTCAATGCCCTCAAGGCGGCCGGCTGCGACAAGATCATCGAAGCCCGCGACGGCATGGAGGCCTTGAACGCCCTCAAGAAGGTCGGCCTGAACGGCATTTCGATCATCGATCTCAAGATGCCGGTGGTCGACGGGGTCAAGTACCTGGTCACGGTCCGCAAGGACGAGACCCTCAAGACCGCGCCGATCTTCATCATGAGCACCGAAACCCGCAAGAGCATCGTGATCGCCCTGATCCGGGCCGGCGCCACCGGCTACCTGGTCAAACCCTTCGACGCCAAGGCCCTTGTCGACAAGCTCTCGGCCTCCAACCTGCTTTAAACCCGATTCCGCCCCGACAAGAGCCCCCCCTGTCTAGAAAATGGGGGGCAATTGGGCGTGGGTTCTCCCTCTCCCTTCGAGTGAGGGTTGGGGTGGGGGAGGCGGTCTGGGGCGCAGCCGGTCCTTTCTCTCCCCCCTCCCAACCTCCTGTTGAAGCCGGGCGCATCTTAGGGGGCGGCTGCGGCTATTGTTTCATGACCTGCTGAATTTAGCCTTCGGCGGCGCTCGGTTCAGGCTGACTTCGGCCGGGGAAATTTTCGTCCCGAACGGAAAAAATATTTTTTTTGCTCAGGAAACCTGCGCTCCGGCGTTTCAACCTATAGAGGCGATCGGGCGGCCGGACGCGCGCCGGCCACCGAACGCCTCCGCTCCCGGGCGGCCGCCCCAGAGGAAATGAACGATGTCGCTGACCGATGATACCCGGCAATGGATCACCGAGCTGGTCGAACGGTACGAGGGGCCACTCTGCCGTTACGCCCGGCGGTTGTTGGGCGATCCGGACCGGGCCCAGGACGCGGTGCAGGAGACGTTCCTGCGCCTCTGCCGGACGGAACGCCGGCGTCTGGCGGGGGCCGAGCAGCCGTGGCTGTTCACGGTCTGCCGCAGCCGCGCCCTGGACCAGTTGCGAAAGGAGGGGCGCATGTCAGGTCTGAGCGAGGAACGCGCCGCCGCCGTGGCCGACCCGCAGCCCGGGCCGGCCGGCCAGGCCGCGCAACAGGAGGAGGCGGCCCGTGTCGCGCAAGCCCTCGGCCGCCTGCCGCAAAAAGAGCAGGAGGTGCTGCGGCTGAAATTCCAGGAAGGACTGCGCTATCGGGAGATCGCCCAGGTGGTCCAGACGACCGAGGCCAACGTCGGTTTTCTGATCCACTCGGGGCTGACCGCCCTGCGCGCGACCTTGGTTCCGAAAACGACTCACGCCGGGCCGGCGGCAGCGCTGTCGGCCGGGGAGGAATAAAGATGACCATCGACAAAACCGACCCGCGTCTGACGGCCCTCGTCCTGGGTGAACTGCCCTACGCCGAGGCGGCCGAACTGCGGACCCAGATCGAAAACGATCCGGAGCTCGCCGCCGAGGTGGCGGCGCTGCGCCAGACCGCGGAAATGCTTAAGCAGGAACTGGCCGCCGAGTCCGCCCCCGGGCTGGCCGCTGAACGCAAACGCCGGATTGTCAGCTCCGTGCCCGATTCCTGGATTAGGCGAGAATTTGGGGGGCCACGTTTTTCCCTGGCCGCCGTCCTGGTCGTTTGCGCGGGAACTTGCGTGCTGGCGTCACTGATGCTGCCCTCGCTCCAGCGGGCGCGAAGCGAAGCGCGACATCAGTTGTCCGCCCCGTTGGGCGAGGTTTTGCCATTGAAAAAGGAATACCGGGAACTCAGCCATGAGGAGCTTTCGCCCAAGCGATATGCGCCCGAGCCGACCGTTCGCACTGACGATGTGGAAGCTGCAAAGGAGCAGGTCGGTGTCGGCGATTACTCAGAAGTGAATGTACCCAAACCTGACGTGCAACGTGAGATCAGCTTGGCCGAACGCAGCGACTTGGAAATTCCCGGCCCCGGGGACGAGTCGAAACCGGGGAGCCGGCCGGCCGCTACGCCGCAACCTGTCCGTGCCGGTGGGGTGGCTGACGGGCCGGCGTCAGTCGACTTTTCGGATCATGATGGAGGCTTGGCCATGGGCGTGATGGCCCTAGAGGGAGCCGGCCATAGAGATCGCGCACGTGCCGACAAACGGGATATGAGGATTCGGACGCAGACCGATCAATTGATGCGGGACGCGGAGAACAATGCCTGGAGCCCGTCGATCGAGCATTACGATGCGATCGAGGATAATGCCTTCAAGCGCGTGGCCGACCATCCGCTCTCGACCTTCTCCATCGACGTGGACACGGCCTCCTATTCCAACGTCCGGCGCTTCCTGAGCCAGGGGCGGCTGCCCCCGCGCGACGCGGTGCGTATCGAGGAACTGCTCAACTATTTCAGCTACGATTACGCTCCGCCCACGGACGGTTCGCCCTTTGCCGCGCACGTGGCCGTGGCCGCCTGCCCATGGAATCCCGAGCATCGGCTGGCCCGGATCGCCCTCAAGGGCCGGGTTATCTCCGAGCGGGAGCGACCGGACTGCAACCTGGTTTTCCTGATCGACGTCTCCGGGTCCATGAAATCCGAGAACAAGCTGCCGCTGGTCAAGGCCGGCCTGCGCCAACTGGTCGAGCGGCTCGACGGCCACGACCGGGTGGCCTTGGCGGTCTACGCCGGCGCGTCGGGGTTGGTTCTACCTTCCACTCCGGCCGACCGGAAGAGCGAGATCCTGGCCGCCCTCGACCAGCTCTCGGCCGGCGGCTCGACCAACGGCGGGGCGGGCATCGAGCTGGCCTATCGCGTGGCGGGCGAGAATTTCATCCGCGGCGGGGCCAACCGGGTCATTCTCTGCACGGACGGCGATTTCAACGTGGGCGTCACCCAGTCCGGCGAACTGACCGAGTTGATCGAAGAGAAGGCCAAGACCGGTGTCTTCCTCAGCGTCTTGGGTTTCGGCATGGGCAATTACAAGGACGGCACGCTCGAAAAGCTAGCCGACAAGGGCAACGGCAACTACGCCTATATCGACACTCAGCGCGAGGCCCGCAAGGTTCTGGTGGAGCAGATGACCGGAACGCTGGTGACCATCGCCAAGGACGTGAAGATCCAGGTCGAGTTCAACCCCACCCAGGTGGCCGAGTACCGGCTGATCGGCTACGAGAACCGGCGGCTGGCCAAGGAGGATTTCAACAACGACGCCAAGGACGCCGGCGAGATCGGGGCCGGACATGCGGTCACCGCCCTGTACGAACTGGCGCCGGCCGGCCGGGGCGGCGACCGGCCCACGGTCGATCCGCTGCGCTACCAGCAGACCGCGCCCATGTCCTCGGCCGACCGGAGCGGCGAACTGCTTCTGCTCAAGCTGCGCTTCAAAGCTCCCGACGGCGACCGCAGCACGCTGCGCGAATATCCGGTCCGCGACTCCGGGGTCGACTTCGCCCCGGCCGATCCGGACTTCAAGTTCGCCGCGGCCGTAGCCGAGTTTGGCTTCCTGCTGCGCCAGTCCAAACAACGGGGCAACGCCACCTACGAGAGTGTTTTGGAGCTGGCCCGCGCCGGGCAGGGCGCCGACGGTTCGGGTTACCGCCGGGAATTCATCGAGTTGGTGGAAAAGGCGCGGCAGCTGTCGGGCGGTCGGGAGGAGGAATAGACGCTACCGCGAACGTTGCCAAGGTTTCTGGGGGAGCTTTTTTGCAAAAAAGTTCCCCCAGGCCCCCTTAAAAAAACTCTCATCCGGCTGAACGTTCGAATCGATAAGGCCCACGGGGAGTTTTTTGGCAAAAAGGTTCCCGGAGTCGGCTCAATAACTTGAAATGATATAAGCCGCAAATGATTGTAGGGACGGGCTTAGCTCCCGTCCCTACAATGATTTGTCATGCTTGATTGCGCTCGGCTAGCAGTCGGCCGCGACCGCGTACTGGCCCTTGTGCCGGTCCTTGAGCTCGCCCAGTTTGGAGCGGTTCCAGTTTTCGACCCGCGAGTAGTAGCCGACCACCCGGGTCATATGCTGGAGCACGACCGGTTCGCGCCGGCCGCAGATGATGTCGGACAATGTGTCCCATTCGGCCTGCTCGACGGCTTTGGCCGGCAGACGGGTGGTCATCTTGGTGGGCAGGTGCTCCACCAGGACGGCCGGGTTGTTCTCTTCACGGTTGTCGATGCCCAGGCCGCGCATGTCGGAATCGTTTTCCACGGCCTTGAAAAAGTCGGAAATCTGCATGGCTTAAGTCCCCCTTGATTGGCCCTGCCGATAGTGCCGGCTGGGCGTATCCCCTCAACATATAGTATATCGGCAGCTTTTTGGTAAGCAATAAAGCTTTTATGCGGATTGGCCGGGGGAGTCAATGATTATTTTCGCCAAAAGTTGCAACTGTCTTTTTTTGTAAGTAGTTATCTGTTCGGTTGTGGGGGCGGGGAGGCGGGGTCGGCGGCGCGCTCAACCAGCGTCACGGTTTCGGCGCCGGAAAAGGCGTTCCCCGTGCCGCGCGGCGCCGCCGGCATGAGCTTTGGGTTAATCCTTGACAACCTCTGGCGGATAAATATATTGGCCAGATTCCGCTGCCGGCGGTGCTTGGTTTAGGCCGACGGCGGGGGCAGGCGGCGGCGTTTTTTTTTTGCTTCCGCAACGGGAAGGAGGAAGAAACGATGCAACCAATCCAATTGGCCGAAGGCATTACTTTTGACGACGTGCTGCTCATCCCTCAGGAGAGCGATGTCGTGCCCTCGGAAGTGAACACTCAGACGCTCTTTTCCCGCAACATCCGCCTGAACGTCCCGCTGGCCAGCGCGGCGATGGACACGGTCACCGAGGCCCCCATGGCCATCGCTCTGGCCGAGCAGGGCGGCATCGGTATAATCCATAAGAATCTGACCGTCGCCGAGCAGTCCCTGGAGGTGGACAAGGTCAAGCGCTCCGAGAACGGCATTATCGCCGATCCCGTCACCCTGGGGCCGAACGACACGGTCCGCCAGGCGCGGGAGATCATGGAAGCCAAGAGCATCAACGGAATTCCGATCGTCGCCCCCGACCGGCGGCTGGTCGGCATCCTGACCCGGCGCGACCTGCGTTTCGAGCACGCCGACGAGGTGCTCATCTGCGCGGTCATGACCAAGGACGGGCTGATCACCGCCACGCCCGACACCTCGCTCAAGGACGCCCGCGACATCCTCCACCGCAACAAGGTGGAGAAGCTGCTCCTGGTCGACCCGGACTTCCACCTGGCCGGCCTGATCACCATCCGCGACATCAACAACCTCTCCCAGTATCCCAAGGCCTGCCGCGACACGCGGGGCCGGCTGCGGGTGGGCGCCGCCGTCGGGGTGAACGATGACGAGCGCGTGGCCCTGCTGGTCGAGGCCGAGGTCGACGTGCTGGTGGTGGACACCGCCCATGGCCACTCGCGCAACGTGGTCGAGGCGGTCAAACGCTACAAGCGCGCCCACGGCGACAAGGTGGACGTGGTCGCGGGCAACGTGGCCACCGCCGAGGGCGCCCGGGCCCTGGTCGAGGCCGGGGCCGACGCGGTTAAGGTCGGCATCGGGCCGGGTTCGATCTGCACCACCCGGGTCATCGCCGGGGTGGGGGTGCCGCAGATCTCGGCCATCCAGGCGGCCGCGAGCGTCACCCATCCGGCGGGGGTGCCGCTCATCGCCGACGGCGGGATCAAGCAGTCTGGCGACATCACCAAGGCCATCGCCGCCGGCGCCGACTGCGTGATGCTGGGCGGCCTCCTGGCCGGCACGGACGAGGCCCCGGGCGAGACCATCATCCACCTGGGCCGGACCTTCAAGACCTACCGCGGCATGGGCAGCCTGGGGGCGATGATCGACGGCTCCTCCGGCGAGCGCTACCGCCAGGGCAAGGGCGCGCCGGACAAGCTGGTGCCCGAGGGGATCGAGGGCCGCGTCCCCTCCAAGGGGCCGCTGGCGCCGTTCGTCTACCAGTTGGTCGGGGGCTTGCGTTCGGGCATGGGCTATTGCGGGGCGCAGACCATCGCCGCCCTCCAGGAGAAAGCGCGCTTCATCCGCATCTCTTCGGCCAGCCTGAAGGAGAGCCACCCCCACGACATCACCATCACCCGCGAGGCGCCGAATTACCGGCTCGACCAATAGGAGCTTACGGACATGTCAGCACGCGAACAGACCGTTGTCGTCCTCGATTTCGGCAGCCAGTACGCCCAGCTTATCGCCCGCCGGGTGCGCGAGCAGAAGGTTTACGCCCGGATCATGCCCTGCACCGCGCCGCTGGCGGAGATCAAGGCGCTGGAGCCGATCGGCCTCATCCTCTCCGGCGGGCCGGCCAACGTCTACGCCCAGAGCGCGCCCAAATGCGATCCGGGCGTCTTCGAACTGGGCGTGCCGATTCTGGGCATCTGCTACGGCGCCCAACTCATGTGCGAGACCCTGGGCGGTTCGGTCCGGCCGGCCAACAAGCGCGAGTTCGGCCGGGCGGAACTGCTGGTCACGGGCAAGAGCCCGCTCTTCGAGGGGTTGCCCCTGGACCTGGAGGTCTGGATGAGCCACGGCGACCAGGTCGCCCGGCTGCCCAAGCGCTTCCACACCCTGGCCAAGACCCTGACCTGCCCGCACGCGGCTTTCCGCCACGCGCAGAAGGACCTTTACGGCGTGCAATTCCATCCCGAGGTGATCCACACCCCGCGCGGCAAGGAACTGCTGCGCAACTTCCTTTACAACGTCTGCCGCGCCCGGGGCGACTGGGAGATGGCCTCCTTCATCGACGAAACCGTGGCCGCGGTGCGCGAGCGGGTGGGCGAGGCCAACGTGGTCCTGGGGCTTTCGGGCGGCGTGGACAGCTCGGTGGTGGCGCTCCTGCTCAACAAGGCCATCGGGAAGCAGTGCCATTGCATCTTCGTGGACAACGGCCTGCTGCGCAAGGGCGAGTTCGCCCGGGTGGTGGAGGGCTACAAGACCAACTTCGACCTCAACCTGATCGGGGTGCAGGCCGGCGAACGGTTTCTGGCCAAGCTGGCCGGGGTGACCGATCCGGAGCGCAAGCGCAAGCTGATCGGCCACGAGTTCGTCGAGATCTTCCAGGAGCAGGCCAACAAAATTTCCGGCGTGCGCTACCTTGCCCAGGGCACGCTTTATCCCGACGTGATCGAGTCGGTCTCCGCCCACGGCGGCCCCACCGCGGTCATCAAGAGCCACCACAACGTCGGCGGCCTGCCGGAGAAGCTGGGGCTGGAGCTGCTGGAGCCGCTGCGCGACCTGTTCAAGGACGAGGTGCGCGAGATCGGCCTGGAACTGGGCATGCCCGAGAACGTGGTCTGGCGGCATCCCTTCCCCGGACCGGGCTTGGCGGTGCGGATTCTGGGCGAGGTCACGGCCGAGAAGGTGGTCGTGCTCCAGGAGGCCGACGACATCGTCATGCAGGAGATCCACGCCTCGGGCTTCTACCGCAAGGTCTGGCAGGCCTTCGCGGTGCTGCTGCCGGTCACCAGCGTGGGCGTGATGGGCGACGAGCGGACCTATGAGAACGCCGTGGCCCTCCGGATCGTCCAGAGCCAGGACGGGATGACCGCCGACTGGGTGCCCCTG
>CAYMGG010000069.1:0-20412 GCA_964389915.1 uncultured Planctomycetaceae bacterium
GCCGGCCAGCCGGTCCTCGCCGGTGCTGCGGGCGAGTTCCCCCAAAGGTCCGGCGAAATCCGTCTGCGGCAGGCCCCGATCCTTGATCGGTTCGCCCACCGCCAACGGCGGCAGCCCGGGCTCTAGGGCGAGCACCTTGGCCTCCCCCTTGCCGGCGAGGCGCGGCAGCAATTCCTTATTGAGCAACTGACGGGCCCGTTCCAGTCGGTTCATCTCGTTCAGTTGGCCCAGGCCTTTGCGCAAGGGCGAATCGGCCGGCGCACCCGCAACCAGGGCGGCATCGGCGGCGGATTGGGCCGCGCGGCACTGGGCCAGCAGCGCCCGCCCCTCGGCTCCGCCCTCGCGCACGGCCTTGATCTGGGCGGCCAGAGCTGGCCCGCCCTCGGTCAATGCCGCGGTCAGACCTTTCAGACGTTCGGCCAACTTGGCGGCCGGCCCGGCGATTTCCGGCCGGCCGGCCAGCCGCGGCAGCAAGGTCTGCAAATTATCGCCCGTAGTCCGGCCGGCCTGGGCCAATGCGGCCTGCGCCGCGGATTCAGTCGTCCGTGCCGCCCGGTCGAACAGATCCAGAACCGCGGCGACCGTATCCGCCACCTGCCGATAGGAGGTGTCACGGGCGTCGGGCGCGACCAGACCCAGAGCCACGCCTTCATCCAGTGCCCTGCAAGCCGCCTCGCCCTGATCGGTGGCAGCCATGGAAGCCGAAGTATCCAGAATGATCGCCACGGTCGGCAATTCGCGAAATCCGGATTGGCGGCTACAGGTCGGCTCCAAAAGCAGGAGAACAAAAAACGCGACCGCCAGCCCGCGCAGGCGCAACAGATTCCGGCGGGTCTTTTCGGGCAGCTTGGCCAGTTCCGCCGCCGCCAGCCGCCGAATGGCCCAGACCGCGGCCACCGCCAGCGGCAGGACCAGCCAGATCGGCCAACCGACCAGCACCAGCCGCCAGGAATCCGTCAACGCTTCGACCGGCTCATTCACACCCTAATCCTCGCGATTGCGTGCGCCCAAGGCCCGGGCGGCCAACGATTCGGCGAAAAGCAGACCAATGGCCGCCGCCAGCACCCACCGCCACACCTCCACCGCCCGCCGCCCGCCGGCCGCCAACCGGGCTTGCAGATCGCCCGGACGCGAGAAGACCGCGGGCGAAAAATCGGCCAGCACCCGGTCCCGCTCCGCGACGGTCAGAGGTTCCAGCCGACTCTCTTCGGCGGCCAGTTGAACCGCGTAATGCACCGGGCGGGCCAGACCGCCGGCCTCGATCCGATAGCCTCCGCACTCGCGCAGCGGCGCGCTGGCCCAGACCGTCAAGCCTTCCCAGACGCCGGGCGCTAGCGGCAGCTCATGGTTCATCGCGTCGAACAGGCGCGCCTGGGCGCCACCCCGGTGGCGCAGGGGAGTGCCCGGCCGCAGATTGCGCGGCGGCATGATCTCGCTGGCCAGATAGCCGCTCAGGCCGCGCATCAACGGCACATATGCAGCCAGCGCCGGCAGATTGGACCAGGCAGAGTCCAGGCTGGTGGCGATCAAAATGGCCCGCCCCTGGCCGCAGGCCCGCTCCACCACCAGCGGCTCGCCGGTATTGAGGCTGACCAAGTTCTGAACCTCGGCGGAACGCCGGCCGCCGGATTCGAATTTGAAATAATGTTTGAGCCGCCAGCCAGCCCAGGCCCCGCCGGTATCGGCGGCAAAGGCCGCCAGGGCCGGATGCCCGGAATAGACTTGAGCGCTCGGTACGACTCCAGTCGCGGGTGAAACCAATTCGCCCAAAGACACAGGCAGAAAACCGTCGCCATCGCGCGACCAGAAGCGGTTGACGGCCGCCGCATCCAGGGCCGGGCCACCGCCGACCAGCACCCCACCGCCGGCCGCGACGAAGCGCTCCACCGCCGCCAGGGCCGCCGGCTCCAAGGCCGGGATATTGCCCATAACGATCACCCGATACGGACTGAGATCTTGCCGAGCGAGTTCGGCTGCCGTGATCCGTTTCGGCCGGAACAAGCCTTCGCCGTCACCCTCCGGATCCAGAGCCAGATTGACCAGACCCAGATCGCCGGCCACGCCCGGGCCGGTGACGCCTTCCACCAACAGCACGGGAATCCGGGCCTGGGCCTCCAGGGCGCAGGCCCGACGATTGTCGGCCGCGAACACATCGCCTCCGCCCACCAATTCGGCCTCGACCAGATGGCTGCCCAATTCGGCGAAGGTCTGCGGGAACAGCAGTTCCCGCCGGCCGCCGGCCGCCAGTTCGACCGGATCTTCGGCCACGGTCCGGCCGTCAACCCGCAGCCGCAACTTCCAGTTGCGCACGGTCAACGCTGCGCTGGCCCGCAGTCCGACCCGCAACCGCACCGCCGCGCCGGCCGGAATCAGCGCCCGGTCGGCCGTCAGATCGACCACGGCCGCATTGCCCGCCTCGGGGGGCGGCGGCGGGGCGAGCACGATCAAACGGGGGCGGCGAATCTCGGCGGGATTGCGCCAGGCTTCGCCCAATTCCTGCCAGCGCGGCCGGTCATCCAACCGCCAGCCGTCGGCCAGCCCGTCGGTGACCAGGACCAGTTCGGCGGCCGGATTGAGATGGCGCGCCAACTGGCTGCGCCCGGCTTCCAGCAAGGCCGGCACGTCGCTGGCCACGCCGGTCGGCCGGCAGGCGGCGATCCGCTCGCGCGCGGCGGCCAGATCGTAAAGGGGGGCGGCGCGAGGTTCGTTCAATTCGGACAGGCGAATCAGGCTGACCTCGTCGCCCTCGGCCAAAGTGTCGAGATAGGCCAGGGCCAGTTCCCGCATCCCAGTCATGGCCGGGCGGGCCCGGCCGGCTCCGGTCGAGGCGCTGTCGTCGATCAGGATGACCGCGGCCACCCGGCCGGAACGCACGATCAGTTTCCCCTCGGGGGGCTCGCTCGGCCGCAGGGCCGGCCGCATCAGGGCCAAGGCCAGACAGGCCAGCACTCCCATCCGCAGGGAGAGCAGCAGCCAGTGCTCGATGAGCAACTGCCGCCGCTGCTGGCGCAGCATCTGCACCAGGAAGCGCATCGCCCCCCATTCGACCGGGACGACCTTGCGCCGATGGGCGATATGGATGGCCAGAGGCGCAATCGCCGCCAGCAGACCGCCGGCCAGCGCCAGGTTGAGGAACATGTCTGCTTCCCGTCAGTGGAGGTTAAGCTTGGCGCATCGTTATCGGGTCAAAGCCCGCACCAGGACCATGGCCAGATCCTCGTTGGTGCGACAGGTTTCGAAGGCGATGCCGCAACCGTGGCAGCCGGCGGCCAGCCGCTCGCCATGGCGGGCCAGTTCGGCCCGGTAATGGGCGCGCACCCGGTCGGCGTCCAGAGTCAGCCGCCCCTCGGATTCGAGGCCCACGAACTCGCGAAAACCCGAGAAGGGCAGCGCGGCTTCGTCGGGCGCGAGCACCTGGAAGACGCGCACGTCCTGCTTGCGGTAACGCAGATGGCGCAGGGCATCGAGCAGGCGCTGATCGTCGTCGAACAGATCGCTGATTAATACCACCAAGCCCCGGCGTTGCAGTCGTTCGGCCAGATTATCGAGCACTTCGCCCAGCCCGGTTTCGCCGCCGGCGGGCACGGATTCGAGCCGCTCCAGCAGGGCCAGGAAATTGCCCATCGTGGAGCGCGGCGGATGAAGCTCGCGCACGGCGTGATCGACCAGGGCCAACCCCACCGCATCGGTCTGCCGCAACATCAGAAAGCCCATGGCCGCAGCCAAAGTGCGGGCGTAGTCGAGTTTGGTCCGTCCGACCGGACCGTAGGCCATTGAACCCGAGCAGTCGACCACCAGCGTGGCCCGCAACCTAGTCTCGGCCT
Organism: uncultured Planctomycetaceae bacterium; assembly: GCA_964389915.1. Taxonomy (GTDB): domain Bacteria; phylum Planctomycetota; class SZUA-567; order SZUA-567; family SZUA-567; genus CAYMGG01. The sequence goes on from CAYMGG010000069.1 coordinate 3,825, forward strand.
CGTACACGCGCACGTTATAGCGGTCGGTGCGGGCGTAGACCTGCCAATCCAAGTGCCGCAGGTCGTCGCCCGGCTGATAGGGACGATGGCCCGCGAATTCCACCGAGAGCCCCAGATGCAGGGCGCGGTGCTGGCCGGCCAGAATGCTCTCCACGGCCTGCCGGGCGGCCACCCCCACCCGCCCCAGTCGTTCGAGCACCTCGGTCTGGATTTTTTGCAGCAGTTCCATCGGGTCTATTCTTTCTCCTGCCGGTGGGCGACCAAGCGCTCGATGATGAGGTCGGGATTAAGGCCCGCCGCCTGGGCGGCGAAGGTGCAGATGATCCGGTGGCGCAGGACCGGCGTGGCCAGGGCGGCGATGTCGGCCGTGGTCACATGGAACCGGCCGCTGAGCAGGGCCCGGGCCTTGCCACCCAGGATGAGCTGCTGGCCGGCGCGGGGGCCGGCCCCCCACTGCAACCACTCGGTGGCGTCGGCCACCGCGCCCGTTCCCGGCCGGGTGCTCTGCACCAGGTCGACCACGAAGGCGAAGACGTGATCGGCCACCGGCACTTGCCGCACCAGATCCTGTAGTTCGATCAGTTCCGCGCCGCGAAACAGCCGCTTCAAGGTGACCGAGGTTCCACCCGTGGTCCGGCGCAAGATCTCCAACTCCTCAGCGCGGTCGGGATAGCCGAGCTTGATCATGAACATGAAGCGGTCGAGCTGGGCCTCGGGCAGGGAGTAGGTGCCCTCCTGCTCGATCGGGTTCTGGGTGGCCAGGACGAAGAAGGGGTCGGGCAGTTCGAAGGTCCGCCCGCGACAAGTGACGCAGCGCTCCTGCATGGCCTCCAGCAGGGCCGCCTGGGTCTTGGGCGGGGTGCGGTTGATCTCGTCGGCCAGGACCAGGTTGCTGAAGAGCGGGCCGGGTAGAAACTCCATCTGCCGGTGGCCGGTCTCGGGATCTTCCTGAATGATGTCAGTGCCGGTGATGTCCGAGGGCATCAGGTCGGGGGTGAACTGGACCCGGTTGAAGCTAAGGTCCAAGACCTGTCCCAGGGTCTGGACCATGACCGTCTTGGCCAGGCCAGGGACGCCCTCCAACAGGCAATGGCCGCGGCAGAGGATGGCCAGGATCAGCTGTTCGATAGCCTCTTTTTGGCCGACGATGCGCTTGTGCATTTCGGCGAAAAGGGCGTCTCGGGCCTCGCCTAGTCGGGCCACGAGCTCCGATTCCTCGGGCTTGACCGGCACGGTCGACCCGCCCGGCAGCTCGATGGCGGCCTCGCACTTCTTGCAACGCAACTTCTTTCCCTCAGGGATGTTGGAGACGCGATAACGCGCTCCACATCCGGGGCAGGTTACGGCCTCAACTCCGGCTCCACCCGTATCCGCCATGGCTTTTTCCTCGCTCGGGGCAGAAAAGTGATCTCCAATATTAAGCTAAACGATTCCACCGGCTTGTTGTGACAGGCGGCAGGCGTTATATTTTCACATTCTATGGATAGTCTGGCCCCGGAAACCCTCGACCTCTGGCTCCAGGCCGCGCGCGATCATGACGACCGCGAGGCCTATCAGCAATTGGTGGAGAGCTGCCACCATCTGGTGCGGGGGGTGACGCTGCGGGAGACCGCCGATCCGGAACTGGCCGACGAGATCGCCCAGGAAGTCTTCGTGCGCGGCTGGCTGCGCCGCAGCCAATATCAACCCGGCACCAATCCGCGCGCCTGGCTGCTGACCATCGCCCGCAACCTGCTGACCGAATTCCGCCGCCGCCAGGCCCGGGAGAATCGCCACCTGCGCGAACTGGTCCGGCGCGAGCTCTTGCGCCGGGTCGAACAGACCGGCCTGCGCGAAGAACCGCTCGACGCCCGCCGCCGCCAGGCGCTGGCCCGCTGCCTGGCCGAACTGCCGGCCGAACAGCGCGAGCTCCTCGAACTGGTCCACGGACAGGGCCTGCCCACGGCCGAGGCCGCCGCCATCCTGGGCCTGCAAGCGCCGACCTGCCGCCAACGCCTCTCCCGCCTTCAGCGGGCCCTGCGCCTCTGCGCCGACCGCCAACTCGAGGAGACCTCCTCTTGAGCGGCCAGCCCGAACTCCCTGCCCCCGACGACAAGAAACTGGCCGACCTGGCCACCGGCTTCGCGCTGGGCGAACTGAGCGAAGCCGAACTGGGCGAACTCTACCATCGGCTGCAAGCCGAAGGTGAGTCCGGCGATACGGCCGCCCGGACGGTCTGGGAGACCATGGGCGCAACGCTGAGCCTCAAAAGCACGATTGGCAACCGGTTTCAGGATACGCTGGCCCTGCGGATCAAGGAGAATGAATCCCGCGGCCGGAGCTTTATCGGCTCGGTGGCCGCCCGTCTGGGCCTGTCCCGGCCGAGTCTGACGGAGATCGCCTGGCCGTCCGGCGCAGCCGGCGCTGGCGCGAAGACAATTCCCGTTATGGTTGGGCTGGGAATCCTGCTGCTGGCCGGGCTGCTGGCGCTATTCTGGCCGGGCTGGCGCGGGGCCAAATTGACGGCCACGGGCGGCGCGGTGACCTGCGAAGGCTCGCCGGTCGGACTCGGCTCGGCCCCGGCCAACCGGCCCCTGACTCTGGCGGCGGCCAGTTTCATGGAACTCCGCTGGCCGGACGGGACGCAAGGCCGGATCTTCGGCCCAGGCTCGGTGGTAATTCAGGAAAACGGCCTCTCTCTGGCCGCCGGTCGGACCGAGCTGCGCTTGGGAGGCGATTTCCGCCTCGGCCTGCCCGACGGTCAGGTGCATGGCGTGCCGCCGGCCCAAATCGCAGTGGAAATCCACGAAAATCGCAGCCTGATCGGCGTCAGCCAGGGGCGGGTGGAGGTGACCGGCGAGGGGCCGGCCCGGCAATTGACCGCCGGCCAGACCGCCGCCCCCGGCGGGACGGTCTGCGCCTGGATCCCCACAGTCGAGTGCGCAGAGACCCACCTGGCCTCCGGCCGCCAGTGGCGCCCGGCCTGGCCGACCAATGCACCGGGGTGGCGGCTCAAGGCCACGGTGCAGTGGGCCGAACTCAGCGATCAGCTGAACTTTGATTTCTCGTCCGCAGGCGCCCCCGCGACGGCCGGAGAACCCGCCGAAGCCCAAATCACCTTGCGGCCGGGGCGGATAATCATTCGCCCGCCCGGGATCAAAGCCCAGGTCATCGAACTGGCAGGCGCCCCGCTCCTGGCCCGCGAAATCGAACTGCGGGCCTGGCCGGACCGGCGGGCGCAACTGACACTCGAAGGCGCGCCCAACGCCATCGCCCTACCCTTCGCCCAGCCCCCGGCGGCACTGACGTTGCAGGGCGAAAAAGCCCAGCTCGCCGGCCTGACCGCCCGGACCGGACCGCTGACCGGCGGCAATCGGGCAACCGAATAATCTCAATTCAAGTTGATAATGACTGATCTTGGGGAACCTTTTTTGCAAAAAAGGTTCCCCAAACCCCACCAAAAAACTCTCTCCCGCTTCGTTTTTTCAAACGTTCCGCAGGACCCATTCAAGGCGGCAGGCGATCATTGAAGGTGTTTCAAAAGCCCGCCTGTCATCTCACACGGCTATGAGAGTTTTTTGATGGGGGCCCGGGGGGAACTTTTTTGCAAAAAAGTTCCCCCCGGAAACGGGGTTCGGAGGTCAAGCGCCGGCCACGCGGGGCATGGGGAGCATCTCCTTGCCCATTTCAGCGAAGAGCAACCGGCTGATGAGTTCGTGCTTCAGGTTCTGGCTGGCCGGATCGTTCCAAAGGTTGCGCGTCTCGCCCGGGTCCTGCTCCAGATCGAAGAGTTCGCCGTAGGGCTGGCGGTAGTAGACCGTCAGCTTGTAGCGTTCCTCGACATAGGTTTTGACGTGGATGGTGTCCGGTTCGTGGCGGTTTTCGACAATGGCGTGGTCGCGGGCGGCCGGGGCCGAACCGCGCCAGACCTGGCCCTGGTCCACGCCGGTCATGCTGCCGGGAACCGGCAGGCCGCACCAGGTTAGGAAGCTCGGAGCCAGATCGACCAGCGATTGCAGCGCGCCGCAGCGTCGGCCGGGCGGCACCACGCCGGGTTGGCGGACGATATACGGGATTTTGACCATGTCCTCGTAATGGAACGGCCCCTTGGCGGTTAGGCCATGATGACCGTAGAAATGGCCGTGGTCGGTGGTGTAGACCACGAGCGTATTCTCCGCCAGGCCCAGGGCCTGGAGCCGGTCGAGGATGACACCCACGTACTTGTCCAGGCAGCTCATCATGCCGTAGTAAATCGCGATGTCCTTGGCCAGCGCTTCGCGATTGTGCCGATGGGAGTGCATGCCGTGCAGCCACTGAGTGGTATGTTTCCAAGGCGAAAAGTCGGGCTTTTCCTGTTGGGTCAATTGATGGTGCGGCGGATTGGCGTCATGTTCGCCGGGGCACATAGTCGGCACGGTAAGCTTAGTAGGATCGTACATCTTGTCCCAAGGCTGGGGGACCAGATAGGACGGATGCGGGTCGAAGAAGCTGGCCCAAAGGAAGAAATTCTCGCCGCCGGCCTGATACTGGCTGAGCAGATCGTTGGTCTTCTCGGCGATCCAAGCGTTGTAATGATACTCTTCGGGCAGGGACCAGTTATGCTTCTGCGGCTCGCGCGTGCCGGTCGGACGGGAGAAGTGTTCGCGCCAGTCTTTGAACCCCTTCTCCTCCATCCAAAGGGCGTAATGCTGCCCGACATGGGCTTCGTCCGTATGATTACGGGCCAGTTCGACGTGCTCGAAACCGTAGAACGGGCCGTGGAATTTACGCCAATAATCCAGATCCTGCATGATGGGATAGGATTCGAGGCTGGGGAAGGCTTCGGTCCCGAGCAGCGGCTGAAAGTGGGCCTTGCCGACCAGGCCGGTGCGATAGCCGGCGGCCTGGAAATCCTCGCCCACGGTGTGCCGGTCTTCCATCAGCTTGGTGCCGAGGCTGTAGGCGCCGTGTTGGCTGGGATAATTGCCGGTAATCATGGAAGCCCGAGTCGGCGTGCAGGTGGGATTGGGGCAGTAGGCGCGGGTGAAGAGCGTGCCTTCGGCGGCCAATTGATCGAGCCGAGGGGTGCGGACTTCGGGATTGAGGCAGCCGAGAGTATTCCAGTGTTGCTGGTCGCTGGTGATGAGCAGGATGTTCGGACGCGAGGCCATGATTTCTCCTTGCAGGATAATTTTGACTGACTAATATATCCATAGCTCCTTTTGTTTCAGACTGATAGCGACTGTTTTTGATTAAATAGCACTTTTTTGACGAAAAACCTCCATGCCCACCTGGCTGCCTCCAGTCTATCTATACTTTGCCGGCCGAGGCCAGGCCGGGCGGCGTGAATATTACAATGACGTCTCGACCTCGCCCGGCCCGCGCCGCCTGTTAATCAAGCATACCTTGAGCGGCGAAGGCACGCTGTACCTGAAAAACCGGCGCTGGTCTTTACCGGTCGGCCAGGGCTTTGTCATCGAACGCCCCGGACCATACGCTTATGCCTATGAAGGCGCGGGCGAACCGTGGTGCTTTGAATTCGTCAGCATCGCCTTTCCCGCCAGCGGGGAAATTCTGCCCGAACCATGGCGCGAAAACCCGGTCTTTGCCCTGGCCGAAAACCCGGAGTTGCTTAAGGAATTCCGTAACCTGGTCGAACTGGGCATCCGGCATCCCGAAGGCGCCAGCTTAAGTCACTCGGCCCAGGCCTATCGTTTCTATCTGGCCTACCTGGCTTCCCGGGCTCCAGCCGACGCCCGGGCCGAATCGGGCGTGGTCCGCCGGCTTAAACTCCACCTCGACGAACATTTCGCGGAAGAGATCAATCTGGGAGAGTTGGCCGAGACGCTCGGTTGTGCCCCCGAAACCCTTAGCCGCCTATTCCGCCAGGCCTGGGGCCTGCCGCCGACCCGCTATCTTAATCTGTGCCGGCTGCGCCAGGCCTGCCGCTGGCTGGAAAGCGGTTCCCTGCCGCTGGATCGGATCGCCAAACTGTGCGGCTTTGCCAATGCCAACTATTTCGGCCGGGTTTTTCAGCAGCATACGGGACGCACGCCGGGACAGTACCGCCGCGCCCCCGACCCCCTGCTATTAGCCGCCCTGCAACGGGAATTGGGTACCCCCACCACTTAGGCCAGCAAGATTTTCTCTTTTTTATCACCTTAAAATAAATGCACTTATGTCTATTTTTTTTCGCCAATTTGACATTCTTCGCGAGCATGTTATTTTAGTTATGCTGATTACCTTTTATATCTTGCTAAGGTGCCTGCCATGAGCGCAAACCAAGTCTACACGACCGGAGAAGCGGCCAAGTTCTGCAATGTGCAAAAAATGACCGTGATCCGATGGGTGGAGCGCGGCGAATTAAAAGCGCATCAGCTGCCGGGTCGAGGCGACCGCCGAATCCGCCATGAAGACCTGTTGGAATTCATGCAACGCAATGAATTCCCGCTCCCGGCGGAATGGCAGGCGCCCGCGCGCCCCGAGGCGGCCGTCCCAGCCGAAGTCCCCGCTCCGGGGGTGGACATCCTGGTCATCGAAGACGACACCAACGCCGCCAAGGCAATTCGCCGGGTGCTCATGAATATGAATCTGAAGGCCGAAATCGCTTCCGACGGCTTCCGCGCCGGTTCGCTCCTGGAAACCCTCAAGCCCCGCTTGGTCACGCTGGACCTGATGATGCCGGGGATGAGCGGCTTCGAGGTGCTGCGCTATATTCGCGAACGCGAAGACCTCCGTCAGATCAAAGTTCTGATCCTCTCGGCCCTGGCCCGCGAAAAGCTGCAGCAGGCCATGGCCGCGGGGGCCGACGACGTGCTCGCCAAACCGTTCCATAATGCCGAACTCCAGGAAAAGGTCGGCAAATTGCTTGGGCAGAAGGCGGCGAATTGAAAAGGAGAGGGCCATGTACCGGGAGACGAAAATGCGCAGTGTCGGATTGGCAATCGCGCTTTTACTGCTGGCAGGGCCAGCCTTGCGGGCCGCTGACGACTTGGCCGGAGTCAAGGCCAGAGGAACGCTCCGACACCTGGCCATCCCTTACGCCAATTTCAACACCGGCGCCGGCGACGGCCTGGAGGTGGAGATGATGAAGCTCTTTGCCGCCGAACTGGGCGTCAAATACGAATACATCGACACCTCTTGGAAACAGATCATCGGCGACCTGACCGGCAAGACGGTCAAGCCGCAGGGACAGAAAGTCGAGATTCTGGGGGAAACCCCGATCCGAGGCGACGTAATCGCCAACGGCTTTACGGTCCTCCCCTGGCGGGAGCAGATCGTGGCCTTCTCCACGCCGACCTTTCCGACCCAGGTCTGGCTGGTGACCAAATCCGACTCACCCTTGGCGCCGATTGTCCCCTCGGGCCGGCTGGAGGATGACATTGCCGCCGTAAAGAAACTGCTGGCCGGTCGGACCGTTCTAGGCATGCCCGGCACCTGCCTGGACCCAGAGCTGTACGACTTGGCCAAGATCGGCGCTGCGCCCAAGAATTTCACCGGCGGCCTCAACGACCTGGCCCCTGCCCTGCTCCAAGACGAAGCCGAATCCGTGCTGCTGGACGTGCCGGACTGCCTGGTGGCCCTGCGCAAGTGGCCGGGCAAGTTCAAGGTGATCGGCCCGCTCTCGGAAGTCCAGACCATGGCCACCGCCTTCGCGCCGGGGGCCACCGAACTGCACGCCGCGTATGAACGGTTCCTGGCCAAGTGCAAACAGAACGGGACCTATGCGCGCCTAGTCCAACACTATTATCCCGACGTGTTCAGCTATTTCCCCGAATTCTTCCGCGACTGTGCGCCGGCCGCGGGCGAACCGGCCCGGAAATAGCCTCCCCGCTGGCCGCAGCGGAGTTGCCGCCGCTGAGCGGAAATATCCAAGGAGCCGCCCGTGAAGAAGACGATCAGCAACCTCCTGCATGAGCGCCCCTATGACGTGGCGCTGTCCGCGGCGAACCTGCTGCTCCTGGCGTACATCGTCCATCTGCTGCTGGCCAACTTCTATTCGCAGCGCCAGATCCGGCAGACGGCCGAAACCCGGCTGGAGCAGGAGACCACCCGGCAGGCCCAAGCGCTGGGCTACTTCTTGGCCGAGCGCCGCCGCGACCTGGAACGGTTGGCGGGCGATCCGGAGATCATGGCCTATTTCGAAAACCAGGCCCTGGGCATGTCCCCGCAGTACGGGCTGCGCGCCGCCCTGGTCCAGATCGGACAACGCTTCGCCGCGCTCCTGCACGAAAAGTCGCTTTTCGATCAGCCGGTCTTTCATCGCCTGCAACTGATGAATGCCGCCGGCCAGGTCATGGTCGAAAACGATACCGCTCTCGCCACCCCCGGCCCCAAGCAACCGGAAGAGGCCCATGAAAACGGCGTCGAATGGGAGTCCGAGCCCGGCCTGAACGGCGTGGAACTTACCGCCCCGATCCGCTTCAAGGGACACTACGTCGGCCAGATCGAGGCCGTGCTGGAGATCGCGCCGGCCTTCGCCGTCTTCACCCGCAGCTCCCTGCCGGGAACCGACCAGGGGGCCGGACTGTATCAGGACGGCCAGCGTCGGTATTCGCCGACCCAGGCCATGAACTCGCGCCTGCCGGTCGAAGCGCTGGCGTCGGGCGCCGGCCTGCACGATCATGACGGCACGCTCTGGAGTCTGGCAGACGTCCCGGACACCCCGTTCCAGCTGGCGGTCGCCCTGCCCGTGACCGAAATCCTCGGCCGCACCAGCCCCCTACAGCAGTTGATCGGCTTGGCCGCCCTGGCCGGCGCCCTGATCTTCGGCCTGATCGGCTATCTGCGCCACCTGGAGCGCAAGCGCTTGACCCAGGCGGCCATCGACAGCGAAAAGCGACTCTCCCTGGCCCTGGCGGCGACCAACGACGGCGTCTGGGATCTGGCCGCGGACACGGGCGAGATCTACTTCAGCCCCCGCTGGCAGGAGATGCTCGGTTATACCGCCGAAACCTCGCCCGGCCGGATCGACGAGTGGCGCCAGCTCATCCATCCCGACGATCTGCCCGGGCGCGACGAGAAGATGCGCCAGCACCTGGCCGGCGAAGCCGCCGCCTACGAGGCCGAGTACCGCTGCCAGACCGGCCGGGGCGGCTGGAAGTGGGTCCACTCCCGCGGCAAAATCGTCGAACGCGGCCCCGACGGCGCCCCCCGCCGACTGGTCGGCACCCTGACGGACATCTCCTCCCGCAAGAAGACCGAAGGGCAGCTGGAAGAGATGAACCGCAACCTGGAGGAGCGCGTCCGCGACCGCACCTCGATGCTGCTACAGGCCGAGAAGATGGCCTCCATCGGCCAGCTGGCCGCCGGCATCGCCCACGAGATCAACAATCCGGCCGGCTTCGTCAGCGGCAACCTCGACACGCTGCGCCGCTACGTCACCGGCCTGCTGGAGTTGAATAAGGCCCAGGAGGCGGCTCTGGCCGAACCCACGCCGGCGGCCCGCGAGCAGTTGGTCGCCATGCGCCAGCGGGTGAACCTGGACTTCATCCGCGAGGACATCCCCGACCTGCTGGACGAATCGCAGGAGGGCATGGAGCGCATCGCCCGGATCGTCTCGGACCTGAAGGACTTCTCCCACGTCGACAAGGCCGACGCGATCACCGAAAACCAGCTGAACGAACTGGTCGACAAGGCCGTCAACGTCGCCTGGAACGAACTCAAGTACAAATGCGAAGTGAAAAAGGACTACGGCGATCTGCCCCCCGTGGCGGTCAACGGCGGCCAGATCAGCCAGGTCATTCTCAACCTGCTGGTCAACGCGGCCCAGGCGATCGAAAGCCACGGCGAGATCATGATCGCCACCGGCCTGAACGAGGACAAGGTCGTGCTGACCATCGCCGACAACGGCCCCGGCATTCCCTCCGAAAACCTGGCCAAGATCTTCGACCCCTTCTTCACCACCAAGCCGGTGGGCAAGGGCACGGGCCTGGGGCTGCACATCTGCCAGAAGATCGTCAAGGGGCACGGCGGCACGATCGAAGTCGACAGCGTCCCCGGCCACGGCGCGGCCTTCACCATCAGCCTGCCCCTGCGTCACCCCGTCCTAAAACAGACCGCCTCACTTGCGGAGGCCGACTCATGAACCCGACCGAGCCGGCGGTGCTGATCGTGGACGACGAACTGCTCACGCGCAAAGCGCTGTTGCGCAACCTCGAGCCGCTGGGGGCGCCGCTGGCGGCCTGCGCCGACGGGGCGCAGGCCCTGGCCTGGCTCCAGCACCACCGCGCGGCGGTAATCATCGCCGACTACAGCCTGCCGGGGATGAACGGGCTCGAATTCCTCCGGCAGGCCTGCCGGCTCCAGCCGGACTCGGCCCGGCTCATGCTAACCGGCACGGCCGACCTGGACGTGGCCTGGCGGGCCATCGAGGAGAATTTGATAGAAAGGTATATCAGCAAACCCTGGGATCCGGATAAACTACGCAAGATAGTAGACGCCCTCTGGCGCGATCCTGAACCGGAAGGCCGGACCGCCGACCGGCCGCAATGAGGAGGCAGAGTCATGCGCTATTCCATCCTGATCGTGGACGACGAAGAGAGCGTGCTCAAGAGCATCCGCCGGCAGCTGGTGGACGAGCCCTACGACCTGGCCCTGGCCGTCAGCGGCGCCCAGGGGCTGGAGCAGCTGGCCCGCCAGCCGTTTCACCTGATCGTCTCCGACATGCGCATGCCCGAAATGGACGGCGTGACCTTCCTGCGCCAGGCCGCCGAACTCCAGCCGCACGCAGTGCGGATGGTGCTCTCCGGCTACGCCGAGGTGGGCTCGATCCTGGAAGCCATCAATCAGGGGCGCATCTGGCGCTACATCACCAAACCCTGGAAGACCGAGGACCTGAAGACCGCCATCCGCAACGGCCTGGACCTATGGAACAGCGAGGAGGAACGCCGCCGCCTGGTCGAGGAGCTAAAGCTCCGCAACGCCCAGCTGACCGACTTGAACGCGGTCCTGGAGGAGAAGGTGCGCGAGCGCACCTGGGAGCTGCACGAACGGGCCGAGATCCTCAACCTGATCCTGGACGACGTCCACATCGACGAGGTGCTGGAGCGTTCCCTGGGCATGGCCCGAAAGCTTTCGGGGGCGCCGACCGTGGCGCTTAATGTGGATTTCGAATCCCGGTTTCTGGGGGTGACCGGGGCGGGAGTTTCCGCCCGCGCGCGCGCCCTGCTCGACGAATGCCGCCAGTCCGGCCAGGCCGCCGGCCAGGGCGGCGAGCTGGCCCTGCCGCTGACCAAAGGCGGGGTCTACCTGGGTGGGCTGGTGCTGGAAGGGCTGCCCGGCTGCGGCCCCGAGGTCCGCGCCTCGCTCGAAAGTTTAGCGGCGCTGATCGCCATGGCGCTGAGCCTGCACAAACTGGCCAGCGCCGCGCCCGAACTGATGGGCGAGATCGACAAGCTGCTCGGGGAGCTCTGACCATGTCCCTGCCCGACAATTGCGGCGCGCGCATCCGCTGCAATCCCGACGGATCCCGCGCGGTGCTCGACATTCTATATCCCGTGGGGGTCTCGGGCCAACCGATCGCCCTGGAGGACGTCCAGGAGGCCCTCGCCCGGCTGGGGGTGGTGGCCGGCATCGACTGGCCGGTTCTGGAACGGACCGTTGAGCAGACGCGACGCAGCGGCCTGCCCGTACGCAACATCGTGGCCGCCCGGGCCACTTCGGGGGGCCAGGCCCACGCCCATCTGGCCGGGGAGATCCAAGCCTGCGAGCGGGCGCGATTCCAGAACTTCCTCCGCGGCGCGCGCTGGACGGGCGAGGCCTTCAGCCGCCGCGATTTTGCCTCGCCCGAAGGCGAACCGCTCTTCGTCAAGGCCGCCGCCCCGGTGATGATCGTCGAACCGCCCGAACTGGCCATCGACGTCTTCGGCCGGGTCTTGCCCAGCGCCGCCCGGGAGATGACCGACTTTTTCGCCGGCCCCGGGGTGATCGAAACCAACACCGAGTCCGGCCGGGAGTTCGTGGCCGAGGTCGCCGGCTACGTCGCGCTCAATCGACACGGGCTGCTGACCGTCATCTCCCCGCTGCTACCCAGCGAGGACCGACTGCGCCTGGATTTCGTTATCCTGCCGATTCAGACGGGGGCCGCGGAACTGGGCGATTTTCTGCGCGCCGTCCTGAGCGAGACCGACCCCGAAATGCTCTCCCCCGAGGAGCGCGCCGAGGCGAGCGAGTTCTGCCAGGAGCGCCTGCTGGCCGGCGAATCGGCCTGCCGGCTGATCCGCCACGGACGTCCGCCCGTGCCCGGCACGCCGGGGAAGATCAACTGGCGGGTCAACCTGACGACCAAGCCCGACGCCCAGCAGACCGAGGAGCGGATCAACTACGCCGAGCTCTCGCCTTTCCATGAGATCGCCGCGGGCGAGGTCATCGCCGTGGCTAAAATCCCGACCCCCGGACAGCCGGGAGTAGACGTGTTCGGCTCCCCCCTGCCGCCGCCGCTCGCGGAAGAGGAGAGGCTGGAGATCGGCGAGAATATCCTGGAGGAAACAAGCGGCGACATTGTCGTCTACAAGGCCGGCCTGAGCGGAACGGTGCGCCTGGAAGGCCATCGATTGAGCGTGAGCGAATCGCTCATCATCCGCGGCAACGTGGACAGCGTCAGCGGCAATCTGCACCACGCCAAGGATATCGCCGTCGAAGGCGACGTGCGGGCCGGTTTTACGGTCGAATGCGGCGGCAACCTGACCGTGGGCGGCTCGATCGAAAACGGCGCGACCGTCAAATGCGGCGGCCGCCTGGAGGTCTGCAAGGGGATCTTCGGCCGCAAGACGCTGGTCCAGGCCAAGCGCGACGCCAATGTCGGTTTTATTCAAGAAAGCCACGTGGAGGTGGGCGGCGATCTGAAGGTGGACGACTATGTTCAGGACTCCATCGTCTTCTGCCGCGGCCGGTTGATCGTCGAGGGGCATTCGGTCCGCGGCAACCGGCACGGCGCGGTGATGGGCGGCCAGACGGCGGCTCTGGCCGGCATGGAGCTGCATTCGGCGGGCACGCCGCTGGCGCAGACCTTCCTGACCTGCGGGGTGGATGAACGCTTGATCCTGAAAATCCGCGAGGGCGAAAAATATCTAGCCCTACTGGCCAAGCGCATGGTCCGCCTCCAGACCGCCCTGGGCTTCGACCCATCTTCCCCCAACGCCACCACTTACCTGGCCCGACTCTCACCCCAGGCCCGACAAAGTATTAAAAACGTCCTGGCCGAGCTCCGCCAGACGGCCGAGCAGCGCGAAACCCTTAACCAACGCCTCGAATCGCTACGCAAGATCGCGGTGGCCCCCAATCTGAACGAACTGACCATCGCCATCCAGCGTCACCTGACGCCCACGGTCATCATCCGCATCGGCGACACCCGCCACGCCATTGCCAAAGAAGCCCAGAACGCCACCTACCAGCTTCATCCCGACGGGCGGATCGTCCGCGCCGGCCATAACTGATCCCCCAAAATCGGATAAGTAGATGCTCCCATTGCCGGCTTTTCCGGCTATAATTAAGGTACATGGTGAGTGGGGTCGCGAAGCGCAAGGAGGAGAGCCATGAGCCGAATGCTTTACATTCAGGCCTCACCCCGCGGCGAAAGATCGTACAGCCTGGGGGTGGCCAACGAGTTCGTCAAGGGCTATACCGCAGCTCATCCCGACACCAACCTCAAGATCATCAACGTGTTCGAACGCGAACTGCCGCCATTTGACGCGGTGGCGGTGGAAGGCAAATATGCCATAATTCACGGGACGCCGGCCAGCCCGGAGACGCGCGCGGCCTTTGCCAAAGTTGTGGAGCTGATCGAAGAGTTCAAAGCCGCCGACGTCTATGTTTTTGCCGTGCCGATGTGGAATTTCGGCATTCCCTACGCCCTCAAGCACTATCTGGATCTGATCATCCAACCGACCCACACCTTCACCGTGGGCGAGAAGGGTTACCAGGGACTGCTGGAGAACCGCCGGGCCTTTGCCGCTTTCGCGCGCGGCGGAGATTACGCGGGCAATCCGGCGGTCGATTTCCAGGAGAAATATCTCCAGCTGGCGCTGGGCTTTATCGGAATCAAAAACCTGGCCACGCTGGTGGTTCAGCCCTGCCTGGCCGGCGGCCGGGAAAAAGCCCAAGAATTGCTGGCCACGGCCAAAAAGAAGGCCGAAGCCCTCGGGCGGGAGTTTTGATGGTTTACGCGGAGATCGTTGAACGCGCGATCGAAGAACATCGCGATTCACCCGTCGACATCCTTGGCATCGGCGGCGCCGGCGGCGAATACGCTTATGTCAGTTCGCACCGGGATGCCTATCTCCAGACGGTCCGGGAAGTGGACGAGCTTTTCTGCGCGCAACGCAGCGGCCGGTCGATCGTCGAGATCGGACCTTTCCTGGGCGTGGTCTGCGTGGCCCTCAAACAGTTGGGTTACGCGGTCCACGCCTTGGACATTCCCGAGTATCACGAGTCGCCGTCGTTGCAGGCATTTTATGCCCGGCATCAGATCCCTTTTGCCGGCCAGAACTTGCGTAGCGCCCCCCTACCTTACGCCACGGGGTCGCAGGATGCGGTCATCATTTGCGAAGTCCTGGAGCACTTCAACTTCAACCCGCTGCCGGCAATGCTCGAAATCAACCGCGTGCTCAAGGTCGGCGGATACCTGTATATCAGCATGCCCAATCAAGCCTCCATCCAGAATCGCTGGCGGCTGCTGCGCGGCCGGTCGGTTCACAATCCGGTGGCCGACTGGTTCCGCCAGTTGGATAAAAACGACAACATGCTTGTCGGGCTGCACTGGCGCGAATATACCTTGGCGGAGACCGAGGAGCTGTTGACGCGGCTGGGATTCGCCGTCGCCCGCAAGTATTACTTTCACCACCGGATCAAGAACCAGGGCGGGCGGCTGAAAACCTGGCTCCGGCGGCTGGCCTACGCCTATCCGCCCTTCCGGCCGACGCAGGTGGTGATCGGCCGCAAAACCGCCGCGCCGGCCTTTGATTTTTGGCGGACCGCCGCCAACGCCTGAACCGTTCGACCGCCGGGATCGGAAGCCCGACACCACCGACCACCGCCGCCCAGACAAAAGGACCGCCCCCTTGCCGCGCGCCCGCTTCAAGCACCCTGATCCGACCGTCCGCGAGTTTCTCGAATCGCAGTACCCCTACTGCGCGGCCGTCACCCTGACCGGCCGGCAGCATTTACGCTACCAGCTCATTTTAGCCGGCCTGCTCCTGCTCTTCTGCTACGATTACAAAATCTTCGCCGCCGGCCTGATGTTCGGCCTGTCCGGTTTCTACCTGCTGGTCACGGCCTATAAGCTGCTCAACGTGCTGCTCTCGCTGATCTGGCAGACCGAGATCCGCATTCCGGACGCGGTCGTGGCCGGACTCGCCGACGAGGAGCTGCCGGTCTACACCGTGCTCATCCCCCTCTACAAAGAGAAGGAGGTGGCCGCCAAGGTGGTGGGCGCGGTCAACCGCCTGGATTATCCACACGCCAAGCTGGACGTCAAAGTGCTGCTGGAAGAGGACGACGCCGAAACGCTGGCGGCGTTGCAGGCGGCCCGCCTGCCGGAGTGCGTGGAACTGCTGGTCGTGCCGCACGCCCTGCCCAAGACCAAGCCCCGGGCCTGCAATCACGGACTGCGCGCCGCGCGGGGCGAACTGCTCGTCATCTACGACGCCGAGGACCGTCCGGACGGCGACCAGCTCAAGAAAGCGGTGGCGGCCTTCCGCAGCGAACCGCCCGAGACCACCTGCTTGCAGGCCAAGCTGAATTATTACAACCCCTACCAGAACCTGCTGACCAAGTGGTTCACGCTGGAATACACCGTCTGGTTCGACCTCTTCCTGCCGGGGTTGCACGCCCTGGGCGTGCCCATCCCGCTGGGAGGCACGAGCAACCATTTCCGCACCGCCGAACTGCGGCGGCTGGGCGGCTGGGACCCGTTCAACCTGACCGAGGATTGCGATCTGGGGGTGCGCCTCCACCGCTTGGGCCACCGCACGGCCGTGCTCGACTCGACCACCTGGGAGGAGGCCAACTCCCGCCCCTGGAACTGGGTCCGCCAGCGTTCGCGCTGGGTAAAAGGCTACATCCAGACCCACCTGGTCCACGCCCGCGAAAACTTTGCCCTGCTGCGCGACCTGGGGCCCAAGGGGTTTCTAAGCTTCCTGCTCACCGTCGGCGGGCTGTCGGCCACGCTGCTTTTGAATCCGTTCTTCTGGGCGATGGGGTTGATTTATGCCGGGCTGGCCGGGGGCCACGCCCTGGGCCTGACACCGCCGCCGTGGCAGTTGCGCTATTCCGACCTGGTGAGCGACCTGCCGGGCGCGCCGCTGACGACCTGGAGCCTGCTCTCCTGGGGATTCTACTACGTGGCCATCGTGCTCTTCCTGGCCAATTTCTTCTTCATCGCCATCAACGTGCTGGGCTGCGCGCGCCGGAAACTCTGGCGCCTGCTGCCGGAAGCCCTGCTCAGCCCGTTGTACTGGCTGCTGATCTCGGTGGGGGCCTGGAAGGGGCTTTTGCAGCTCTTTTCCCGGCCATTCTATTGGGAGAAGACCAATCACGGCCTGACAGCCGAAGAAGGCGAAGGGTCCGCAACCGCTTAGGCGCGGTCAATAAATAAAGTATGCCAGTTTCAGTCCAGGAGCGGCGCCGCGAA
>CAYMGG010000070.1:0-20078 GCA_964389915.1 uncultured Planctomycetaceae bacterium
TCCTGATCGACCGCCACCAGAAGCGGAGTGGCGGACTTGGCTTGCAGGTCGGCGATCAGTTGCTTGACTTGGGCGGGGTCGGCGACGTTACGGGTAGGGCTCTTCCGAGCCACGTCGTAGTCGAACAGAATCACGCCGCCCAGATGATACTGCTCGATATCGCGCACCACTTCCGCCGGCGGGGTCAGCCCGCGAAACCCCACCAGCAGCATTTGTCCGGCCATCTCTTTGACCGAC
Organism: uncultured Planctomycetaceae bacterium; assembly: GCA_964389915.1. GTDB lineage: Bacteria > Planctomycetota > SZUA-567 > SZUA-567 > SZUA-567 > CAYMGG01. Next base: position 238 of record CAYMGG010000070.1, read on the forward strand.
GGTGGATTATCGGCCGTCGATTCGGCTCCCTCCGCCGCCATGGCCGCCAGCAGCGACCAGGCCGCCAGAGCGACGAATAATGCAATTTTTGCATAAACCCCCGACATTCATGCCCTCCTTGGACTTGGACTCGGATTTGCCCGGCAATTAGCCTTGACGGGCCGAAACCGCGCTATAACATGTTAGCTGTCTTGCCTCAGCGGATATTCCTATTTGTCGGCAATGCCGGAGACCGAGATTCATGAAAAAACCTGTGAAAGCGACCCGTAAGCCGGCGGCAAAGAAAACAACCGCCGATTCGGCGAATGATTGCCTCGTATATATCGATGGGAAGCTCTATCCTCAGGACCAGGCTAAGATTTCGGTTTTCGACCACGGGCTGCTCTATGGCGACGGCGTGTTCGAAGGCATCCGCATCTATCACGGCAAGATCTTTTTATGCCAGGAGCACATCGACCGGATTTACGAAGGCGCGCACTGCCTCTGCCTGAACATTCCCCTGAGCAAGGCCGAGATGCGCGCGGCGTTGTACGAGACCGTGCGGGCCAATAAGCTGCAAAACGGCTACATCCGCCTGGTCGTCACCCGCGGCGCGGGCACGCTGGGCCTCAACCCTTATCGCTGCCCCAAAGCAAGCGTGATCATCATCGCCGCCACGATCCAGCTCTATCCGCCCGAGCTCTACGAGAAGGGGCTGGACATCATCACCGTGGCCGTGCCCCGGGCCCACCCGGAGACCCTGAACCCCCGGGTCAAGTCGCTCAACTACCTCTCCAACATCATGGCCAAGATCGAAGCGATCAACGCCGGAGTGGAGGAGGCGGTGATGCTCAACCATCAGGGCCTGGTCTCGGAATGCACGGGCGACAACATCTTCATCGTCAAGAACGGCGCGGTCATCACCCCGCCGCCGACCGCCACCATCCTGGTCGGCTGCACCCGCAACACCGTCCTGGAACTGGCCCGGAAGGCGCGCCTGCCCGCGCGGGAGGAGAACCTTCAGCGCTACGACCTCTACTCCGCCGACGAATGCTTCCTGACCGGCACCGCCGCCGAGCTCATCCCGGTGGTCAAGATCGACGGCCGGCCGATCGGCTCGGGCCAACCCGGTCCCGTGACCTTGCGGCTGCTCAAGGCGTTCCATAAATTCACCGCCGCCTATCAAGGATAGTCCATGCCCTTCCTGCGCCAGAAGAACGGCCCCAACAAGGGCCAGAAGGTCGAGATCAAGGACCAGCCCCTCTCGATGGGCCGCGATCCCAACTGCGGCATCGAGATCCTCGACAAGGGCGCCAGCCGCCTGCACGCCGAGGTCTTCCGCATCGGCGAAATGTGCTTCATCCGCGACCTCGACAGCCGCAACGGCACCTTCGTCAACGACGCCAAGATCGAGGAGGAGCTGCTGCGCGAGGGCGACCGGATCCAGATCGGGGCCACGGTCCTGGTCTTCGAGGGCGGCGACGGCACCGACCTGGACGTGGAGTTCTCCGAGGAGAGCGTGGGCAACACCCTCGAACTGCGCCTGGAGGACCTGACGTCCCTGAACGTGGGCGAGGGCGACGGCTCGGAGGCCCGCCGCCTGCGCAGCTTCTACCGCCTCAGCCGCGTGCTGACCGAGGTCCGCGAGGAGCAGGAGCTGATCGACAAGGTCCTGCCCTTCGTCTGCGCCGAGACCAACGCCGACACCGCCTACCTCTTCGCCCGCGACAGCGAGAAGGGCAACTTCACCCCCGTCGGCACCTACTCGCGTAGCGACGCCAAGACCGGCAAGGTCTCGCGCACCATCATCCGCCGCGCGGTGCAGGAGAAGCGGGCGCTGATGACCTCCGACGCCACCCAGGACAACCGCTTCTCGGCCCGCGACTCGATCGTGCTCAAACAGATCCACAGCGTGATCTGCGTGCCCTTCTCGGTTTCGGGCGAGCTCTCGGGCGTCCTGTACCTGGCCTCCGACACCCCGGCCGACGTCTTCACCGAGGACGAGCTGGAGCTGGCCGCGGCCATGTCCGACCAGATCGGCGTCTCGATCAGCAACCTGCGCGTGCGCCAGGAGCAGCGCGAGCAGCTGATGAGCACCATCCGCGTGCTGGTCCGGGCCTCGGAGATGCGCGACCCGACCAGCGCCGGCCACTCCGAGCGGGTGGCGGCCTACAGCCTGGCCATCGGCCGGGAGCTAAAGCTGCGCCGGGACCGGCTGGAGAACCTCCAGCTGGCCGCCTTCCTGCACGAGATCGGCAAGCTGGCCCTGGGCGGCGACAGCCTCTACGGCGTGGGCCGGCCCCACGACGGCGAGGCCAAACCCGAGACCGAGGCCCAGAAGATCGTGGGCGCGACCCTCGAGATCGTCAAGGACATGCGCTGCTTCAGCGTGGTCGAGGAGGCCATCCGCTATCAGCTGGAGCACCACGACGGCTCGGGCCCCGAGGCCATGGTCGGCGAAAAGATCCCCCTCGCCGCCCGGATCATCGCCGTGGCCGACTACTTCGACCGCAAGGCCAACGCCGTGCGCGAGGGCGCGCGCGACACCCTGCTTAAGGAGGCGGTGGTCGACTTGAACCGCCAAGCCGGCAAACTCTTCGACGAGAACGTGGTCAAGGCGCTGCTCATCGCCCACCGCAAGAAGACCCTCCACGCCTCGCTCGACGAGCAGGTGGCCGCCGTCCGCTCCGAAACCGAGGAATGAGCCGGGCATGAACACCGTCGAATGCGAACTGGCCCAGATCATGATCGCCGAACAGCGCGTCTCGCAGATGGTCGTGCTGCGCGAGAAGGGCGGCGAGCGGATCCTGCCGATCGAGATCGGCATCTCCGAGGCCCTGGCCATCAACCGCCACATCTCCGGCGAGGAGATGGTCCGGCCCATGACCCACGACCTGCTGAGCGAGGTGATCGAACGCCTGGGCGGCAAGCTGCGTCGCATCGTGGTCAACGACCTGGTCGAGGACAAGGAGGGGCACGGCACCTTCTACGGCCTGCTGACCGTCGAGCAGGAGGGGCGCCAGATCGAGATCGACGCCCGCCCCTCCGACGCCATCGCCCTGGCCGTGCGCGTGGGCTGCCCCATCTTCGTGGCCGAGCACGTGCTCAGCGCCGTGGCAGGATGAGAACCGCTAAGCCCGAAATCTAAAATCCAGAATCTACAACCTAAAATCTAAAATCGGCCGTCACGGAAGGCTGTTTTCAATGTGCCGGACCGGCGGAAGAAAGGTTTCCTTTAGTACAGCTGCTTGCCCATAAGGGGGCAAACCTTAACGGTCGCGGTTTACGTCTCCCCCTCCCTCCGGGAGGGGGTTGGGGGGAGGGCGACCGGCATAATAATCGCCCCCTTATATTATGGAGCGCGGTACTTAACCCTGGTCGGCTTCGGAACAATCAGAGCCGCCACCATCGCGCCGGCCGGACCTGACCGCGCCAGCGAATTTCAGATTCTAGATTCTAGGTTTTAGATTCTAGATTTTCCGCCGGAACCCGCCCATGCCCTCCCCTCTCCCCTTCGCCAACCGGCTGGCCTTGGTCACGGGCGCGGGGCGCCGCCTGGGCCGGGCGATCGCCCTGGACCTGGCCGCCGCCGGGGCGGACGTGGCCGTGCATTATCATACTTCGGCCGACGGGGCGCGGGAGACGGCCGAGTTGGTCCGGGCGGCCGGCCGGCGGGCCTGGCTGTTGCCGGCGGATCTGTCGTCTCCGACGGAGGCCGCCGGCCTGATCGCGGCGGCGGTCGCGGCGGCGAAGGCGCCGGTGGAGTTGCTGGTCAACAATGCGGCCGCTTTTCCCACCGAACGGCTCGACGAATTGACGGCCGAAAGCCTGGCCCGGGTGGTCCAGCTCAACGCCTTTGCCCCGCTCCAAATCATCCGCGCCTTCGCCGCCCAATTTCCCGACGCCCCGGCCGGGGATGGGCCGGCCCCCTGGCGGCCGGGCGCGGTCAATCTGCTCGACTGCCGGATGGTCGATGCCGATCCGCAGCATGCCGGCTATCACGCGGCCAAAAAAATGCTGCATGGCTTCACGCTCTCGGCCGCGCGGGAGTATGCCCCGCGGGTGCGGGTGAACGGGGTCGCCCCGGGCCTGATCCTGCCGCCGGAAGGCCAGGGCGAGGAGTATCTCCGCCGGCTGGCCGGCAGCAATCCCCTGCGGACCTGGGGCGCGGCCGGCGACGTGGCCGCCGCGGTACGATTTCTGCTCGAAAGCGCCTTTGTCACCGGCCAGACCGTCTTCGTCGACGGCGGCCGGCATCTGCGCGGCGGCCAAACGTGAATTCCGCCTAGGGTTTCGGCCTCCTCCCGGCCGCCCCCGCGCAGGCAAGAGATAAATCAGTTTTGCGAAACCAAATTTGAGCTATACTGATGGGCATGAAAATGCGCAGAGCGAAAATCGGGTTTGGTTTTCTGGGCGCCCTGATCCTGGCCGGCTGCATGTCGGGCAGTTTTCACGGCTATCAGCCCAACGAGGTCGAGGAGTACGACAGCCTGCTCGAGCCGGTCAAGGGCGAGCAGTGGTACTGGGTGCGAGGCAAGGCCCTGGGCGACCTGGACGGCGACCGCAAGGACGAAGAGGTGGTCCTGGTCACCCTACAGGGCGGACTGCCCTCCAAGCCGGGACCGATCGACAAGGCGGTATTGCTCTTCTGCCACCGCAACGAGAGCGGCCGGCCGCAGCTGCTCTGCCGGACCACGGCCTTCGACCGCGGGCGCAGCTTCGGCGAGGCCGCGTTGCCCAAACAGGTCTACCTGCCCCGGCCCCAGGCCGAGCCGCGCCAGGCCAGCTGCAAGGTGATCGAGTACGACCAGAGCGGCCGCAGCTTGGCGCAGGTCTCCCTCTGGGACGAGAGCAACAAGCAGGTCAACGTGCAGGCCTGGCACGCGGCCTTCACGCTGGAGAACGGGGCGGCCAAGCGCGTTTTCGCCGTCCTGGCCACCCAGGTCGCCCCGCTGGTGGAGGTGGCCGATCTGGACAAGGATGGCCGCGCCGAATTGATGGTGACCCAGGCGGTCCTGCCCCCCGCCAGCCTGCCCCGGCAGCCCGACCTCGATCCGCCCGCCTGGCCGTCGGTCTTCTCGCTCAACGCCGAGGGCGTTTACGTGCAGAACAACGCCGCCTATCCGCGCGCCTACGGCGAGCTGTTGTTGCCCTGGTACGAAAACTACGTTCTGACTCTGCAGGGCAGCGCTAGCGCCACGGAACGCGCGCCGCTGGAGTTCTACATCGGCCTGATCCACCTGTACCTGGGCCAGACCGCCCTGGCCGACCATTATCTCGAACTGGCCGCCCGCGGTTGCGAGCCCGGAACCCTGCGCGAATTGAGCGAGGCGGCTTTGAAAGACTGCCGCGCTCGCGCCGCCAAGAAATCGGCCGAACCGGAGAAGAAACCCTAGGTGCTCTTTCCCCTCGACGCCATCGCGGTGCTGGTCTATCTGCTGACTCTGGACAGATCCGCCGCCGACGCTGCGGCGGGGCCGGCCGCATTGGGCGTGGCCGCCGGCGCAGCGGGGCTGATTCTGCTGGGGATGTTGACGGGCTGGGGCGGGCGCTGGTGGCTGAGCCGCCGGTCGCCGGGCCGGCGGGCCGAACCGGCCGGAGCCATCCGCCTGTTCATGCGAGTGGCGACGGTCCTAGTTTACGTCACGGTCATGGAGGAATCAGCCTGGCCGACGGCGGCGACCGTGGGGCTGGGGCTGCCTCTGCGGACTTCGTTCCAGGCCGCGGTTGGACTGCTGCCTTATTTCCTATACTGCATCCTGGTCTGGCTCACGCAATATCCGCTCCACCGGTTGGTGGCCCCGGGCGAGTGGACCCGGCGTTCGTATCTACTGCACCAGATCCGCTACAACTTTTATATCTTCGGCGTCTGGCTGCCGTTCATTCTGATCTTCGAACTGATCGATCCGGCCGGCGCCGGCGGTCTGGCCGAACCCGGCCCCCTGGGGCGGCTGGCCTCCTACGGGCTGCTCCTCTTCCTGGGCTGGACCTTTCCTTATTTCCTGCGCTTTTTCTGGGGCTGCCGCCGCCTGCCCGACGGACCGCTGCGCGAGCGGATCGCGGAGATTTCGGGCCGGGCAGGGGTGGGCTTTAGCGAGCTCTACGCCTGGGATCTGGGCGGCGGGGCGCTGATCAACGCCGCGGCCGTGGGCCTGCTGCCGCCGTTCCGCTACCTCTTCGTCAGCCGGGCCTTGCTCCGCTCGCTGCCGCCGGAGGAAGTGGACGCCGTGGTCGCCCACGAGCTGGCCCACGTCAAGCACGGGCATGTCCTGTTCTATATCGTCTTCACGGTCGGAATGATGGAGCTGCTCCAGTCCGGCCTGGCCGCCTTGCCACTTAGCGCCCACGAGCAGGCGGTCGCCTTTCTGGCCGCGCTGGCCGTGCACATCCGCTTCATTTTCGCCTACTGCTCGCGGCGCTTGGAGCGGCAGGCCGACCTGGGCGCCCTGACCTGGCTGGGCACGGCCGAATCGCTTTGCCAGGGCCTGGAACGAATCGCCTATCTCTCGGGCGACGTGCGGGCCGTGCCCTCGTGGCATCACCTGAGCGTGGCCGAGCGGGTGGGCTTTCTGCGCGCCGCCCAGGAGCGGCCAGAGCTGGCCGCCGCGCATCACTGGCAGACGGCCCGGCTGATGGCCGGGGGCTATCTTCTGGCGGCGGTATCTCTGACCGCCGGCTGGCTGACGCCCGAAACGCCTACCCCGGCCGCGGCGGAGAGCGCGCGGTCACCCGCCGCCGCTCCGGCCGAATTGGAGGCGCACTGGCGATTAACTCGCTGGCTGCTGCCGGAATCGCCCCGACCGGCGCTGGAACTCGCCCGGTTGTCGCTGGCCGCGGGGCGGCCCGACTCGGCCCGTCAGCTGGCCGAAACCGCCAAAAATCTGGCCCGGACCCGCGAGGAACGGGCGGCCGTCGAAGAACTGAGCGCCAGCCTGGACCGGCCGGCGGAAAAACCGTGAACCCCCTTTCGCGAAATCAACGCCACTGGCTAGGCGCGGCCGCGCTGACGCTGCTTTTAATGGGGGGGATCTGGTTGGCGGTGAATCCGGCCGGTGGTTTCGGACCGAGTTGCTTCGGATTGACGATCTATGATCGGATTCCCTATCCTCTGGTCGATCTGTAAATACGGACCGACGGCCGGACGCGACTGGCGCAGAAAACCCACGACCTGACCGCGCCCATGCTGGATTGGCCGCTGACGGATCGGCCTGAAGTTCTGATCATCGGTTCAGGTTGGGATGGCATGGTCAAACCCGGCGATGCAATCCGTCGCCTGGGCGCGGTAGAGATCCATTGTTTGAAAACCCCGCAGGCCATCAGCCTCTATAACGAGTTGCGCCGGCATAAGCGGGTAGCCATCCATCTGCATTCGACCTGCTGACCGTTCAGTCTGACTTGCGCTAACCCGCTGGCGCGTTAAAATCATTCCACCGTCCAGTTGGACGCCTGGGCAGGCGAAACCGGAAGAAAAATTTTTGAGGGGGACCGGGGGAACTTTTTTATAAAAAAGTCCCCCCGAAGGCGGCTACCCGGCAGCCACGGAGACCTTCGGCATGCTATTGGGTTTTCCCAACAATCCCCGGGCCGAATTGGCCGACGAGATCCGCTGGATCGCCGGGGCGGGCTTCGATTTCATCGATTTGTTTTTCGAGCCGGACCGGACCGAACCGGCGAATCTGGACCTGCCCGCGCTCAAACGCCAGCTGGATGACGCCGGCCTGGCACGGGTAGGGCACACCGCCCCGTATCTGCCCATCGGGTCGAGCTACCGGCAGTTGCGCCGCGCGGCTGCGGCCCTCTTCGCGGAGTGCGCCGACGCCTGCGCGGAACTCGGTTGCCCGGGGCTGACGATCCATACCGATTGGCCGGGCGGACTGTTCTCCCTGGCCGAGGGCATCGCCTTCCAAAGCGAAACCCTGACTGAATTGAAAGCGCTGGCGACCGCGCGGGGCCTGGCCCTGTGGCTGGAACCTTCGCCCACCTGGCGCGACCGGACGGACAACATCGCCGCCCTGCTGGCGGCCAATCCCGGGGTGGGGCTGCACGCCGACCTGGGGCATTTCAACGTGAACGGCAACGAGCCCCTGGAGGCGCTGCACAGATTCCGCGACCGGATCGTCCATGTGCACGTGAGCGACAACGACGGCCGCAGCGACGCCCATCTGCCGCTGGGCGCGGGCAAGATCGACTGGGGACGGGTGATTCCAGCGTTAAAGGAGTTTTACGACGGCACGGTCACGCTGGAGATTTTTTCACGCGACCGCGAATACGCCCTCCGCAGCCGCCAGAAGTTTTTGGAGTTGTGGACCGCAGCGCCGGAACAAGATCGGCCGAAGAAGACGGGTGACGGCCGGTAAACAGGCCGGAAGTCAGGCTGGTGGCGATCATGAACGAAAGCGAAACCTATACGTTCGCCCAGATCGAAGCGCTGTTGCGCCAGCCGCCGCCACGCGAAGTGCCGGAGGAAGCCGTTAGCCTGATTTGCATAAGCTTAGCCAAGCGATCTAGTCTGCCGATAGCGGCACGCCTAGGGCTTCTGGGCGGGCTGATTTTTATAATCCCCGTTATCTTTAGTGATCATTTTGCCCGCCTCGGCTGGGATTGGCGGTTGTGCTTTGAAGCAACGAACAAAACTGCGGGGCAGATTTACAGTCTGAAAAAGCAGCGAATTGGCGGGCGAATGAAATATCGATGCGAGTTTAGCTATCAACCCCGCGAAACCACGGATGCCGCACCGCCTCTGCGGAATTTTGTATTCTCCGCTTGCCCTAAATATGAAATTGGCCAAAACACGGAAGTTGAATACCTTTTGGATCACCCTCAAATGGCAATTTTGAAGGGCACATTTTTATCGCCTTATACCGGCACGCAGATTCTTCTTTTATTGCTAGTCCTCATTTTTATTGGCGTGCAGCTAGCCGAATACATTTATGGAAAATACTTTTTCCCCCGCTTCGTCAAACTCCTTTTAACAGACGGCCAGCTGCTGCCGGCAATTATAACTACAGGCAAGGCTGGATTGCTGAGGATACGTTGGGCGCAGTTTTCTTACAAACTAAACGGGCGATCGCGCACTAAACGCTGGACCTGGCAGGCAGACAATCCGAAGCGAAACCAGCTGATAGGCCGATTGAGCCAAGGTGCCGAAGTTACGATCCTGGTCCACCCCTCCAAACCGGCGGAGGTTATATTCTTGACCGCTCTGGCCGGTGAAGGGTGACTGAACCGGCGGGTGGAATACGGCTATGCCAGTAGCTTGAAGCCTAATTAGCCGTTTTCCCGCTCCCTATGGCAGGATGGAAACCGTGCAGTTTGCCGACATCGAATCCCTATTGCGCCATCCGCCCCCGCGCGAAGTGCCATCGGCGCTAATAAAGGCCACTTATAAAGCGTTAGTTACACGCTCAGGGCGCAAGGTGTTGAAATGGTTTCCTATACTTATGGCCGGATTTTTGGCCTTCATGTTTCTGCTGTCAATTCAAACCGAGCGACTGATTGCCCAAATGCGTTTTCGTTTCGAGCCGAAAGCCGTGGTGGAAGGAGTCGTCACAAAAATCAAAATTGCTTCTCAAAGAAAGAGAAATTTATACCGCAATGATTTTGAATTTCACCTGCCCCCATCCAGCGGGTTGGCTTCACCGGTGGTTGGCTGGTCATTCACCGACTTGGCTGCCTATACTGTCGGGCAGAAAGTCCGGATTGAGTATCTGCCGGCCGCTCCCGGTACGGCTCGCATCAAAGGCGCGCGATTTTCCGCCGCCAGTTTACGTTCTATGCTTGGCACATTCGTGCTTCTGACCTTAAATGTGCCCGTCTATTTTTTTGTCTGTTGGTACTCCATGCCCAATAGATACCGCCGATTGTTCAGAACCGGAATTATGATAAAAGGTAAAATACTTGAAATCAGGCCGCTAAGCTACCATCGCCGGCAAGTGAGGTTCGTTTTCGATTGGGGAGGCAAAACCCAGACTGCCACCTTCGATGTCGTTCCGAACACTCAAGCGTGGCAGGGATTGATCGAACGCCAGCAAGGCGAAGACGATTTCATGCTTTTCGTCAATCCCGCCAAGCCCAAAGAGATCTTCCCTTTGGCCGCTCTGGCCGGAGAAGGGTGACCGCATCAACGGGCGGAATGCGGCTAGACGAATTATTTGGAATTGGAACTTCATTTTCCGGACTCACATGGCAGGAGAAAACCGTGCAGTCTACCGACATCGAAGCCCTGTTGCGTCGGCCGACGCCGCGCGAAGTGCCGGAGGAGCTGGTCCAGGCGGCGTTCGAGGCCATGGTGCCCTGGTTTGCCCGGATTGTTTTTCGCTCGCTGCCCGTCCTGATGCTCGTGGCCAGCGTACTGCCCGTGGGCATGCTGCTGGCGCACCGGCAGGTCCGCGCGGAGTGGCGCCTCTGGCGGGGGCCGACGGCCCGGACCAGCGGCGTGATCAAAAAAATCGACCAGCGGACCCACAAAGGCCGCGAATCCTATGTGTACGAATTCGAATTCCATCCGGCCGGGGAGCCCGACTCTTCTATGGTGCGGGGATTCTCGTTCTCCGATCAGCCGGTTTATGAAGCCGAGCAAACGGCCGAAGTCGAATATTCACCCGCCGATCCCACGGCGGCCCGCCTGAAGGGGATGCGGACCTCGCCGATAAGCCCCAAAATCTTCCTGCTGCTGCTGGCCAACTGCGGGCTCGTGGTGCTGATCCCGATCGGAGTGCTGCGCTTCCAGCGCCGGCGCTATCGGCGGCTCTTCGCCCTCGGCCAGCCCGTGCCCGCCCGGGTGACGGGCGACGAGCCGGGCCTGCGCGGCGGACGCCGGATCCTGCTGGCTTTCACGCTCAACGACCAGGAAAAGACCGTCAAATTCGAGGTGGTCCCTTACAGCCAGGCCGGCAAAAAGTTGATAGGGATGGCCGCCGAACGCGGGGAGACCATTCTCCTGGTCAATCCCGCCAAACCGACCGAGGTGTTTCCGCTGAGCGTACTGGGCGGGGAGTAACCGCGGCTCGACTAATAACCGTCGCTTGCCCGGCAGCTATCGTAAATAGCGAAAGCGGGTTATGAGCCCGCAAGCCTCCGGGACCAATTAAGCCGCCGCAAAAACCCTTAGCCGGACGTCAATTTTAAGCGTATCGGGTTTGACATTTGCCCCGTTTCGGTCACTAATTACACGCATGCGCATCGTGGCCTTCATGAACCAGAAGGGCGGCGTGGGCAAAACCACCACCGCCGTCAGCATCGGCGCCCTCCTGGCGGCCGAGTACGGCAAGCGCGTCCTGCTGATCGACCTCGATCCCCAGGGCAACCTCTCCGATCACCTCGGCCTCGACCCGGCCGAAACCACTGACACGGTCTACAACGTCATCATCGACGGCCTGCCCGCCCGCCAGGCGGTGCGCTCGGTCCACGGGGTGGACGTGCTCCCGGCCAACATCGACCTCTCCGGCGCGGAAATCGAACTGGCCGGGATGATGATGCGCGAACTGCGGCTTAAAAACGCGGTGGCCGAGCTCTGCCGGGAATACGACTACGTGCTCCTCGACTGCCCGCCCAGCCTGGGGCTGCTGACCATCTCGGGTCTGGTCCTGGCCGACGAGGTGATCGTGCCGATGCAGGCGGAATACCTGGCCCTGCGCGGCCTGACCCAGCTGCTCAACACCGTCAAGCTGGTGCGCGAGCACCTCAACCCGCGCCTGGCCGTGGCGGGGGTGATCTTCTGCATGTACGACGGGCGGACCAACCTGGCCCGCACCGTGCGCGACGAGGTGGAGAAATTCTTCCCGGGCAAGGTCTACGCCACGGCCGTGCGCAAAAACGTGCGCCTGGCCGAAGCCCCCAGTTTCGGCCAGCCCGTCAACCGCTACGATTCCGCCTGCGCCGGCACCTCCGACTATCGCGCCCTGGCCGAAGAATTCCTGACCCGCTGCGGCGACGGCGCGGTCGAACCCAGCCGCCGTCAGCCGGTCTGGAAAGGCGACGAGGAGGCCGCGGCCCAGTCGGCCGCGCCGGGCGGAAACGAAAAACCCACAACCGCCTGAGAAAACTTTCTTATAAGAAAGTTCTCTCCGACGCTTTCAAAGAATGTTCAACCTTTGGTAATTCGAAACCGAGGGGACGGGTTTGTGCACGGCGAAAAAAATCGATGAACCGGCCACGATCCGCGACAATCTCGAGATCGCGCCCGGCTTCTGGCGGATGAGCCTGGCGGCGCCGCGCCTGGGGGCGAGCTTCCGACCAGGGCAGTTCTTCCAGCTTCAGATCGAAACGCCGGGCCTGACCCCGCTCCTGCGCCGGCCCTTCGCGCCCGCGGAATACGACGCGACCGGTTTCACTTTTGTCTATGCCGTGGTCGGCGAGGGCACCCAACGGATGAGCGGGCTGGAGCCGGGAGCCCGGGTGGCGGTCCTGGGCCCGCTGGGCCAGGGCTATATCCTGCCGGCGCCCGGCGGACGAGCTCTGCTGGTGGGCGGCGGCTGCGGGGTGCCCAGTCTGCGCCCCTTGGCGGCCGCATTGGCCGCGCAACGGACCGAAGTGTACGCCGCGGTCGGTGCGCGCACGGCCTGCGCCGTCTTGGAAAAGGAAGAGCTCAAACGCCACGCCATGCTGCTGGCCCTAGCCACGGACGACGGCTCGACCGGCCACCACGGCCACGCCGTGGACGCGGCCGAAGCTTTGCTCGACGGGCTGGACGGGGCGGTCCGGCCGACCGTTTACGGCTGCGGACCCTGGCCGATGCTGCGAGGGTTGGCGGCGCTCTGCGCCGAACGGGGCCTAAACTGCCAGGTCAGCCTGGAGGAGCGCATGGCCTGCGGTTTCGGGGCCTGCATGGGCTGCGCCGTGGCGGTCGAAGCCGACAATTCCGACGGCTACGTCTACAAACGCGTCTGCGCCGACGGTCCGGTCTTCCCCGCCGAAGCGATCGTCTGGGACCGCTGAGCCATGCCGCTCCTCCCCCGCCTGCCGGTTGCTTTCCCATGACCGGTTTTGTCCTGCCGCCATTGTTGCAGGCCGAGCGCGCCGGACGGGAGTTGGCGCGCCGGGCGAAAGCAGGCACGGGGATCGTCGCCGGCCCCGGATTGCCGTGCGCCGCGGCCTGGGCCGCCACGCGCCAGGCCGCCAATCTCGGCCGCCAGGTCGAAGTGATTTTTTCCGCCCGCGACGAAACGAATTCCGCAAATACCGCTTCGAATCAACCGTTCGCAGCCGCCGGCCTGGAGCGGCGCGGCACGGGTTCCCAACCCGAGCCCGGCGGCGCTGACGACACGAAAACCGCCGCCGACCTCGCCGCGCAAACCATGGCCGACACCGCCCGCCGGCTGGGGTTGGCTTCGGCCCGGCAGGTCTCGGCCGGACTGGCCATCCTACCCGAGCGTGGAGCTTTATCGGCGGACGAATTTCTGCGTTTCACCCACGCCTGGCGGCCGGAAGAAGGGGCGGATAATCCCTATCTCTGGCCGGCTCGGATCGAGGACGCCCAGCCGGCCGCTGCAATCCGCGAACTCGACCGCCGGGCCATCGAAGACTATGGCCTGCCCGGCCTGTGCTTGATGGAGAATGCCGGCCTTGGCGCCACGGCCGTAGCGCGAGAGATGCTTGCCTTGGTGGCGCGGACGGGCGGACCGGTCGCGCTGTTGGTCGGCGCCGGCAACAATGGCGGCGACGCGCTGGTCGTGGCGCGCGAATTACTGACGCGCGGCGTGAATGCGAAAGTCATCCTCCTTTCCGAACCGGCCAAGCTGCGCGGCGATGCGGCCGCCAACTGGGAGATCTACACCGCCGGGGGCGGGCCGGCCGAACCGGCGCCGGATACCGACACGGCCTGGGACGCGCTTCTGGCCGAAGCCGTTTTGATCGTGGACGGCTTGTTCGGCACGGGCCTGGCCCGACCGCTGGAGGGTCGGGCGGCTCAAGCGGTGGCGGCAGTAAACCGCGCGCGAGAACGCGGGGTAAAGGTTCTGGCCCTGGACCTGCCCAGCGGGCTGGACGCAGACACGGGCGAGATCCGCGGCGCGGCCATCCGCGCCGACCGGACCGTCACCTTTGCCGCGCCCAAGCTCGGTTTCTGGAAAGCGTCCGGGCCTGAGCTGGCCGGCCAGATTGTCGTGGCCGACATCGGCTTTCGCCTGCCCAAAACAAATGCCGTAATTTAGAAATCTAAAACCCTAGCTCAGATAAGCAAGCCGCACGCAGGGGCAAACCATAAATTTGTCCATCTGAACGCGCGAAACGGCGAAGCCGGATGAGAGTTTTTTGAGGGGGGCCGGGGGAACTTTTTTGCAAAAAAGTTCCCCCGGAAAGCGGTATGATAGTTGGTTTATGAACCCAGCGGGCTTGCCAATGAATGCAGCGCCAGCAGTTTCGGTCATCATTCCTAATTACAACGGCGCGGCCTTACTGCGCGACTGTCTGCCCAGCCTGGCGGCACAGACGTTTCGGCCGTTCGAAGTGGTCGTGGTCGACAACGCCTCGCGGGACGAGAGTGAGGCGGTCTTCGCCGCTTGGGAGCCGCCGGCCGGCATTGAAAAGATCTGGCTGCCTCAGGCGACCAACCTCGGTTTCGCCGGCGCGATCAACCGGGGCGTGGCCGCCGCGCGGGGCGAACTGATCGCCCCGCTCAACAACGACACGGAAGCCGATCCGGGCTGGCTCCAGACCGCAGTCGAATTTCTGGCCGACCGGCCGGAGATCGGCTGGCTGGCCTGCCGGCTGATCCGCTTCGCCGACCGGCAGACGGTGGACACGGCCGGCCACGGATTCACCCTGGCCGGAGCGGGCTACGCCCGCCTGCGCTGGGCCCAGACCGGCGGCGCGGACCTGACGGCCGGCGAGGTGTTCGGCGCCTGTCCGGCGGCGGCCGTCTATCGGCGCGCGGCTCTGGCCGACGCCGGACCGTTGGACGAAGACTTCTTCATGTACTATGAAGACCTCGACCTCGACTGCCGCCTGCAACTGGCCGGCTGGCGTTGCTGGTACCTGCCGGAGAGCCTGGTCTATCACAAGGTCTCGGCCTCGGCCGGCGGAGCGGGCAGCCCTATGATCGTGCGTCTCTCCAGCCGCAACCAGGAATGGACGTATCTGAAAAACTTTCCCGGAGCGCTCTTCTGGGCCTTATTGCCCATCCATCTGCTTTATAACCTCGGGCGTTTCGCGGTCTATTGCCTCAAGGGCCGGGGCGGTCCTTTTTTGCGCGGCAAATGGGAGGTGGTCGGAGGGCTGGGCAAAATGCTGGCCAAGCGGCGCGAGATCCAGGCCCGCCGGCGGATAGGCGCCGGCCAGTTTCTGGCCCGGCTCGACCGCGCCTGGTTCCGCCGCCATTTCATCGATCATCTGTTGGCCGCCCGGCGGCGGGATACGGGCGCATGAACGTGACCGTTTCGCTGATCGTGGTCAATTATCGCACGCCCGGCGACGTCGGGGCGCTTCTGGCTTCATTAGATGCCCATCCGCCGAGCGTGGCTCACGAAGTGATCGTGGTCAACTCCGCGCCCGAGGGGGCGTTCGCCTGGCCGGCCGGCCGACCGGGCGGACGGGCGCTCAATCTGGTCGAAAACCGCGGCTATGGCACGGCGGTCAACGCTGGCGTGGCCGCGGCCCGAGGCGAGTTCCTGCTGGCCATGAACGCGGACATCCTGTTCCGCAACGACTGCCTGAACGCGCTGGTCGCCCGGATGCGCGCCGCACCGCGCGCCGGCCTGCTGGCCCCCCGCCTGGTGGGCGACGACGGAGCGCTGCAATACAACGTCCGCCGGTTCTATACGCCGCTGACCATCGCCTGCCGCCGCACGCCGCTGGGGCGGCTGCTGCCGGGCGTGGTTCGGCATCACCTGCTGGCCGACCGCGATCATGAACGAGGCTTTGCCGCCGACTGGGCGCTGGGCGCGGCGCTGCTGGCGCGGCGGGAACTGCTGGAATCCGGGCGCTTGTTCGACGAGCGGTTCTTCCTTTATTTCGAAGACGTCGACTTGTGCGCGCGGGCTTGGCGGACGGGCTGGCGGGTGGAATATTGTCCGGAAGCGACCCTGATCCACCGCCACCGACGGGATAGCGCGGCCCGCCCCTGGAGTCGCTCGGGGCGGGCGCACCTCGCCAGTCTCTGGCATTTCTGGCGCAAATACGGTACGCTGCGCCCGCCCGGAGCCGAGACGGCGGGCGAATGAGGCGGATCTTTGCCGCCTGACTTCAGGCTTGAGAAAGCTTTTCAGGAAAGATGTGCGCCGCACACCCAGCGAACGTTTCGCGCAACCGACAGGTTCGGATGGGCGGAGCGTACGAATGTGACAGACGCTGAATTCGCCCTCTGAACGTCCGAATCGGCAAAGCCGGGCGAGAGTTTTTTGAGGGGGCCGGGGGACTTTTTTGTAAAAAAGTTCCTCTGAAATTCTTTCCACAGAGGCAAAAAACCAACGCGGGCGGGCACGCACGATGCAGCTGAATCGCGGGCAAAAATTCCAATTGGGCCTCGGCTTGGCCGTCCTGGCGGGTTTGGCGCTCTATGCGCCTTTGGCCGTGAAGGAGTCGCACGGCGCCGATTTCGAACGCTACTTCCACGCCGGCCAGGTGGTCTGGCAGGGGGGCGACATCTACGCCGCCGGGGCGGATCTGGAATTCAAATATCTACCGGTCTTCGCCCAACTCTTTGCGGTGGTGGCCGGCGTCGCCCGGCTCCTGGCCGGAAGCGGCGCCGACGCCGGGACGCTGCTGCTCTACGGCGCGGCCCTCTGGTATGTGGCCCTCTGCCTTTCATATTTGCTCTCCCTGGGCGTGGCCGTCTCCCTGGCCGAGCCCGACCGGCCGCGCACGGCCTGGCTGGCGGGCGGCGCGGCGGTTCTGCTCTCGATCCGCTTCTTCGTGGATAACGTCCGCCTGGGGCAGGTGAACATGTTCGTCATGCTGCTGGCGATGGGCGGCTGCTGGCTGGTGGCGCGGCGGCGCGAATTCTGGGGCGGCGCGGCCATCGCGGCCGGCGCGGCGCTCAAGTTCATGCCGGCGGCCTTATTGGGTTGGCTGCTCTGGCGGCGGCGCTGGCGGGCGGCGGGCGGCTTCGCCCTGGGCCTGGTCGTCTGCTTGCTTCTGCTGCCGGCTTTGACCTGGGGCTGGCATGGCAACCTGGAGCTGCTGACGCGTTACGTCCACAACCGCCACCGGATGGTCACCGATCTGCCCTCGCAACAGGCGGCCGGCCAGAGCCTGCCGAGCCTGGCCAACGGCCTGCTGCGGCGGGTGAACGTGGCTTCGATCCGGCGGGCCGAACCGATCTACATCAACCTGATCGACCGGCCGCGCGTGGCCAAAATCGTAGCCGTGCTGGCCGTGCTGCTGGCCGTGGGCCTGGCGGCCGGACTAACGCGTGGGCCATGGGGACAGCCGGACGGACGGCTGGGCCGCGAGATCGGCCTGCTAATTCTGCTACTGCTCCTCATCAGCCCCGAAGCCCGGCGGGCGCATTATGTCTCCGTGCTGCTGCCGGCGGCGGTGCTGGCGGCTTCGGCCTGGCGGGGTCCGGGATTCCATCTGCGGCCGCTAGTCTGGCTGGGCGCGGCCACGTTGCCGCTAGCCCTGAGCAGTTCTGGCCTCTGGGGCCACGGCCTGATCAACGATTATCTGAACGCCTACGGCGTGGTTTTATGGGGCGCAATCCTGCTTTTTGCCGGGTTGGCGGAGGGTCTGCGGGCCGACCGCCGCATGTCGATCTCCCCCCCTTTGGCCTGAAAACCCCGGTTTTTCAGGCAAAAATCCCTCTCCCCGGCTGAAAAAGTCTGAAAAAACCCCAAAAATCGGGCTTTTTTAGGGTCAAAACGCTTGACTCTCTCAACTACAAGCGTAATATTCGGGCAAAATTGATGAATCAGTGCGGGAAGGGGACCGGAATAGTTTCGGAACGCCCGCGCCAAAGCGATCAAAAAATCAGTAAGGGGGAACAGGGATGGCAAAGGTTGAAGTTCTGCGTAAGCGTCAGCTGGCCCAGGCGCTGGTCGAGAAGTCCGGCCTCAAGCTCAAGGCCGCCGTGGCCATGGTCGACTTCGTCTTCGACGAGATCGCCGTCGCCATGTGCAAGGGCACCAAGGTCAACGTCAAGGATTTCGGCATCTTCGTCAAGGCCGAGCGCAAGGCCCGCACCGGCCGCAACCCGGCCACCGGCGAAGTCATCAAGATCAAGGCTTCGGTCAAGCCGCGCTTCACCCCGTCCAAGGCCCTGAAGGAAGCGATCAAGGCCAAGAAGTACACCGCCCACTACGAAGCCGGCGCCCTGTGCGTGTCCTGCTGCACGCCCAAGCCGGCCGCCGCTCCGGCCGCCAAGAAGCCGGCCGCCAAGAAGGCCGCGAAGAAGAAATAAGTCACACGGCTTTCAGGTTATGCCAGTCGGGGAACACCTGCGGGTGTTCCCCTTTTTTTTGCCGTTCGAATGTGTTTTTCTGCAAAAGTGCGAACCGCCTGCCCATAGCACCAATTCCCAATCATAAGCGCCGATTTCGGGGAACTTTTTTGGTAAAAGATTCCCCAGACTCTACGAAAAACTCTCGCTAGGCGCGTATTTCCGGATATTTGAATGCGCATCTCAACAGTCGATGCCTTTCGAACTGTTTTGGTTTTGAGCTATCGGAAAGCATGTAGAACGCTTCGCGTGTCCGGCAGGTTTAAATGGATGAGTCGAGCGCACAGGCCAGATGTTGCATCGGTCCATCTGGGCGCTCGAAACGGCTGAGCCGGCCGGGGGGTTTGAAGGGGCGCGCGGTTCTCAGCCTTCCGCCGCCCGTTTTCCGGCCAGCCGGCCGGAAGCGAAGGCCCAGGTGAGATTATAGCCGCCGCAAGGGCCATCCAGGTCGAGGATCTCGCCGGCGAAATACAGGCCGCGGACCCGGCGGCTTTGCAACGTGTCGGAGCGGACCTCCTTCAGGCTCACCCCGCCGCGCGTGACCATGGCCTGGGGCCAGCCGGCCAGTTCCTGCACCGTGACAGGCAATCCGACCAGCGATTCGGCCAGCCGCCGCCGGTCCGGTCGGGGCAGCTCCGCCAGCTTGAGCCGCGCATCGACCGCGGCCAAGGTCAGGACCCGCTCGCTCAGACGTCCGGGCAGCCAGCGCCCCAGCAACGTGCCTATTTCCTTGCGCCCCTCCGCCCGGCAGGCGGCGTCGATCGCTTCGCCCACGGCCAAAACGCGCTCGTGCGGCGAACCCGCAAAAGCCTCGGCGCCCGTCGCCGCCGCGCCAGCCCCCAAGAGCTGCGGCGTCAGGTCGATCAGCACGGTGACCGGCCCGGTCCGCCGGGCTTCGGCCACGTCGCCGGAAAGGTCCAGCGCCGCCGGACCGCTCAAACCATGATGGGTAAAGAGCAACGGCCCGGCGGTCTCGCCCCGGCCGGTCTTGAGTTTGGCCCCTAGGCGCAACCGCGCGCTTACAGTCAGGCCCGTAAGCTCGCCCACCCAGGATTCTGCCGTCAAGAGCGGCGCCATCGCGGGCAAGGGCTCGATCAGCGCATGTCCGGCCTGGACGGCCAGAGCATAACCGCCGCCGTCCGTCCCCAAGGCCGGATAGCCCCGCCCGCCCGCGGCCAGGATCACTGCCGCGGCCGGCAGTACCTCACCATCGGCCAGAACCGCTCCCGTAACCGCGCCATCCGTCAAACAGAGCTGGGCGACCGAAGCAGAACGGCGCAGGATTGCGCCGCCGCGCTTGGCCCGGGCGGCCAAAGCCTCGACCGCATCGGCAGCCCGACCGGAGGCGGTGAAATATTGGACGCCGTCCTCGGCGATGAGCGGCACGCCCAGATCGGCGAAAAAAGCGCAGATGGCTTCGGGGGGAAAGGCTTCGAGCGCAGGGAGCATGAACCGGCCGGAGCGGCCGAAGGCGGCGGCGAGCCTGGTC
>CAYMGG010000071.1:0-19411 GCA_964389915.1 uncultured Planctomycetaceae bacterium
GATGTCGGCCGAAATCGACCAGGCCCTGCCGGATCTGGCCGGCCCGGTCGAGCGGCTGGAAGCGGTCTGCCGGCGGCTGGTCGATTTCTACCGGCGGCACGAATGCCTCTTTCGCCTGCTGCACGGCGACAAGGCCCTGGCCGAACAGCCGCGGCACCAAGAGCTCCACTCCCGCCAGCACCAGTTGCGGGAGAAGATCGCCGAGCTCATCCGCGCCGGCCAGGCCGCCGGCCGGCTGCGCGCCTTCGACCCGGCCGTGGCCGCGCGTTTTCTCTTCGGTCTGGTCCGGACCGCGATGCGCGGCGAAGAGCTGCGCGACCAGCCGCCGGAAGCGGTTGCCGGCCTGATCCTGGAACTGTTCCTGAACGGGCTGCGCGCCGAGCCGAAACCCGGCCGCCGCAAGTAAAGCCGCCGGCCGCCGCCGTCAACCGCCCCTTTCCGCAAAGGTCAACCATGCGCTCGCCGATCGCCCCCCCGCTCTCCGCCGCCCACGCCGCCCGCAACCTCTGGCAGGCCAACAAAGGCCGAGGGCGGGATCGCTACCTCAACGACGCCGAGGCCAAGATCGAACTCAAGCCCGTCACCTGGCCCTATCTACGCCGGTTCGCCCGCGAATTCAAGCCCCTCTGGAAGCACATTGTGGCGGCCATGGTCCTCATGCCGACGGCCGCGGCCGGGGCGGCCCTGATGCCGGTGGCGAGCAAGGTGCTTTTCGACGGGGTGATCCCCCTGGCCAGCGGCCGGACCGAAACCCTGGCCGGCCGCGGCAGCCTGCTGCCGCAGCTGCTGGCCCGCTTCTTCGCCCCGCACGACCTGAGCGTCATCCCCTGGTTCATGGCCGGCCTGACCCTGCTGGCGGGCACCTCCCTGGCGGTCGGCTGCGTCATGCGCTATCTGATGCTGACCGCCGGCGAACGGCTGGTCAGCCGGATGCGCCACCGGCTGCACGACCACATCCAGTTCCTCTCCATCCGCTATATCGAGGAGACCCAGGTCGGCGGCATCATCAGCCGGGTGATGAGCGACGTCGAGGCGGTCCGCAACCTGCTCTTCGGCGGCCTGCTCAACTTCGTGGTCAACGTGGTCCGCATGCTGGTGCTCCTGGGGGTCCTGGCCTACCTGGACCTGTGGATGACGGTGGCCAGCATCATCCTTCTGCCGAGTTACGCGGTCGTCTTCTTCCGCTTCCGGCGCAAGCTCCGGCCGGCCTGGCGGCACATCCGCGAGGAGGTCTCGCACCTCACCGCCCGGGTGGCGGAGGTTTTCGGCGGCGCGCGGGTGGTCAAGGTCTTCGTCAAGGAGCGCTACGAGAACGGCATATTTTTCCGCTGGGTCAACGACCTGCTGCGCAAAAACATGCGCGTCCACCGGATCCACCTGGGCATGCATTCCGGCGCCGACGCCGTGGCGCAGCTCAGCCGCGTGCTGGTCCTGGGCCTGGGCGCGTGGCGGGTGGTCGAGGGGCAGATCTCGGCCGGCGACCTGCTGGCCTTCACCGGCATGCTCTGGATGTTCTTCGACCCCATGATCGAAGCGGTGCAGATCAACAACCAGCTCCAGCAGGCCATGGTTTCGATGGAACGCATCTACGAGGTGCTCGACCGCCAACCCGAAGTCCGCGAGGCGCCGACGGCCGTGCGCGTCGGCCGGTTGCAGGGCGAGGTGCGGTTTGAAAACGTCGGTTTCCGCTACGACCGGCAGAATCCGCTCCCCACGCTGGATGGCGTCTCATTCGCGATCCAGCCAGGCGAATGCCTGGCCGTGGTCGGCCCCAGCGGCGCGGGCAAAACCACCCTGGCCAATCTGCTGGCCCGGTTGTACGACGTGGAATCCGGCCGCATCTGCGTGGACGGACTGGACGTGCGCGACCTGGCCCTGGCGCCCTACCGGCGTAATCTCGCGGTCGTGCTCCAGGATAACTGGCTCTTCAACGGCACGGTCCGCGAAAACATCGCCTACGCCCGGCCCGACTGCCAGGAAGCCGACGTGCTGCGCGCGGCCGAGCAGGCCAACGCCATGGAATTCATCGAGCGGCTGCCGCAAAAATTCGACGAGGCGGTGGGCGAACGGGGCGTGCGCCTCTCCGGCGGACAGAAGCAGCGCCTGGCCATCGCCCGGGCGATCCTGGCCGACCCGCGCATTCTGATCCTGGACGAGGCGACCAGTTCGCTCGACAGCCGCACGGAACGCCTGATCCAGGACGCGCTGGACCGGCTGATGCAGGGGCGGACCTCGCTGGTCATCGCCCACCGCCTGTCGACCATCACCAACGCCGACCGGATTCTGGCGCTCGACGCGGGCAAGATCGTCGAACTGGGCACGCACGACCAGTTGTTGGCCGCGCGCGGCTTCTACTACCGTATGTTCATGGAGCAGTACGGCAAGATCGGGTTCCTGCGCCAGGCGATCGAGACCCGCGCCCCACTGCCGGTCGACGCCGAGCGCGGCTGAGGCCGGACCTCCGAACTCCCTTCCGGGTGAACTTTTTTACAAAAAAGTTCCCCCGGCCCCCCTTAAACAATTCCCGCCCGGCTTCGCCATTTCGAGCGTTCAGATGAATTAATTCTAGGTGGCCAAAATTCGAATGCCGGTCGCTTCGCCAGCAGCTAACGCGGCCGGGCATATCCGGCAATTCGGTTCCATCTGCGCCCCGTGAATCTCTCCCTCTCCCCGCCCCAAACCGGAACTGTTGAGAGTTTTTTGGAAGGGTCTGGGGAACCTTTTATGCAAAAAAGGTTCCCCAGAATCGGCCTTAAGCAAATGAAATCCATCTCCTCTGCCCACCGCCCGGGCGAGGCTGGAAAAATTTCGCTTTCCCCAACCAACCCGCGTTTCCCGCCGAATCTGCCGGCAGTCGGCCGCGTCAATTTCAGCCGAAAACGTTTTAAAAATCGAAAAAAAGCTAAAGTTTCCCCTGGGCCGCCGCTAATGAAGAGTGATGGCAGGGAGGCCGTTTTTGTTCTCGGACGTCGCTAGCGGATTCACGGAGGAGTCCTATGTCGGCGTGGCTAAAGCTTGCGGATCTCGGTGACCTGGCCGGACTGAACGCCGATTGGCGTCAGAGCGCGGAAGCGGCCAACACCGGTCGGATCAGCCGACAGACCGTCGCCTCCGCCGCGAATGCCGAGTCCGAGAGCCTTTGGCTTGATCGCGTCGAGCTCTCGGATGGCGGACAACCGGCGGCATCCTCCGGCGCCATCCAGCTCACGCGTTTTGGATCATATAAATTGGTCGTGGCCGGCGCTTCCAGCGCGCTCAATGCGGCCTCGCCGCTTATCATTCCGAGCAACCGCGACGCCCAGGACCTCCTGGGCTCAATCGCCGGACGGTTCGGGGTCAACTCCCTGCTCACCCGCCAGGCCAGCCAGGATCTGGCCCAACTCGACGAGCTCTCCGACTCGCCCGAATACGCCAAGTTGCTGATCCTGCTAAAAACCCTCGGCCAGCACGATCCGGCCGCCGCCCAGCGGGTCCTGCGCAGCTTCGGCAAACTCATGAGCGGGATGAGTGCCGCGCCCGCCCAAGCCGCCGCGCCCACCGATTCTGGCGCGCGCAACATTTTCGCCGTAAATCTCGAATCCAGCACTACTGCGATCAACGGGCCGGCCGGTACGACCCTTAACGCCAGTTTCTCCGCTTCGGCCCAATTCACCCTGACCCAATCGACCTCTAGTCTGAGCCTCTCGATCAGCGCCAGCCTCGAAATCGGCAATGCCGGTCCACCGCCGGGTGCGCCGGCCCAAGGCGATCCGCTGGTGCTGGACCTGGCCGGCGACGGCATCAATCTGCGCGCGGCGGAAAACGGCGCGGATTTCGATCTGACCGGCGACGGCCAAACCGAGCGCACCGCCTTTATCCAGAACGACGATGCCTTCCTCTTTCTCGATCAGAACGGCAACGGGGTGGCCGACCACGGCCGCGAGTTGTTCGGCGATCAGGAAGGACACGCCAACGGCTTTGCCGAGTTGGCCACATATGACCAAAACGGAGACCAGTTAATTGACGCCAAAGACGCGGTCTATTCACGATTGCGGCTGTTTCAAGATTTGAACGGCGATGGGGTCAACCAGGCCGAGGAGACTTTGAGCCTGGAGGAAGCCGGCGTCAGCGCCATCCGCCTAGGCTACAATCGGCTTGGCGTCGCCGACGGCCAGGGCAATACCATTGCCGAACAATCTTCGTTCGTCCGCGCTAACGGCACCTCAGGCTTGGTCGTTGATGCCTTGCTCAGCTTCTATCATTGATTCCACACCCAATTTTATAGCTTGCCAACCTCTATGTCACCAAAAATACACTATTAATTGTTTTGTGAACTTTAAGTACTCCCGATCAGCCCCAGTGAAGTTGTTTTGTGATTTACAAATCATACCCGGCTCCCGCCTAAACCAGGCTATAGTATTTATAAACCCTTTATCAATTAAAAGTTGCAAATAACGCCTCCTGACTGCAAATAATCAAAGTCACAAACCCGATTTTTTGCCGTTTGCCCTGCCCAAATCGGCAGTGGAGAATGACTAGGTGCTCTAAACAACCAAATTTTTGCCTTTGCGGGCCGCTTTCTTGGGACATCATAGCCAATGGGTAGTAAGATAGACCATGACACTAATCTGCAGCTGATCGCCGGGCGGCAATATGGTTATTTTACGGCCCGGCAAGCCAAGCAGGCTGGCTTTGTCGCCAATCACCATCCTTATCATTGTACGGTCGGAAACTGGCTCAAGATTGATCGTGCCTTGTTCCGCTTGCCTGGCTGGCCGGATTCACCCGAAGCCGAGTTGATGCGCTGGCTGTTGTGGAGTTCCGACCGCCAAGGCCAAATCCAGGCGGCAATAAGCCACGAGAGCGCGCTGGCCTGGCACGGGTTGGCCCCAGCTTGGCCTGACCAACCCCACCTGACCGTACCCCCCGGCTTTCGCCGGACCCATGCCCGCCTGATCCTGCACTCGGCAGAGGTGCCGCCGGACGAAATTCAAACCGCTGGCGACTTGCGCTTGACGAGCTGGCAGCGGACCTTGCGCGACTGCGTGGCCGGCGGCCGTCCGGCCGCAGTCCTGACCCAGGCGGCTGAAACCGCCATCGGCCAGGGCCGGCTGACCCGGGATCTAGCCGAAGCCTGGGGCCTGTTCGGACACCCCCGCCCGGCCTGCGCGGATGGATTCGTATCGTTCTGGAAAGATACCGGCCGGGTCGGGCCGGTGTCCCCTATCGTCGGGTCTTCGTTAAGGATCTTGGCTATGAGTCCCGAACGCGACCACACCCCGATCCTCCGCCGTCACCAGGCCGGCTTCACCCTGGTGGAGTTGCTGGTGGTGGTGGCCATCATCTCCATTCTGGCCGGCTTGCTCCTCCCGGCGCTGGAGAACGCCCTGCGCTCGGCCCGTAGCATCGCCTGCCTGAACAACCTCAAACAGCAGGGCCTGGCCATCAGCCTGTACGCCGACGCCAACAGCGAATACCTGCCGGTCAAACAATACAAAATCATCGGCTCTTGCGCCTGGAACTGGAAATGGCAGATGGCGCCTTATCTGGAGATCAAAACCGCCGGCACGGCCTCCTCGCCGACCTGGACCGAAGATTTGCGCAAAGGCGTGTTCAAATGCCCGGAATGGAAGATCCAAATACCCGGAACCTACGGTTCGCAGTTTGAAGGCGGTTACGCCTGGAACACCTACATCAGCGGCTACGACGATGTCACCGGCTATCCCAGCGCGGCCAGCTATCTGCGCCGCAAGACCGATTCCTTGGCCCGCACCGAGGAAACCGTGCTGATCCAGGATAGCATCGATTGGGGAACGGCCGACTGGTATTATGTGACCATCTGGACCCCCAGCACCTCCACCTTCAACCCCAAGCCCGGCGTGGGCGACCGCCACAGCAAGGGCGTCAACACCCTGTGGTTGGATGCGCACGCCTCCTGGGATCTGCAAGCCAGGCTGATGCTCGGCCAGGCCAACAATTACGGCATCTACACCGCTGACTATTTCTACCTGCCGAAAAAGAAATGACCGTCCACCAGACCGCGGAACCTTCCGCCTCCCGTCCGAAAAGGAGAACCCGATGCGCCACACTCACCTGCTCGTCTCACTGCTTGTCCTTTGGCTCTGGCCGCTTCAAGCCCGGGCCGGCGGAGATTGCCCCTTGGATCTGTCCAAGGCGGCCAACATGGATTACGCCGACGAGACCGCCGGCGACGGTCAAGGCGGCTGGTCCGACCAAGGCGCGGAGAATGACTGGCGCGGTTTTGATTTCGCCCGCACCGAGTATGAAGGCGTCAAGTTCACCCTGCTCGATCCGGCCAAGAACAACGGCCGGGCGATCCTGACCTTCGACAGCCCCTACGCCAAGACCAACCTGAAGGAAGTCAAAATCGAACCGCCCGCGCCGCAGCCGGCCGGCCATTTTCTTTATTTGCTGCACACCAGCTGCTGGAATCAGCTGCCGCAGGGCGCGGCCGTTGGTTTAGTTGAAGCCCGTTACGCTGACGGTTCGACCGTCCAGCGAGAGATCCAGACCGGGCGCGACGTCAGCGACTGGTGGACCCCCGGCAGCGGCGAGAATTCGCTCTGCGTCTACAAAAAGGCCAACAAAAGCTCCGAAGTCGGCGTCTTCCTCTCCAAATTCAAATTGGGCGAGAAGGACCAGCCGCTGGTCTCGCTCACCTTGCGCAGCTACGGCAAAGTGGTCTGGATCGTGCTGGGCGCGACCTTCTCGGACCGCGAGATCAAGCTGGAGATCCCCAAGCTGGTCTTCACCGCCAATGACGAATGGAAGGTCGTCGACACCCGCGACGTCCAGGTCAAGGCCGGCAGCGCCCTGGACCTGTCGGCGATCACCGCCGAAGCGCCGGCCGGCAAGCACGGCCGGCTGATCGTCTCCTCCACCGGCGGCCTGGCCTTCTCCGACTCCCCCGCGGTCAACCGCCGTCTGATCGGTTTCAACGGTCTGTTCAAGACCATGCGCAAATTCGCCGGGCCGACTCCCGAGGCTACGGCCGAACGGATCGCCCTGTTCGCCGAACTGACCAAGCGCCAGGGCTACGACCTGATCCGGCCGCTGGTGACCGAGCTATTCGTGATGGAAGGCGCCACCGCCGATGCCGAACCGGTGGCGGAGCGGATGGACATCGTCGACCGGCTGATCGCCGAGTTGAAACAGCGCGGCGTCTACACCTACCTGACCATCGGCGCTTACGGCCTGGGCTTCAAGGGCGGCTGGGCGGCCATGCAGGAACGCGGCGGCCGCGACACCATGTTTCTCATGTACCTGGGCGACGAAACCATCCGCCGCAACTGGCGCGGCATGGCCGAGAAGATGCTGACTCACGTCAACCCCTACACTGGTCTGGCCTGGAAGGACGAGCCGGCCATCGCCTGCGTGGAGTTCTACAACGAACAGGAGATCGGCCACCTTTCGTTGTCCGGTCTGAAGCCGGCCACGCGCGAGCTCTGCCTGGAGAAGTGGCGCACCTGGCTGCGGGCCAAATATCCGGATCTGGCCGCCCTGGCCCAGGCCTGGGGCGAGCCGGGCCTGGCTACCGAAGCCGGCCTGGCCAAGCTGATCCTGCCGGGCTACACCGGCGGCACCGGCCCCAAGGCCGAGGACTTCGGCCTCTTTCTGCGCCAATTGGCCAACGAGGAAATCGCCTGGTGCGAGGGCATCGTCCGCCAACTCGGTTATCCGGGTCTGCTCTCCCAATACAACCTGTCGAAGCTGATGCTCGACAGCGCGATCCGCTGGGAAGGTTCGCCCCTGGTCAGCATGAACACCTATCACTGCCACCCCTCGCAGTTCTCCAAGCCCGGCTCGAAGTGCAAGCAGACCAGCTCCGTGGGCGTGGCGGCCCAGTACTGGCGCGACGCCAACTCCACCCGCCTGGCCGACCGCCCCATCTTCATCACCGAGCACAATCACGCCTTTTGGAACCGCTATCAGCACGAGGACGGCCTGCTCTTCGCCGCCTACTCGGCCTTACAGGGCTTTTCCGAAGTCACGGTCCACGAAGACTCGGTGGCCTGGGAGGTGACCGAACCGAACATCGACTTCTCCATCGCCAGTTCCCCGGTCGGCCGGGCCAACGAGTTCCTGGCCGGGTGCCTCTTCCGCCGGGGCGACGTAACGCCGGCCCGGCACCGGGTGGAGCTGGAGGTGCCCTGCAACGACCGGCACGCGGTCTGCCCCGCGGTCAACACCGAACAGAGCAAGATCGGTCTGCTCACCGGCTTCAGCGTTGCCTTCCCCGAGTTGAAGCCGGCCGCCGGCGTCGGCCAGCCGGCCCCGGCCGACCTGAAACTCGCACCCGATGCGGGCGCGGTGCTCAAAAGCACCGGCTGGGCCGCCAATGTCGAGGCCAGCAAAGACAGCAAATTCTCGCTGGCCGATTTCGTCACCGAATTGAAGTCCAAAGGTTTGCTGCCGGCCGACAATCAGAGCGATCCGCAGAACGGAATCTACCAGAGCGAAACCGGCGAGATCACCTTGCGCGCCCAGGAAAACCTGCTCAAGGTCCGCACCGAACGCAGCGAAGGCGTGAGCCTGGAGGCGGGGAAGGCCGAAACCGTCGGCTGCCTGAGCGTGGCCGACTCCAGCGTGCCGGCTACGGTCGCCGCCTGCGCGGTGGACGGCCAGCCGCTGGCCCAGAGCGCGCGGATCGTCTTCATCTACTCGACCGAGATCGCCAACAGCGGCATGGAGCTCTCCGCCGACCGGATAACCATGATCAAACCCGGCCAGCTACCGGTGCTGATGCGCTGCGGCAAGGTGCAGGCCACGCTGCGTCTGGCTCAGGCAAAAAAGCTGCGTGGCTATGCACTGGATCTGGCCGGTTCGCGCCAGGAGCAGCTGCCGGTCAGCGTCGAGGGCGAAAATCTCAAAATCGATCTGGACACCGCCGCCCTGAAAAACGGCCCCACGCCCTTCTTCGAACTGGTCGTGGAATGACTCTTCTGCGCCCGCTCCCAAAAGGATATTTGCCCATGGTCTGCCGAAAAATCCACACTCTGCCGGTCGCCGCGTTGCTCGGGCTGCTGCTCGGCCTGATCGCCGGCCAGCTTGCGGCCGGAGAAAATCTGATCCGCAACGGCGATTTCGAAGCCCCGTTCACCACCATCCGGGACATCGCCGACACCTGGACCATCTGGGGGCTCGATCCCGGCAAAAAGCCGGAAAATTTCACCTGCGAGACGAACAACCCGCACGGCGGCCGAGCCTGCATGAAATTTTTCCGCGCGGGCAATCCGCAGTCCTGGTGCGGCGTGCTGGTCAACACGCCGGTAAAAAATCAGCTCCAGCCCCAGCCCGACCAACGCTACACCCTGACCTTCTGGGCCCGCACCGACCGGCCCGGGCCGTCGAACGTGCTGGTGGCCTCCTATCGCCAGATCGACCCCTGCGTAGACGGACCTTCGATAATCAGTCGCAAGATTGACGTCGGCCAGGAATGGCGCGAATTTCAAATCACCTTCGCCGAAGGCCAGGACTTCTTCGCCGAAGACGCCCGGCACATCTATTTCGGCTTCTTCCCCGCGGTCGGCGAGAAGGAACTGAATCAGGACAAGACCTTCTGGTTGGACGACGTGAGCCTCACGGCCGAGCCGGTCGGTACGGATCAGAAGCGGCTGCTCAATCCCGCCAGCCTGAACGTCCCCCCCCTGCCCTTGCGCCTGGAAAAAGGCGAAAAACTGGCCGTCCGGATCGAGACGGGGCGCAAGCTGGCCCCGGTCAATCGCCTGGCCGGCGGGGTGTCCATCGCCTGCCTGGGCCGCTGGGGCGGGGCGCCGTTTTCCAAAACCGGCGAATACGAATTGCCCGAGAAGCAGGAGGCCGCCGTCCGCGACCTGCAATTGCCGCTCACCCGGCTTTACGGCCTGATCGACAACGAGCCGTTCCCCACGCTGGAAACGGCCCTGGACCAGACCGCCTGGCTGCTGGACCGTCTGGGCATCCCGCGTCCGACCTCGATGATCGAACTGGAAAGTTTCCACGCCGACACGTTGTTTTCGCCCGCGGAATGGGGACGGGCCGTGGCCTATGCCCGGGAGAAGGAGCTCGGTTTTCGTTATTGGGAGATCGGCAACGAAGTTTACGCCTCGGTCTGGGGGAACAAGCACGGCCAGGCCTGCACCACGCCCGAGGAATATGTCAAGCATGTGCTTGAAGTCAGCCCCGCCATCAAGCAGGCCCAACCCGACGCACTGGTGGGCATCTCCATCGAAGGCAATCATGCCCGTTGGGGCAATTACGTGATCCAGGCCACGGCCGGCCATTACGACTACATCTGCCCGCATTTGTACGGCGGCTTCGGCAGTTTGAAAAACGTCTCCTTCGAACGGATCGTCCTCGGCAACAACCACGCGCGCTTGAACGACGCGCTAAAGCTGAACGCCTTGATCCAGGCCTGCAATCCCGGCAAGGATGTGTTCATCTACGATTCGGAATGGGGCATGCACGCCTCCACCCCCGAGGGCAAGCACGCGGACAACGAACCCCGCAACGGCAACATCTTGGGCACGGTCTACCGCGCGATCCGCATGCTCTACTACGCCCGCGAAAACGTGGTCCGGGGCGCGTCCAGCTGGAAGCTGCTGGAGAACAGCCGTTACCCCGGCTTCCTGGTCATGCCCCGCGACCAGCTGGAAAAACGGACCATGCTCTACTGGCTCTATTACTACTTCAACCGCAGCCTGGGCGAACAGGTGCTGGACCTGCAGGGCACGGCGCCATATTTCACCGATCCGGACCGGCCGGAAGGACCAAGCTATCCGTTTACTCCGGTCCTGGCCAGCCTGAGCGCAGACGGGACCAAGCTGAATCTGATGTTGGTGAACGGCTCCTGGGCCCAAGACTTCCCGGCGGCGTTCGAGTTGCCCGATTTCGCCGCCACCCGCGCCAGCGGCGTGCTGCTCAAGCACGACGACCTTGCCGCTTCGCCACTTCTGGAAAAGACCGAGGATTTCGTGCACGAATTGCCGCTGACTCTGGCCCCGGGCCGGCTGGATTTCGTCCTGCCCGCCCACTCGATCGCGTTCGTGAGTCTGGAGAAATAGCCCGACTTCACTAACAACGGGTTCATTTAATCAGAGTCATTTGCCGAGAAACTATCGTAAATTGCGACAGCAACTTACGATCCTGACAACCACCTCGAACTAGCCAAAACAGTTATAAAAAGTCTCCGGGCCGGCGTTGCGGCCGGCCCGGAGGTTAACTCCACCCTTTGACTCAGTTGAATTAAGGCCGATTCAGGGGAACTTTTTTTGCAAAAAAAGTTCCCCTGCCCCCTCAAAAAAATTCTCTCTAGCTCCCATATTCAATCGTTCGGGCAGACCAAATGCCGGAGCGACGGTCCAAACGCCACTGGCCTTGAATTCGAACCATAAGCGCCCGAATCGGCGCAGCCGGGTGAGAATTTTTTGGCGGGGTCCGGAGTACCTTTTTTGTAAAAAAGATACCCCGGGAAGCGGCCAGCCTCAAAACTGACTGCCGTTCGCTATCCGCCGGCTAATTCAGCCAACCAGACCGACCAAGCGCAGCAGGTTGTCGCGGCCGATGCGGATGCCGGTCAGAACGTCCTCCATGCCCTCGAATTCGATGGAGAGCACGCCGTCGAAACCGGCGCGCTTTAGCGCGCGCAGCCCGGGCACGAGCTGCACGTCGCCGTGGCCGATGATCGCCCCGCGCAGGAAATTGCCGCCCCGGCTGACGAACCAGCCCTCACCCGGCGCGGGCAGCACGCCCGAACGCTTGTGAAAATCCTTGGCGTGCGCGTGGAAGACATACGGCGCCAGCCGGCCGGCGGCCGTGTCGGAGTTCTCGTCCGCGCAGGCGAAGTTGCCCAGGTCGATCAACACGCCGAAATTGGGATGGGCCACGGCGCTCACCAGTTTCTCGACCCGCTCGCTGTCCTGGCAGAAATAACCGTGGTTCTCGACCATGGTCTTGATCTTCTTGCCGGCGGCGTACTCGGTCACCGCCCGGCAACCCTCGGCCAGCCGGGCCACGGCCGAGTCGAAATTGCGCGGGCCGACGTGACCGGCCGGATAGCCGCCCGTGGCGTCGTGGCGCATGCCGGGCGCCCCCAGGATCTCGGCAATGTCCACCTCGGCCTTCACCCGCGCGATCTCGGCCTTGAGGTCGCCGCCGCTGCCGCCCAGGAAATCCGCGCCGATCGTATAGTTGGCGATCGGCAGCCCGACCTTGTCGGCCTCCTTGCGCAGCTTCTCGGCGAACTTGGGCAGGGTCTCGCCCTCCGGCGCGGCGAAAGTCGAAAATTCGATCACCTCGAAGCCCATCTCCTTGGCCTTGGCGATCACCTCGAGCTGCTTCATGGTTCCGTTCTTCACCAACCGGCTGTAGCTGTACGAACTGACCCCGATCTTCATTTCAAACCCCTTGAAAAAAGATGATCTCGTTTCCGGGAGAGCCCTTTTTGCAAAAAGGACTCTCCCGGACCCTCTTCGAAAAACTCTCGCCCAGCTTCGCAGTTTCGAACATTCAGATGACAAAATTCAGCGGTTCTTTTTTCCGCAGGCCGATCTTGGGCCAGGAAAATTTTATAAATCGTCCCTCTGAACCGGCCGGATACGCAAGGCGCTGATGAAAATTTTTGGGACGGGGTCCGGGGAGAACTTTTTTATAAAAAAGTTCTCCCCGGAATTCCCTTACGCAAAATGCTGAACCTTTTCGAACTTCCCACTTTCGGACGAGCGCATGATCGCGTCGCACAGCGCCAGCGCCCGCCGGCCGTACTCGCCGGAGGTGGGCGAGGCGGCGCGCCCTTGGATCGCGTCGACAAAGCAGGCGTAGCTGTCCGGCAGGCTGGCGGCCGGCTCGACCGCCGTGGTCTGCACCTTGCCATCCACCGGCTTCAAAAGCTCGATCTGGGCCGAGCCGAACCCGGTGCGCAGCGTACCGGCCGTGCCGTAGATCTCCAGCAGACCCGCGCCGGCCGGCAGCGTCCAACTCAACTCCAAAATACCGGTCGCGCCGTTCTGGAAGCGGAAGAGCGCGCTCACGTTGTCCGGCACGTCGATGCCCGGCTTCCAGGTGTCGACCAAAGCGGCGATCTGATCTACCTCGCCCACGACCCAGCGCAGCACGTCGGCCATGTGGATGCCGATGTCCAGCACCAGCCCGCCCTGGCTGGCCTTGCTGGTGAACCAGGAGGCGCCCGGCGACCAGCCCACGTCGGGCGTGTTGCCGCCGGCGCGGATGCAACGGGCATGACGGACCGTGCCGATCTCGCCAGCGGCCACCAACTCGGCCAGCTTGGCGTAGACCGGCGCGTAGCGACAGCTCTGATTGATTTGCAGCACCCGGCCGGCCCGGCGGGCGGCCTCGATCATCTCGCTGGCCTCGGGCAGGGTCGCGGCCATCGGCTTTTCGCAGAGCACGTGCTTGCCGGCGGCCAGGGCCTGCAAGGTCTGGGGGCGGTGCAGGTGATTGGGAGTGCAGACGGTCACGGCGTCGACCAGCCCCGAACCAAGCAACTGCGCCAGATCGGTGAAGATCTTGGCCTCGGGCGCGAGGCTCGCGCGCGTCGCCTCGGCCTTGGCGCCGTCGACGTCGAAAAGAGCGGTGAGCTTGGCTTGCGGACACTTGCCGAAGCCGGGCAGGTGGCTGCAAGTGGCGATCTTGCCGCAACCGACCACGCCGATCCGAACCGGTGAAGTGGACATCTTGCCTTTGCCTCCTCGGGAGAAAAAAGCGCCGCGGCCGAACCCGGACGGCCGGGCGGATCAGATTGCAGCCTCCGGCGCCGGCGGGGCGCTCGAGCCCCGGACCATCAGTTCCGGCGCGACCGCGGTCGGAATCACCCCCGCCTCTTCGCCGCCGGCCAGCACCTTGCGCACGGCCTCGATGCCCAGCTCGCGGAAGGTCTGGCGGACGGTGGTCAGGTGCGGGGCGACCATAAGCGAATAGGCGCGCGCGTCGTCAAAGCCGACCACGGAAAGATCGCGCGGCACCAGGCCGCCCCGAGCCTGGACCGCGAAGACCACCAGCCGCGCCAGCCGATCGCTGTAGGTGAAGACCGCCGTCGGCCGGCGGTCGACCGGCGCGGCCAGCCATTCGGCCACCAGCGAAGTAGGGTCGTCGGTGGGCGGAGTGATGAGCTGCCGCGCGCTCAAATGGACGCCCACCTCGCGGCAACCGCGCACGAACCCCTCCCGCCGGGCGGTGTTCTCAGAGCTCTCGCCGCAGGCCCCCAGATAGACCAGCCGCCGGTGGCCCAGGCCGCAGAGGTGCCGCGCGGCCAGGACACCGCCCAGTTCGTTGTCGATCGTGACGTAGGGCGAATCGGAGCCGGAGTAATACTGGATCAAGACATGGGGGAAATTGTGCCGCCGCAGGCAGTCGGCCAGATTCTCCCGGCCGCGCCCGCCGATGTTGAACAACAGGACGCCGTCGACCTGGCCGCGCAGGCCGGCCAGGGTCGCCTCGGGCGATTCGGCCGCCTCGGGGCAGAGCGTCTGGATGTGGTACTGCCGGGCATTTACGGCCTCGCTGATGCCCATGAGCGTGGGCAAAAAGTAGGCTCCGGCCATCGACTCGACGCCGGGAAAGACCACGGCCAGCGCCCCCTTCCGGCCGGCCACCAGGTTGCGGGCGTTGCGGTTGAGCGCGTAGCCCGACTGCTCGATCAGCTCCAGCACCCGCTGCCGGGTTTCGGGCGTGACCAGCGGGGAGTTGTTGAGCACCCGCGAGACGGTGATCTGGGAGAGGCCCAAAGCCTTGGCGATCTCGCGCTGCGTCATCGGGTCGGAATCCAAAACCGCCGAGTGAAGGGAAAGGCATAAACCCTTTATTGTTTACGCAAACATCGATTATAGTACTCCCCCCGTTCGGCTTTGTCAAGCGACTTGCACGGGAGATTTTCAGACAGATAGGCCAAACACCGAAGCCAGCAGTTTGTACAATTCCGCGCGGCGGTAAGGTTTTTGGATGAAGCCGACCGCCGCCGGATCGGTCAGCAATTCGCTCACGCCGGCATCCTTGGCGAATCCCGAGGCGAAGATCACCTTGACGCCCGGGTTCAAACGCTTGAGCTCGATGAAAGTCTCGCGCCCGCCGAGATTGGGCATGACCAGATCGAGCAGCACCAGATCGATTTCGCCGGCGTGAGCTTTGAACACCTCGATTCCCACCCGTCCGTCCTCCGCCAGCAGCACCCGGCAGCCGGCCGCCTCCAGCAGGCTGGCCCCGACCGTCCGCAGCACCGCCTCGTCGTCGACCAGCAGGATCGTCCGATTAAGACAGGTCGCCGCCTCTCTGCCCTCGGCGGCCGTCGCCGGAATCGCCGGTTCGGGCGCCGCCGGCAGGTAGACCTTGAAGACGCTGCCCCGACCGGGCTCGCTATAGACCCGGATGCAGCCCTGGTGCTCGCGGACCGTGCCGTAGATGGCCGGCAGCCCCAGGCCGGTGCCGCGGCCCACGCCCTTGGTGGTGAAGAACGGCTCAAACACCCGGGCCAGGACGTAAGGTTCCATGCCGACGCCGGTGTCGGCCACGATCGCCTCCAGATAGGTTCCGGCGGGGATCGGGTCCTCGCCGCTGAGGATGAATCCGGCATCCAGCTCCACCCGCCGGGTGGAGATGTGGATCTCGCCGCCGTCGGGCATGGCGTCGCGGGCGTTCAACCCCAGGTTGATAAAGACGTTCTCCAACTGGGCGCCGTCCCCCATGATCACGGCCGGATCGGCGCTCAGGTCGGCATGGATCGTGATCCGTCGGTCGATGCTCCGCTCGAGAATGTGGACCGCATCGTTGATGGTCTGGTGCAGATCCACCGGCGCGGAGCGGACCTTGGCCTGGCGGGAGAAGGCCAGCAGCTTGCCGATCAGGCTGGCGGCGGTCTCGCCCGCGTCGGTGATCAGATTGACGTACTTGCGCAGCGGGTGATCCTCGCCGAGTTTGAGCGCCAAAAGCTCCGCGGCCCCCAGAATGCCGCCCAGCATGTTGTTGAAGTCGTGGGCCACGCCGCCGGCCAGCTGGCCGATCGCCTCCATCTTTTGGGCCTGGCGCAGCTGCGCCTCCAGGCGCAGCTGCTCGGTCACGTCGCGGAAGACCAGCACCACGCCCTGGACCCGGCCCTGGGCGTCGCGGATCGGCGCGCCGCTGTCGGCGATCTGCCGCTCCCCCCCGTCGCGAGCCAGCAGCAGCGTCTGGCCGACCAACCCCACCACCTGCCCGGCGGCCATAATCCGGGCCACCGGATCCTCGACCGGCTCGCGCGTCTGGCCGCTGACCAGGCGGAACACCTCGCCCAGAGGCCGCCCCCGGGCCGCCTCGGCCTCCCACCCGGTCAGCTGGCAGGCCACCGGGTTGAGCCGTTCGACCCGGCCTTGGGCGTCGGTGGTGATGACCGCGTCGCCGATCGAATCCAGGGTGATGCGCAGGTTCTCGGCGCTCTCCTGGAGCGCGGCGGCGGCCTGCTGGCGCTCGGTGATGTCCAGGGCGGTGAAGGTGACGCCCCGGGTGAGATCGGCCGGATCGAGCGGCGTGGAGCTGAGCAGCACGTCGATGACCCGCCCGTCGGCCCGCACCCAGCGGGTTTCGAGCGTGCCCCGCCCCAGGCGGGCGATCTGTTGATATTTTTCGCGCCCGACCCGCTCGAATTCCGCCTGGTCGGGGTAGAGGATGCGCGAACTTTGGCCGATCAGCTCCTCCCGGCTGCGGCCGACCATCAGGCAGACCTGCTCGTTCACGTCGCGCATTACCCGCTCCACCACCAGCCCGATGCCGACCGGCGCCACCCGGAAGATGCTTTGCAGCCGGATCTTTTCGCTCTGCAACTCGTCCTCGATCCGTTTGCGTTCGGTGATATCCCGAGCCACGGCATAGACCCGCCCGCCGATGGGGAAGGAGTGCCATTCCAGCCAGCGATATTCGCCGTCTCGGGTCCGGTAGCGGTTGACGAAATTTAGCACCTGTTCCTGCGCGCCCAGCCGCCCCAGGGCCGCGCGGGTGGCTTCCAGATCGTCAGGGTGAACCAATTCCAGAAACTCCCGACCGACCAATTCCGCCAGCGGATAGCCCAGCGTCCGTTCCCACTCGGGATTGAGCTTGTGAAACCGGCCGGACGTGTCGGCGATGCAGAGCAGGTCGAGGCTAGAGGAAAAATAGCGTTCGTACTCATCGGTCATGAGTCGCAGCCGCGTACAGTCCTCGCGGCGCTTGCACCAAAGCCCCCCGGCCGTGATCAAGAGGACCAGCAGGCTCCCGCCGGCGCCCCAGGCCGCCCAGAGCGCCCAAGCCGGCAGCCCCTTCTCGGGCGGCCGGATCAGCCCCTCGAAATATTTGGCGAGGGTCGCCTGGTAAACGGAGGACGAATCTGTGCGCTCCCGGCGGATCACCTCGTCGATGGCCGTGAGCCGGGCCTCGCCCGCCGGCTGATTGAGCGGCGCGGCGAAAAGCAGCCGATGAGGACTGAAAAGGATCGGCGTGGCGCGCAGCTTGTAGCGGCCGGCATTCTGCGCCCCGTAGATGCGGTTGACCACTCCGTAATCGGCCCGACCTTCGGCCAGCAGCCGGAAAACGCCGTCGTAATCGTCGGCTTCGACGAACTTGACGGTCAGGTCGAACTTCTCCAGCAAATCCTGAATGCCGCCTTCGTCGTCATAGTTGATGCTGCCGCGCATCACGGCCACCCGCTTGTCGCCCAGCTCGAGAATGCAGCAGATCGGGGCCTCTTCCGCGGCGTAAACCACGCCCCAGTTGATCAGCATCGCCTCCTGGCCGAACCGAAAACGCTGGGCCCGGCTGGCGCTGGGAGCCACGTCGACCATCAGGTCGAGTTCGCCGGCCTCCAGACGCTGCAAGCAATCGGTCCAGACGCCGAATTGCCAGTCCAGCCGCCAACCGCAGAGCTGGGCGACGTGATTTAAAAACTCGGGGAAGATTCCGGCCGGCCGGCCGGAGGCGTCGCGGTAGACTTTGGGGGGATTTTCATAATAGCCGACCCGGATGACGGGGGCCGGTTCGGCCGCGCCCGCAACAAAAAGGCATCCGCCGGCGATTGCCAGCCCTGCGATCACACCTAACCATCGGGCGTTCCGGTTCAAGTTCGGCCCTCGGGCACCTGCCATTACCATACCTTGTAATCATTTGCTTGGCAAGCAGGATAAAGCCGCGATTGAGGGCATTTGCCGAGTTTCAGGAGGCGGGCTTGCGGGCGGCAAACTCCAGATGGGCGGCGTTGGCGAAGAGCGCTTCGGTGGCGTGCAGGCTCTCCTCCAGGCGCAGCAGTTCCCGCCGGGCCTCCTCGCCGGCCAGAAACTCCTTGAAGCGCCGCAGGGGCAGGACGGTCTTGCCGATCAGGCTGAGCAACTCCAGACCGCGCGCGGCCAGCATCTGCCGCAATTGATCCGGCGTGAACATCACCAGCGGATACTGCTCGGTCGGATCGTCGGTCACCCAGTTGGTGCGGCCGGTCTTGAGGAACTCCTTCAGTCCGGGCAGGTCACCGTTCTTGAAATAATGGAACAAGCCCTGCCAGCGGTTGTCCACCGACATGACCATGGTCCCGCCCGGCGCCAGCAGGCCGGTCAGTTCCTTGAGCGCCCGTTCAGGCTTGAGCGCGCAATTGAGCGGATCGCCCTGCCCGACGATGAAACCGTATTGTCCCTTCTCCAGTTCGCTCAGGTCGTCGATGGAGGCGTGGTAGAGCACCGGCTCGTAGTTAAGGTTGAGGCGGGCGGCCTTGCCGGCCACCTGATCGAGCATTTTTTCGGAGATATCGAGAAAATCCACCCGATAGCCGCTCTTGGCCAGCCTCAATCCCCATCGCCCCGTGCCGCAGCCGACGTCCAGCACCCGAGTGGAGAGATCGCGGGAGATAAATTTGAGCAGGTGCCGCCAGGTCAGTTCGAAGACCACGTCCCAATAGGGGTTGCCGTCGTAGATCGTGTCATAGATTCCGGCCACCCGGTCGTGATACTTCTCGACCGCCGACTTCTCACGTTTTGCCATCCGGCAGGCTCCTCGCCCGCGGCTCGCCAAAAATTTGACGCCGGCCCGGGTCCGGCGGATTATACCGGCCCCGCCGGCTTTGGCGACCCAAATTTCGCGCCCGAACGCCGGCCGGCCCCGGCTTTTCCCTTGACGCTCCCGCGCCGGGCCGGATAT
Organism: uncultured Planctomycetaceae bacterium; assembly: GCA_964389915.1. Lineage (GTDB taxonomy): Bacteria > Planctomycetota > SZUA-567 > SZUA-567 > SZUA-567 > CAYMGG01. The sequence continues at coordinate 19,117 of CAYMGG010000071.1, forward strand.
TAAAAGCTTGGTTTTTCGCCCATTTCGGCGCGATCCGACGACCACGCGGGACCGAGCGCCCCGCGACCGGAGTTTTGCCTCAGGGAGCCTGCATGGACATCGACAAATACCGCCAGGAGATCGACCAGTGCGACCGGCAGATCGTCGACCTGCTGAATCGCCGGGCCAAGGCGGCCGTGGAGATCGGCCGGATCAAGCGCCAGGACGGGGCCGGCATCTTCGCCCCCGAGCGCGAGAAGGCCGTTTATGACAAGGTCACGGGCCTGAGCGCCGGCCCCCTCCACGCCAAGAACCT
>CAYMGG010000071.1:19421-20057 GCA_964389915.1 uncultured Planctomycetaceae bacterium
CCCCTGAGCGGCGAAGAGATGGCGCGGCTGTTTCGCGAGATCATGTCCGCCTGCATCGCCCTGGAGGCCACCACCCGCATCGCCTACATGGGCCCGGCCGGGACCTTCTCCCACCAGGCGGCGATCCAGAAATTCGGCCAGGCGATGGAATACCTGCCCGTGGCCGAAATCCGCGACGTCTTCCTCTCGGTCATGCGCGGCCACGCCGACTACGGCATCGTGCCGATCGAAAACTCCACCGAAGGCGCGGTCACGGCCACCTGCGACATGCTGATGGAAACCAACCTCAAGATCTGCTCCGAGGTCTTTTTGGAGATCCACCAGAACCTGCTGGCCACCTGCCCGCGCGAGGAGATCCGCCTGGTGGTCAGCGGCCCCCAGCCGATCGCCCAGTGCCGCCAGTGGCTGGCGGCCAACCTGCCGGGCGTGCCGCTGCGGGAGGTGCCGTCGACCTCGCTGGCCGCCGAACGGGCCGCGCGCGAGCACGGCGTGGCGGCCATCGCCTCGGAGACGGCGGCCGCGCTGTACGAGGTGCCGATCCTAGTGCGCGGCATCGAGGACAAGCCGGACAACACCACCCGCTTCCTCGTCATCGGCCGCGAGTCCGTCACCCCCAGCGGCGACGACAAGACCAGC
>CAYMGG010000072.1:0-20040 GCA_964389915.1 uncultured Planctomycetaceae bacterium
ATCACGAACCGATCGAGTTGCCGGTGCGTTCCGACCTCGACCGGAGCCTCGCCCCGGACCCGGATTACGTCGCCTACATCCGCGGCCAGCTGACGGAGCTGCTCACCACCAAGGGCCGGATCGACGTCCTCTGGTTCGACGGCCGCGTGCCGGCCGGCAGCATCACCGTGGAGGAGATCCGCGCCTGGCAGCCCGGCATTCTGATCAATCCGCGCGGACTGGGTTACGGTGATTTCGACACGCCCGAATGCCGCTTCCCCGACCAGCGGCTCGAGCCCGGTTGGTGGGAATATTGCCACGTCTTCGCCGACGGCGCCTGGGGCTATCTGGCCCACGAAACCTACAAACCGCTGGGTTGGTTCCTGGGCGAATTCGCCAAGGCGCGGGCCTGGGGCGGCAATTTTCTGCCCAATGTCGCGCCCGACGCCCGCGGCCGGATGCCGGCGGCCTACTACCAACGTTTGGAGCAACTCCGGCGCTGGCTGGACCACAGCGCGCCCGCCGTCTTCGGCACGCAACCCGGCAACTGGCCTGAAGCCGCCAGCGTTCCGGTCACCCGGCGGGATGGCGTGCTGTACGCGCATGTCGACTGGCTGCACGAAGGCGAAGTCTCGGTCCAATGCCCCACCCAACCGCAAGCCGTCCGCCTGCTGCGCGACGGCCGGGCAGTGGCGCACCGCTACGCCGACGGCGGGGTCGGCTTCACGCTGCCGAGCACTTGGCGCACCCCGCTGAGCGACGTGGTGGCGATCGAAATCTGACCACGACACGCTTGAGCGACAAACTCCAGAGGGGGGCTTTTTTTAAAAAAAGCCCCCCCCCATTTATAGGTCGGCTGAAAAGCCTTGGGCCATCGCTTTGCATTAGGCGGCAGCGCCGTCTTCAATACGCAACCAAAAAGCTGAAGACAAAGACAGCTCGAAGCGGCCGCTTTTCTTCCGGGCATGGCGCTGACCTAGGTTAATGCCAGGATGAACCGCAACCCTTTGATTTATTATGGCCCGACCATCGTGCACCCGGTAGTATTGCAAAGAAGCGGGCTATAGTTAAGCGGCCATCATTTCGATATAAATACATTTTGGAAAACGCTGTTTTAGCTGACCCCTAGTAGCATGGAGCGAAAGGAAGGCGATGTTCAAGCATATGTTTTGGTATTTAGTTATTCTGCTAAACGTTTTCTCGGCGGGCTGGATTCGGGAATTATCGGCGGCCGATTTGGAGCCTACGAATGCGGAGTTGCTTGAGCAGGTGGGCAAAGCCATTGACGTCGGCACTGATTCATTGGCACCGCTGATGAACGAACAGCCCAAGTTGTTCGAGAACATGAAAGATACGGTCACGGCCGTAAAGGTGGTCGATCTGCTTTTTTCCGCGAAGGATACTGAAGCCCTGGCGGAAGTTTGCAGCTGGCAATTCAATAAAAGATTAGACGGCTTGCTAGAAAAGCTTTTGCCTTCACCCGCGCTGGTGGCACTCAATGCCGCCAAAATCTATAAGAACTCGCTGGAGCTAATTAGGGATGTCATAGTTGTCCCTGCATTTGATAATCACCTATACGAAGCCTATAAAAAGCAACGTTCAGGCGCAGGCGGCGCCAACATGGAGGATGCCTTCACCGAGGCAACCGTGCTCCCGGCATCCGGTTATTATCTCGTCAAGCCGGGAATGCTGGAGAAATATTATAAGGCGAAAGGTTGGAATAAGGATGCGGTTGGCGAAAAACTTGAAAGCGCGGCGGTTAAACAAATCGACGCTTTCTGGATGAAACGCTTGGAAGCTCGCTATCAGCAGGAGCAATTACAGGCGCAGGCCAAAGAAATCCGCAGCAAATTATGGGCTGACCGGGCCGCCGAGTTGGCGGCGATTCGTGCCGCGCTGGCGGCCCAGGGAGAGGTTGGACCTTTTTTTGCCAATGCGGACCTGGCTAAATTTACCGGCTGGCATTTTAGTCTTTATACCCGTTACCCCAAGAGTAATCCGGACCCGTTCGTTCCCCGGCGCCAGGACGGACAAGGAAACAACCCAGTGTCACAGACTTTTTATCTGCAAAAGGACGGATTTAGCGAAAAGCTCAGTAAAGACGCGCCCTATTATCCCTACGAATGCGACTCCGCGGGAAAACGTTTGGAGGCTGGTTCCGCCCGAGTGTATCTGATCATTCACGTCTGGCCGCGCATCTTGACCGGAACATATAATGGAAAACCCTATGGCTTCGATCAAATCGAAACCATAAAAACCATGCCGGATGCCGTGAAGGCCAACATGAAATTGTTGAAAGAAATAAAGCTTGATGGTGTTGAGCTGGGGCATCTCTATCTGAAGCTTAACGAAAAAGTCGAAACCTGCTATTGGTTCGATGGCGTCACCAAAGCGCACCGGATCCAACTAGGCACAGTATACACGTTGCCCACTAGCGGCTATAAGCTTGACCTTGATACTACGCTAATCGAGAAGATGATTATGTTTGTAGCCGAAAAGGATAAACTCGCCTCCGGCAATGCCGCCGGCCCGAATGCAACGCACTAGAGCGTTTCAAGCAAAGGCGTAGACATAGCCGCATGGATGGAACCCACCTCGGACGTCGCTGGCGGTGGCGGTCTGGACCGATCGCCCCTTCGATCACCATGACCGCCGCCCCCCGGTCTTGTTCTGCCGCACGCAGCGTTTTTTGGGACGATGCCGAGCCGCTGGAGTCGGAAATGCTCTAGCTGGGCAAATCACACGCCGAGAGCAAACGTAGAATCTCCTCAGCTGAGCGTACGGAACTGCGAAGCCGGATGGAAATTTTTGGGCAGAGTCCGGGGAACCTTTTATGCAAAAAAGGTTCCCCGGAAACGGGCTTAGACTGAGCCCTGAAACAAGGCTTTCGGAGTTCGCCTGAAAATAAAAGCTACGCTTATGCCAACCGCGGCTTGGTTTTTCAGACCCGCCCCTAACCTCACATTTTCAGACAGAACCTAGAAGAATTTCTCCTTGGCCTCCTTGACGGTGATGGCGAAGAGCAGCGGATCGTACGGCGGATTGCGGCCGCTTTCGAGCGTAATAGCCACGATCTTGCGTTCCGGATGCGGGTTCTCCCAGGCGAAGACGTAAAGCGAAGCGGTTTCGCCCGGGCCGTTGCGCGGATTGGCGAACTTGATCCCCAGGGCGCAACTGCGGGTCGGGGCCCGCTCGGTGCGGCAGTCCTGGATCTGCTCGCCGATAAGGAGCGGCACGCTCTCCTCGGTGGCGTCGGCGTAGGCGATCTTGTAGACCGCCACCACTCGCCCCGTCGCCTGGGCCTTGATCCGCCAGTTCTGGGTGCAGGTCTGGGCGAAATAGACGGTCTGGGCGTGCAGGCGGTCGCAGGGAATGCGCACGGCCGGCGGCGTCGGCAGATCGAACCGGTCGATGGGCGTGTCGGCCAGAACCTCCTGGCCTTCCAGCGGCGTGCCCTGGCGGGCGTTGAGGCGGATCATCGTCTGGGCTTGCACGGCGCTGGCTTGCAGCAGCGCAAACGGCACGCCGGCCAGAATGGTCTCGCCGGTCGGCAGGTTCGGCCCCAGATAATCCGCGCCGCTGGCGTTGCACTGGGCCTTGAGCGAGACCTTGACGAAGGCCGCCTCGGCGGCCAGATTGTTGACCGTCCGGCCGCCCTTGACCGCCAGGCCGAGGTTGGTCCAGAACGTGTGCAGGAACCGCTGCCGCCGCTCGGTGAAATCGACCTCCATGTTCCACGGAGTCTGATCGACGATCACCGTCCGCTCCCCCCCGGAATGCACGGCCAGCAACCCCGGATTGGTCGCGGTCTGCCAGCCGTTCCCGGGGGCCAACTCGCGGTCCAGCTCCTGCCCGTCCTTGAACCAGTCCAGATCGACCGAGGAGATGCCGGCCAGTTCTACCAGGACCGGCTGGGCCAGGACCGGCCTAAAGCTTCGGCCCAGGCGGCCGCGCTTGTCCCGCAGGCGGGTTACGCCGGCTTCCGGCCAGGGCCGCCAGGCCGGAGCCGTTCCGGCCAGCCGCTCGCTCAGTTCGGCCAAGAGCGTGTCCTCCAGGCCGTGGAGGATAACCGTCCGGTAGCCGGCCGCGGCCTGCTCGCACTTCTCCACCCCGAGCGTTTTGGCCGCTTCATTATCCAGCCAAAGACAGGAACGCTCCGCTCTGGCCGGAGCCGTTTCCGGCCGGGGCTGCCAGCCGGCTTTATCGAGCACCGACCTAGCGTAGGCGTCGGCCGGCAGCAGATAATGCCCGCTCGGGGGCGGAGTTTCCCGCCGCCGGTCGCGCAGATAAACCAAGGTCTGGTAAAGCAGCCGCCGCGCGGCCGGCCGGGTTTTCAGCGCTTCAAGCACGGCCAGCTGACAGAGCAGGTAGGTGCCGCGCCCGTGCGGCGCTTCCAGCAGCAGAACCTGGTCCAGGTTCTCCCCGGCGTCGACCAGGCAGGTGAACTCGCCGGAAGTCGGCTTGAACAGGGCTCGCGCGGCCACGCGCTGGTCGAGTTCGGACCAGAAGCGAAAGTCCGCATTCTCCAGAACAAAATTGCGGCCGAGAAACAGCGGATGGCTCGGGGCGCGGACAAAACCGGCGGTCGCGCCGGGATGGTTGCCGGCCAGCAATTTGGTCTCCACCGGCAGGACGGCCGGCAGCGAATCCCGAGCCAGCAGCAGCACCGAACCGCCCTGGTTGACGAAGGCCGACAGCGCTTCAGCCGCTTCGCCCAGCGCCGCGTCCGGACAGCCCGGCCCGATCGCCAGGATCTGGCCGCCGGCCAGGTCTTTCAACGCGGCCGGACCGGCCAGCGGCGTGATCTTGACGTCCAACTCGGCCAGCGCGGGAATCGAATCCACGCCCCAGGTGAGCAGGTTCAGATTCAAACTCGGCAGGTCGGCCGGGCCGTAAAGCTTGACCTCCCGGCGCGAAACATACCGGCTCTGGCCGTCCAGGCCAAACAGCTCGCAGCGCAGCTCGCCGGTATGGTCGCCGCCAGCCGGCAGGGGCAGGCTTAGGGGGATTTCGCGCATTTCGTTGGGTTTCAGCTCCAGCCGTTCCCGCCAATTCCAGACCGTAGCCTCGCCGACCTGCAACCGGCATTCGACTTCGCCACTCCACGCCCGCCCGGAATCTTCGTATACCACCAGAGTCCGGGCATTCTCCACGCCCGCGTGCAAAGCCGGATCGAATTCGCGGATATAGGCGCCCGCCGGACCGCCTTCGGGCGCGATCTCCCGCAGGAAGACCGAATCCGTGGCGTCCGGCATGTAGAAGAAATTGGGGCTGATGACCGAGATGTTCTGTTCGCGGTAGGCCCGGATCGCCGCCCGCCACATATCGCCCATGTAGCGTTCGTAATCGAGAAAATCGGCCAGATAGGGGCTGTTGGTCTGGCGGATAATGACGTCGCCGTAGATTGCCTCCAACCCGAGCCGCGTGCCGGGGATCAGCTGCTCGCCGATGGCGAGGGGCTTTTTGCCAACCGGATTATACTGGGCGAAATTGTCGGGATAGAGCCGATTGGCCATGCTCTCGGGCCGGCTCTTCCAATACAGGCCGCGCGGATACTCGGCCGGCGGCGTGCCCTCCGGATAATGCAGATTGTAAATGTCCAGTTGGCCCAGGGCATCGCCGAACCCGCTGTGCTGGACCGGCCGGGTCGGATCGTTGGCCTTGATGATCTCCTGCACTTTGACCAGAAACTCCATGGTCGCCTGGGGTCGGGGGACCAGCCAGTGCTCGAACTCGTTCGAGCCGGACCAGATGACGATGGCGGGGTGATTACGCAGAACCTTGACCATCCGCGCCACATGCCGCAGGCTCTCGTCGGCGATGGGCCGGTGGGCCAGGCCGGATTCGGCGATCAGCAGAAAGCCGGTTTCGTCGGCCGAATCGTAAAAGATCCGGCCATAGGGCTGGCAGTGCAGGCGGCCGTAGTTCATCCCCCGGGCCAGGAGCAGGCGGAAGATCTCGGCCGGCGTGGAACTCTGGTCCGCTTTGGTGCAGGCCGCCCAGGTCCATTCGCCGATGTGGGCCCACGGCCCCAGCAGGCGGATCTTCCGACCGTTGAGTTGGACGTCCTCGCCATTCACGGTTACGGTGCGATAGCCGAACCGGGTGGCGAGCCGGTCGATCGGCGTGGCGGCCGCGAGTTCGCCGGCCGCGAAATAGAGGTTGGGTTCGCCGATGTCCCAACGCTGAAGCTCGTCGCCGACCGTAAAGACGAACTCGGGCGTAAGCGTCCCCCCGGCCGGAACGATCACGGCCTGCTCGGCCGAACGGATGCTCCGGCCATCCGTTGCGTTCAGGGCATAGCGCAGAGTACCGGTGAAATCGGCGGCGGAAAGGTTGCGGACCTTGGCCCGCACGGTCACCGTTCCGGCCGCCACGTCGCTGATTATGAACGGTTCGTCCAACTGCACCGCCGGCCGGGTCAGGAGGCGCAGCGGGCCGGCGATGCCGCTAGTGTAGGCATACATCGCCCCCAGGGGCATGGTCGGTTGGCCGGCGGCGTCGCGGCCGGCGCGATGGTCGCGAACCTTGACCATGACCTCGGAGTCGGTCTGACCCCGCGCCGCGTCGGTCAAGTCGCACTCCAGCGGCAAAAACCCTTCGTGAAAAGTCTGCACCTCCTTGCCGTTCACATAGACCGTGGTCACGAAAGCGCTCTGCTCCAGGCGGAGGATCAGCCGCTGTCCGGCGGGCACCTGACCGCTGATCGCGAAGCGATGCAGGACGCAGTGAGTGTCGGCCGGAATTTTTGCCTCCTGGTAGCCGCTCCAGCTGTGGCTGCGGTAATTGTCGGGCAGAACCGCTTCGCGCCAGGCCAGAGTCGGAAGGTCCAACGCGGCCGGATCGACATCGTTTTCCGGAGTGGGCCAGACGGCCAGTTTCGGCACCAGGGTTTCGCCCCGGGGCTGTCCGGCGGGAATGGCATAGCCCGGCGTCTCGGCCGGCGGCGCGGCCGGTTGCGCGGGCGCGGGCGGAGCCACAGTGGTCCTGAGCGGGGGCGCTTCAGTCAAAGCCGCGGCGGTCAGCCGCAGCGCGCCGAATTCCAAGCCCCACTTCTTCTCGCGGCCCGATAGTTCCAGGCGCAAATAGCGGAACGGAGCCTGCGCGGGACCGGACCAGAGCCGGGTCTTCAGCCACCCGCCGGCATAGGTTTCGAGCGTCTGGTCGGTCGTGAACTCGGCCGGCGTGTAATTCACCCCGTCGGGCGAGGAGACGATGCGGATCGCCTCGGCCCATTTCGGGCCGGTCGACCCGTGGCGATAGACTGTGAGTTCGAAACTGCTCATGGTCTGGGCCACGCCGAACCGTCGCAGATCGATCAAGGCGTAATTGGTCTGGTTCGGGTCGGCCTTTTCGGCCAGAGCCAGCCGGTCGGCGTCATAGCCGTAACGGGCGGGCAGGTAATCGCTGAAGATCAGGCCCGACAGCTTGACCGGTTCGCTGCGCTTGAATTGGATGAGCAGAGTTTCGTCAGCGGCCAACGGCGGAGCGAAGAACCAGCCGCAGAGGAGAATGAGGCACGGGGTGAATGGGAGACGGGGGCAGTTTTTCATCGGTTTGCTCCTCGGGTCTGTATTTTACGGTTCTGGTTGAGCAGCCATGACCGGCGGCCACGGAGATCGTTTCGCTTAGGTAATGGCTAGATTCTGAGTGAAAACGAAGCGCTCAAGGGTCTGGCCTGAAAAGCCGGCCGTTTGGTTGCCCTAATTTTCAGACAAGCCCCTGACCTCCGGTCTTTTCAGACACCGCCTAAAAATACCAATGAGCCTTGTAATCCGGATCGGAAGAAGCGGTCAGATATTGGGGCAGCCGGGAGCACTCCACATGCCCGTCGGCGCAGACGATGTTCGGCCCGCCGGGGTGGCGGGTCAGATTCATCAATCGGCTCGATTTCCATGCCTCGTCCGGATACGGATAAAGCCGCCAGCTATAGCAGGAAACGTTGGCCTCATCGCTCAGGTCGGCCACATAGTATAGCTTCGAGGGGGCTTTGAGGGCCGCGCTCTTGAACGGATAGCCGCCCCCGCAGACCCCGGCGGCGTCGATCCAGCCGGAATAGAAGTTCATTGCGTAGGACTTCTCCTTCTTGTTTTTGGCGCAGACCAGGACCGTGCCTTTCTGATAGACCGCCGGGCCGCCGACATAGCCGTGGAGCTTGCTGGGCCACCACGAGCCGTTGACGTTCGGATCGCCGATGTAGGCGGGCAGAATGGCATCGGCGTAAGTGTCGGCATATTCGGTCAGGCCCAGGCCGATCTGTTTCAGATTGCCCGCGCAGGCGATCTGCCGGGCGTTGTCCAGCGTCCGATCCAAAGCCGGCAGGAGCATGGCGGCCAGCACGCTGATGATAGCCGTGACCACCAGCAGTTCGACCAAGGTGAAACCGGCCTCCCGCCGGCGGAGTTTGCTGCGGGCACTGGTTTGGGCAAAAATCATCTGATAGATCCTTTCCCTGGTTCGAACCGCGGCCGGCAAATCGCCGCCCGGCTCGCTTTCGGAATGGGTTAGCTCCGCCTGAGGGTCAAGCCTGGCCGGTGGCGACGCGACCGGCGAGTGCCTGGCTGACGCCGGCATATTGGCGGAATGGGGCATCAATGCCAGTGGGATCGGCGCGCCAAAATCCACCGCCAGGCGATCGCCCGAATCAAACAGCGGCTCCGCTCCGCTAGCCGGTCCGGCCGCGACCGGCGCGGCCGGGCCGAGCTACAACCGCCGATCCTCGCGGGCAGTCAAACGCCCGGTCTCCTGCGCCCGGCTCAAAACCGTTTTCCAGCGTCCTTGATCGATCAAGCCGGACTGCAAATCCTCCAGCGTTTTGACCAGATTGGTGAGCATGAATCCGGCCCGGGGTTCGATGGCCGACAGATTCAGGCTATCTTTATGCACCACGCACTCGGGAGGCGGACTTTTGCGGAAATCTTTGGGCACGGTCAGATGGACCCGGCCCGGAACATACTCGCCCAAGGCGTGGGCGGTCAAGGCGCTCTCGTGGCTGATGATGGCCTGAGGTTGATCGGCTTCGTTGCGGCTCCACAGGGCCCATTTGGTGAATTCGGCCTCCAGCCCGTCATTGAACCCGGGCAGACGATATAGACCGTGCGCCACCCACTGCCAATGCTTGTTACGGCAATGGTAGACGCACATCGCCGTCGTATACCCGCAGGCGCGGGCCTGCTTGGCCGTAAAAAAGCCGTGCTGGCTTTTGGCATACGCATTGAGTTTGTTGCGGCTGACTTTCATGGTCCAGACCTTTTGAAGGATTCGTTTGCACTATATTCCATGACGGGCTCGATACAAATCCAAACCTCTCCACACGGCATGCAAGAAAACATCTATTTACACCTAATATTCTGATGTTTTTAAACTTACATTCGCATCGCGGATCGCAACTGGCGCCCCTGCGCGGGCGGCAAATACTTCCCCCGCCGGGCCGCCGCCAAACCGTGACCGCCAGTCAATTGACACCGCCAGCCGCCAGCTCGACCCGTTGTCAGTCAGCCTTGGTTTTTGAGCGGCAGGGTCGATTTGGCGGTGGCGGCCGATCAATGAAACGGAGCAGGTCTTTCGGTTGGCACGGTGGGGCGGGTGGGCGCGAGGGAAAAAATAATTTCTGTCATCACCATGTTTCCGGGGCTTGCGGAAAAAAAATCTTGGATTAAAATAGAACCACTCCGGGGGCATCAACGTCGCCCAACTTGAGCGGTCGTTCGACACCCGGAATTCGGCTGAAAAAAGAAATCCCCGCAACGCCTGAAAGCCAGATTCTCTTTTCAGACCGGCACCTTGAATGCTTTCGCATCGACACTGAACCTGAGCGATCATTGTGTGCCAGTCGATCTGGAAATCAGACCGGACTGGCCGGCAACCAGATATACGGCCCATTTTTTAGTCCCGGATAAGAGATCGCCCAGGAGCCTGGATGAACCCCGAACAAGCAGCGGGTGGATCGGGCAATTGTTCGCCTCAACCCGACCCCCATTCGACCCCTTGCCCTCGCTTGCGTTTACTGGTTGCCGTTTTGCTTGGCCTGTTGGGGGCCGGGCTGATCTGGGTCGGCCAGCCGCTCAACAACTTTCTCCTCAATAATTCTTTTATCGCCGACAACTATCTGCCCGAACTCGGCGTGGCTTACATGGCCCTGCTGGTGCTAGGGCTAAACCCGCTCCTGGCCCGCCTGCGACCGGCGCTGACCATCAGCGTTACGCAGTTCGCGCTGATCTTCGCCATCCTGCTGGCCGCCTGTTCGCCGCTGGAGGTTTTGCGGATCTATCCGCACAGTCTGGCCCGCAGCAACCGCGACATCGCCACCGACAAGGAGCTCTCGGACCTCCACACCGAGATGAACTTGTCGCGCAACCTCTATATCGAACGGGTAAAGTTCGGCGAGGAGACCCCGGCCTGCACGCAGCTGGTCGACGAACTCGAACCCGGGAATTCGATCCCCTGGCCAGCCTGGCTGCGGCCGACCATCGCCTGGGGGGTGATGATTGGGGCCTGCTGGGCGATCATGATCGGCCTTTCCTTGATCGTCTACCCGCAGTGGCGCGATAACGAGCGCTTGCCTTTCCCGTTGCTTACGGTCCAGCAAGCGCTGATCGAACGGGACCAGGGTAGCGTGCCGACCTTGTTTCGCAGCCGCCTCTTCTGGGTCGGCTTCGGGGTGGTCATGCTGCTGCACGCCTTCAACGGCCTCAACCACCATACTGGCAACGCCTTTCCCCCCTTTGCGCTAAACTGGGGGCTGTGGGACACCTTTAGCGAAGGCATGTGGCGCCACCTTTCGTACTATATCAAGTCCGGGCGAATCCTTTTCACCATCGTCGGCATCACCTATTTCGTCCCCAACCGGGTCGGCTTCAGCCTCTGGTTCACGGTCCTGATCTACCAACTGCACCGCATGATCGGGTACGAGTATTTCGCCCCGTTCCACGGCGAGGTGGTGACCGAACACCGCTACGGGGCCATGCTGGGGGTGGCGCTCATCATCCTCTGGCTGGGACGGAGCCAGTGGTGGGCCGTGCTCAAGTCGACCCTCTCCTTCGGCGGCGACGCGGTGACCCGGCGCAACCGCACGGCCGGCCGCATCTTCGCCGGCGGCTGCCTGGCCCTCTTCGCCTGGGAGCTCTGGGCCGGCCAGCTTCCGCAGTTCGCCCTGCTGAGCGTGGCCATGGTCTTTCTCACCAGCCTGGTCCTGGCCCGGATCGTCGCCGAGACCGGCATCCCCTTCCTCGCCAACTATCTGGGCGCGGGCGAACTGCTCAAGCTGATGCCGATCGGCTGGATGAACGCCGCCAGCGTTTATCTGACCGGCATGGTCGACATCGTGATCCGCGAAGGCTCCTCCCGGGTGAGCGCCGCCGTGGTCGGCCTGCACGCCCTGGGCATCGATCGCGACCTGGAGCCGCGCCAGCACGGGCGACTGGCCAAGGGCCTGCTGGGCGTGCTGTTTCTGGGATTCATCATCGCGGGCGCGGTGCACCTCTGGATGGGCTACCATTATTCCGGCTCGCTCGACGGCAACCGCACGCCCATCGCCGCCTGGGGCAGCAATTTTCTCAACAGCAACGTCCACCAGCCGTTGCGCGACTATGGCCGGGGCAGCTGGGGCAGCTCCACCTACAGCCGTCCCAAGCACCTCTTGATCGGCGCGGCCCTCGGCGTCGGCCTGCAAGTGGCCTGTCTACTCAGTCCGCTCTGGCCGCTCCACCCGGCGGGGCTGCTGCTGGCCGACACCTGGTTCATCGGCTGCGCCTGGGCCAGCATCCTGCTCGGCTGGTTCCTCAAGACCCTGATCATCGCCTACGGCAGCGCTCAGACCTATCGCCGGCTGCGCCCTCTTTTTCTGGGTCTCATCCTGGGCGAAGTTTTTTCGGCCGTGCTCTGGGCCCTGGTGCCGGTGGTGCTGATCCTGCTGGGCGGCAATCCCGCCGACGTCGGCCACATCGTCATCGTCCCCCAATGACCAGAAGGAGAGGCCGATGCGCCGCCCCCTGACCCTCTGCCTGCTGCCGCTCCTGGTCGCCGCGTCCCTGAACGCGGCCGATCTGCCCCAGTCCGTCCAACGCGACACCGAGACCCTCTGCGCCGCTCCCTCGCGCCTGCCGGGCAGTCCCGGCCATCTGGCGGCGCGCGCCGCCCTGCGCGAGCGGCTCGAACACCTCCCGGGGGTGAGCCTCCACCGCCAGACCTTCCCGCTGACCGTGCCGGTCACCCTGGGCGCTACCCTGACGGTCGCCGGCGGCCCGCACCAGGGCGAGCACCGCATCCACCCCCTCTGGCCCGAGAACGTGCGGCTCAACACCACGCCCGCCGAGGGCTTCACCGGACATCCCATCTACATCGGCGAAGGCAAATTCGCCGAACTGCCCGCTCGTTCCCTGACCGGAGCGATCGCGGTGCTCGAGATGTCGGCCTACGGCGAGGGAACCTGGCGGCGGGCCTTCGACTTCGGCGCCATCGCCCTGGTCCTGCTCGGTTCGGCCGACGACAGCGTCTACCTGCCCGGGGACCAGCCGATTTACAAACCGCGGTTCTACCTGCCGGACGGGCCGCTCGCCACCGCCCTCCGCCACGGCGAGGTCGAGCGGATCACCCTCCGGGCCAAGGCCGAATGGCGCGAGATCGAGGCCGAAAACCTGATCGCCGTACTGCCGCCCAAGGATCCGCCGGCCGCGGGTGATCATACGCCCATCCTGCTCGTCGCGCCCTACGACGCGATGAGCGTGGTGCCCGATCTCGCCCCGGGCGCGGACAACGCGGTGGACGCGGCCTTCGCCCTGAACTTTCTGGAATACTGCACCCGCCACCGGCCGCAGCGCGGCCTGCTGGTGGCCCTGGTCGACGGCTATACCATTAATCAACTCGGCATGCGCCAGCTGCTGGCCATGCTCGCCATCGACCCGGCCGACAGCACCCGACAAGCTTACGAAGAGATGGACGGGCTGGAGTTTGAGGAATACCACCAGGCGCGGGAGCAGATCGACGCCCTGGGCGCGGAGCCGGGTCCGGCCTTGGCCGCGCTGCACGACAAGAAGAAGTACTCCCTGCTCCAGCGTTACGTCAAGGACGCCGTCAGCCCGGAGCTCAACCGGCTAAAAGAAGAAACCGGCGATCTGCGCCTGGCCGATCGGCAGGCCGAACCGGCGCGGCGCCCCGAGCTGGAAGAGACGCTGAAGACCAAGCTCGCCCGGATGCAGGACTTGAACCAGCTCCTGGCCGAGATCGTGCTCAAGGGTCAGATCACCCCCGCCCTGGCCGCCGATGGCGCCAAGGTCTGGGCGGCCGTGCGCGACCGCGTCGCAGCCCAGATGAAACTGGCCGAGGCGCGCCGAGATTCGTTTACGGTCAACGACCGGCTGCGGGCGGCCATCGCCACCAGCCTGGGCGCGCCGGCCGGCGGCCGGGCGCTGCGCCCCTTCCTGATCGGCGTGGACCTCTCCGACAGCGGGTTCAACATCGGCCCGGCCCTCTGGTGCGAACACTTCGAGCTCAACCTGGCCGAACCGGCACGCGGCTTCACCCGCTGGCTCAAGGGCATCATCAAAAACAGCGACCAGCCGATCGGCAGCTTCTCGGCCTCGCGCCTGCAGGAACTGGGCCTCCCCGACGCCGGCCTGAAAAAGCTGCTCGAGCGCATCCTCAACCTGGAGGCGATCGAGGGGGCGGCCCTCAGCCGCACCCTGCACGAGGGCTTCCCCCAGCTCGACGAGGACGTGATCCAGCGCATCGGCCTGCGCCTGCGGGCCGAGCAGCGCGAGGGCCGCCGGAATTTCTACACCACGGCCATGCAGATTCTTCAGGAGGAGCTACCCGGGCAGGACCGGGCCCAACTGCCGCATCTTTTGGACGCGATCCTCAACCAGCAGGCGATCGAAGCCACCGCCGACCCGCAGAGTTTCGCCACCGAACGCCTGGCCCTACTCACCTCGCCGGGCACCGCTTTTGAGTTGAACGGCGTCACCTGGGCCACGCTGGAGGGCCTGCGCCTGCGGATCGACACGCCCGACGACACCTACGAGCGGCTCCGCTGGGAGCGGCTGGCCCCGCAGATCCGCATCACCGCCTTTCTCCTGGACCTGCTGCTGAACGACCCGAATTTTATGCCCGGCGACAACGCCTTCACCGGCTGGCCGCGCTGGCGCATCACCCACGGCAACGTGGTCAGCGAAACGGTCGCCGAAACCATCCCCCGCACGCCGGTGCCGGGGCTGCTGACGACCTTCGTCTCCCAGTACACCTGGTACCGCAGCACCCGCACCAAGGGCATCCGCGGCAGCGAGCTGATCCGCACCGAGGCCGACGGCAGCTTCCGCTTCGCCCCCTTCCGTTCGGTCAATTTCTGGCGCACCGGGCGCAAGCGCATGCAGGCCTTCGCCCTCGCTCCGGACGGCCGCATCACCACCGCCATCTCCGACGGCAACAGCATGATCGCCGGCCGCATCGCCACCAATTTCGACCTGAACGAACGGCCGCCGATGAAGCCCCTGCGGGCGGTCGCCTTCGAATGCGAGGAGTTGAACGGCCCGCAGTTCCGCGACCCCCGTTACCAGACGACTCTCAACGGCTTCAAGCTGATCGACGTGCTCAACGGCGGCCTGCCCAAGCGCTACCACTTCTCGGTGGTGAACGGGCAGATGTTCGGCCTACTGCCCCGCGGAACCCGCTGGCAGCTGATCCTCCGGATCGGCACGACCAACAACCGCATGGCCCTGCTCAACCTGCCCGACGCGCTCGACACCGGCGGGATGGGCCTGCGCGAAGCCCTGGCCGACGGCCTGCCGATGGACAAGCCGCTCGGGGAGATCCCCGAGCTCTTCTCGACCCGCGACTTCTACCGTCTCGACGAGTGGCGCTTGCAGCGGATGGAGCGCGCCGGCGTGGTCTGCAAGGCGATCCGTTCGATTCATGCCGGTACCGCCCAACAGTTGAAGGCGGCCGACTCGGCCCGGGCGGCCGACGACGGCCAGGCCTATAAACGCGCCGCCACCTCGGCCCTGGCCGGCGAGATCCGCGTCTACCAGGCGGTGCAGGACCAGGCCTCGGACGTGACCCGCGGGGCCATCTTCCTCCTGCTCCTGCTGGTCCCCTTCTCGGTGGCCATGGAGCGCCTGCTCTTCGCCTCACCGAACATCGGCCGGCAGATCCTCTACGCCTGGCTCATCTTCCTGGTGATGAGCGGGGTGCTCTGGAGCTTCCATCCGGGCTTCCGCATCACCAGCCAGCCGGCGGTCATTTTGCTGGCCTTCCTGGTGCTGCTCCTCAGCCTGGTGGTGGTGATCATGGTGCTGCGCAAGTTCCGGGCCGACATGGAGGAGCTCCGCCGCGGCAGCCTGGCCGAGTCGAGCGGAGCCCAGACCGGCCGGGGCGGGGTGATCGGCGCGGCCGTCTGGCTGGGCATCGCCAACATGCGCAAGCGGCTGATGCGCACCCTGCTCACCGGCCTGACCATCGTGCTGGTGACCTTCTCGCTGCTCTGCTTCACCTCCAGCTCCACCTATCAGGAGCGGCGCATCGTCCGCCTGCCCGAGCTGAAGGCGCCGCACTCCGGCGTGCTGGTCCAGCACCCGGCGGGCCGCTGGCTCGACGGCGAGACCGAAGAGAGCGTGGCCACCCTGGTCGGCCCGGAGCACGCGGTGGCCGGCCGCTACTGGGTCGTCTCCACCAACGCCAACTGGCGGCTCCACGTGCGCAACGGCCGGTCCAACGCCCTGGCCTCGCTCAAGGCCGGCCTGGGACTGCGGCCGACGGAGTCGCGCTTCACCGGCGTGGATCGCTTCTTCCCCCGCTGGAACGAGTTCGAGGCCGGCCGCGGCTGCTACCTGCCGGAGCGGGTGGCGGGCGAACTGGGCCTCAAGCCGGGCGACGAGGTGGTGGTGGCGGGCGTACCGCTCATGCTGCTGGCCACCTTCGACGGCACCCGCTTCGGCCAGGAGGTGCACAAGCTCGACGGCAGCCCGCTTTTGCCCATCGACTACACCATCGCCAAGGACGACTGGACCCTCGACGCCCAGGCGGTGGAGTCGGAGCTCTCAGACGGCAACATGCTCCTGCCCGACCCGAATCAGATTTACGTCTCGGGCGAGGAGACGATCGTGCTGCCGGTCTGGCTGGCCCGCAAGCTGGGGGCCTCGCTGCGCAGCGTGGTGGCCGAGGCCAAGCCCGACGAGTCGCCCGCGCTGGCCGGGCTGCTCATGAAGAACATCGTTTACCCGGTCTATTACGGCGACCAGGGCGGAGTGAAGGTGATGGTCTCGACCCCGCTCATCCCGAAGGCCCCGCGCAAGATCTTCGTGCCGATCCTGATCGCGGCCCTGATCATCTTCAACACCATGCTCAACTCGATCGCCGAGCGGCGCAAGGAGATCCACATCTACAGCAGCCTGGGGCTGGCCCCGGGGCACATCGGCGTCCTCTTCCTGGCCGAGGCCCTGACCTACGGGCTAATGGGCTCGGTCTTCGGCTACATCATCGGCCAGGGCGTGGCCACCATCCTTACCAGCCTCGACCTGATGGGCGGCATCACCCTCAACTACTCGGGCTCGAACGTGATCATGACCATGGGCCTGGTGCTGGCGGTGGTGACGATCTCGGCCCTGGTGCCGGCGATCATGGCCGCCCGGATCGCCAGCCCCTCGCGCGAACTGGACTGGAAGGTGCCCCGGCCGCAACAGGGCGTCATCCGCGACCGCCTCCCCTTCACCGTCAGCACCCAGGCCGCGCGCGGGCTCATGGCCTACCTGCACGAATACGTCGAGGCCCACCGCGACGGAGCGATCGGCCACTTCACTTCCGACGCCGCGCGCCTGCGCTCGGCCCCGGCCGGCGGCGAGCGCCTGCGCCTGACGGCCACCACGTGGCTAGCGCCCTACGACCTGGGCGTGCGCCAGGAGATCCAGATCGAGGCGGTTCCCGGCCCGGAGGAGATCTGCGCCCTGTGGGTGACCCTCAGCCACGGCGCGGGGCCGGAGCGCTCCTGGTGGCGCCTGAACCGGACCTTCCTGGGCGATCTGCGCGCCCAGCTGCTGGGCTGGCGCAATGTCGCCCCCGAGCGCATGCTCACCTACATCACCCGCAATCCGCCCGCCGGCGGCGCCGAACAAGGATAGCCCATGCGCGAAGACAAAGAATTCCAGGAATTCCGCGACCTGATGCGCCGGCCCGAGCATTTCGAGGACGGCTTCAACAAGGGCACCATCCTGATGGGCCTGTTCGTCGGCCTGGTCATGGCCCCGGCCTCGGTCTACATGAGCCTGGTGGCCGGCCTGCACATGGGCGGCGCGGCCCAGTGGGTGACGGTCCTGCTCTACGTCGAGGTGGCGCGGCGGGCCTTCAAACGCCTCAAGCGGCCGGAGATCTTCGTTCTCTTCTACATGTGCGGGGCGGCCATGGCCGCCGGCGGGCAAGGCTGGCTCTGGCGGCAATTCCTGGTGCAGAGCGAAGAGCTGCGCAAGATGGGCATCCTCGAGCACATCCCCGCCTGGTACGCCCCGACCGATCCGCTGGTCCTGGCCCAGCGCAGCTTCTTCATGTGGGAATGGCTCTGGCCGATCGGCATCGCCTGCCTGATGATGCTCCTGCAACGGGTCGACCACTTCGGCCTGGGCTACGTCCTCTTCCGCCTCACCGCCGACGTGGAGGAGCTGCCCTTCCCCATGGCCCCGGTCGGCGCCGCCGGCATGACCGCCCTGGCCGACGCCTCGGAGGACAAGGAGACCTGGCGCTACCGGGTCTTCGCCGCCGGCGCGGCCCTGGGCATCGCCTTCGGCGCGATCTACATCGCCCTGCCCAGCATCACCGGCAGCATCCTGGCCAAGCCGATCCGCATCATTCCGCTGCCCTTCGTCGACCTGACCAGCTATACCGAAGGCTCGCTGCCGGCCATGCCGGTAATGTTCAGCTTCGACCTGGGCCTGGTGGTGACGGGCATGGTCCTGCCCTTCTGGGCGGTGATCGGCTCGCTCTTCGGCGTGGTTTTCACCATGGTCTTCAATCCGCTCCTCCAGCACGCGGGCGTCCTGGGCGGCTGGGAGCCGGGGCTGACCGCGATGGAGACGGTCCGCTCCAACGTCTTCGACTTCTACTTCAGCTTCCACCTCGGGCTGCTCTTCGCGGTGGCGCTGATCGGCTTCTTCCACATGTACGGCAATTTCAAGAAGCGCAAGGCCGAGGCCGACGCTCTGGGCCGGCCGGGCATCGACTGGCGCAAGCTGCTCACTCCGCCCGCCGGCCGCGGCGACATCTCCATCTGGGTGGGGCTGGGCATCTACCTCTTCTCGACCAGCGTCTACATCGGCGCCACCTATTACCTGGTGAACTACGGCTCCGGACCGCTGGCCGGCAACGACTTCCCCCTCTGGCTGCTATTGGCCTACGGCTTTGTCTGGACCCCATTCATCAGCTACATCTCCGCCCGAATGGAGGGCATCGTCGGCCAGCAGATGGACATCCCCTTCGTCCGCGAGGCGACCTTCATCCTCTCGGGCTACAAGGGCGCGGCGATCTGGTTCGCGCCGATTCCGCTGCATAACTACGCCCAGCAGGTGCTCCAGTTTAGGAACATGGAGCTGACCGGGACCAAGTTCACCTCGCTCATCAAGGCCGAGGCGGTCACCTATCCGCTGATGATCGTGGGCACTCTGGTCTTCGCCCAGTTCATCTGGAGCCTGGGGCCGGTGCCGAGCGAGGCCTTCCCCTACGCCAACGAGTTCTGGGAATTGAACGCCTACAACCAGGGCCTGGTCTTCTCTGCCACTCTGCCGGGCGAGGCCCTGAACCCCTTCCGCGAGGCCTTCCGGCCCGACTATCTGGCCGGCGGCTTCGGCATCGCCTTGATTCTCTATGCGATTCTGGCCCACTTCCAGCTGCCGGTCTTCCTGGTCTACGGCATGATCCGGGGCCTGGATCAGTCGCTGCCGCACACGATCATCCCGACCATCATCGGCGCGCTGCTCGGGCGCTGGGGTTGCCGGGTCTGGTTCGGCGAGAAGTGGCCGCAGTATCGCGTCGTCTTCGCCGCCGGCTTCGGAGCCGGCATGGGCCTGATCACCATGCTGGCTTTGGGGGTGGTCTTCATGAGCAAGAGCGCCAATGTCCTGCCCGTCTGACGAGCCGAGTTTCGCCTGGCAAGGGCTGACCGTACCGCTCCGCCCGGAGTGGCGCCCCCTGCGTATCGAGGGGAACTGGGAGCAGGGCGCGGTGACGATCGGCGACCGCCAGGGCGCGGTTTTTTCGCTGCGCTGGCTGCGGCCGGCGGGCGGAGTGGACGGCGCCGCCTGGATCGCCCAGCGGACCGAGCAGACGGCCGCCGGCCAGAGCTCGCCCCGGCCGCCGCAGCCGGCCGGTTTCACGGCGGTCAATTGGATTCGGGGTTTGGCCGTGCGCGAAGAGGCGCGGAAGACCGTTTGGTGGGGCTACGCCCCCACGCCGGACGCACCGAAGGACGCGCCGACCCAGTCCGCCGTCCGGCCGGGCGTATTGGTCGAGGCGATCCTCACCGATCTGGCGAAACCAGAAACCAACGCCTGGTTCATCGAACACAGCCTGCCCCGGCTTCAGGCCCAGCCGGAGAACGGACCGCTCGACTGGCGGATCTATAGCGCGCGCTTCGCGACCCCGCCGGGCTTCCGGCTGCAGGAGCACCGCCTGGCCAGCGGCGACCTGGCGCTGCGCTTCAAGCGCGGCCGGCGGGAAGGCCTGCTCCTGCGCCAGGTATATCCGGCCGGCCTGGCCCTGGCCCGGCGGAATGCCGAAGGCTGGCTGGCCGACCGGCCTTTCCTCGAGCGCCGCCGCTTCCGGGGCGAGCTGACCGAGCCTCGGCCGCAGACCCTGATGCGCACGGGCTGGAAGCGCATCCCGTTTCCCTTCGGCCCGTTCGCGCCGCGCCGCTGCACGGGTTTGCTGGTGGAGGCCGCCGACCGGCTGTTTATGGCCGAAGCCGAAGGCGGGGAAGAGACGCAGGCCATGGCCGACCGCGCGACCCGGGCCATGCAGGAGGCGTTCGCATGACCCGGCTCGACCGCGACGCGGCCCTCGCCGCCCGGCCGGTCCGCCTGCCGGAGCTGC
>CAYMGG010000073.1:0-10057 GCA_964389915.1 uncultured Planctomycetaceae bacterium
GATATCGACCAGATACTTATTTTTATTCACCCTTTTAGGGCTGACGGGATACTAGCGCGGCATGGGAATAATGCCGACCTCACCTGTAAGCTTATGCACGTATACCCCCAGTGCCTGTTCGCGTTTGAGCTTGCTGGTCGGTTTGAGCGTGGCGAACTCCTTGCAGATGCTTATGATTTGCATGCCACGGAACGTATCGGCCCAGTCGCCATCGGAGAAAACCGGACTGCCGTCTGGCAAAAAGAAGACATGGTTCTTGGCCTGCTGCCAAACACTACAACTATTTCCGTAACTGCCTTGATACCAGTAAGAACCGCCAGCCGTCCCTGTACGATACCCGTCATTGTCGGAAAAATAAGTAAACCCGCGAAAGCGTATCCCCTCATCCAGATGATAGAGCTTGCCGACTTGGCCGATGACTTTGCCGCCCGAGGTACCATCAAAAAACTTTGTCCTGCTGGTCCCAAAGCTCCCTAAATCGCTCAATTTCTTGACGTTATCGGCATCAAATTCCATGATCGCGCACCACCAGTCGTCCGCAGTGGTAGAAATGTCGCCGGCGGCAACCGTGCCGTAGTTGTAAACGCCGTCGTACGACTGGGGTTTGGCGTTGTTGAAGATGACACCCACTATGCGCTCCGGTTTGGTGCCGGCGTAGCGCTTCATGGCCAAAGCCCGGGCCTGCATGAGCACGGCCTGCAACTTTTGAGCGCTGGCGTTGAGGCGCTGGTTGGGGCCAAGGCCACGGACGGCGCTCACCACCATGCCCGTGACCACGGCGATGATCGCGATCACCACGAGCAGCTCGGTCAGGGTAAAGTTTCGGCGCGCGCTAAACATTTTGGCATCCTCTTTCATCACATGCCACCGCCATATTCGGTGACGGTGATGTTATCCTTGTCGTAGGTGCCGCCGTCGTTCTTGTGGAAATTATTGTATTTCCGGTCCGGCCCCAGACTCCACAACTCGTAAGTCTTCTTAAAGCCAATAATGGCGTCCGGAACCTCCGGATAGGTTCCTATAGGCAGGCGAGCGTCACTCGCATCCGTAAATATGTAGACAATCGTACACCCGAATATATCCAAAAACCGTTCCGGCGACCCGGCCAAGGCAGGAGTGAAAGTAACGCCCTTGGCGGTCGGATCATAATTGCTTTTGCTGATCTCGGAATCCTTCTTTAGGTAACCGCCGGTCTTGTCAGTTGCATCATAAGGGATCAAACGATCATAGAGGAACCGGCCATTCTTGATCATCCACTCCCTCTCGGTCCAGGTCTCGCCGCTGCTTAGTTTGCACGCATAGGAAGTGGTGCCGGTATTGGTATACGGATAGTGCCCCATATCGCCTTTGTAACGCTCCAGGGCGGTGGAAATCTTGAGCAGTAGAGCCTTGGTGTTCTCCTTCTGCGCGCGGGTGCGCATGGCCCCCACCGCAGAGAAGAGTAGGCCGGCCAGAATCATGATGATGGCGATCACCACCAGCAGTTCCACCAGGGTAAAATTCCGTTTCATTGACTTCATATATCCATCCCCTGCCCCGAGTATTTGATTGGTTTGCCCCGAGCACTCAGCCCACGAGCTTATTTGAGCGGCACGAACACCGCCCCCAGCTTGCCGTGCATCTTCCAAAAATCAGGAATCCCGTCGTTATCGGAGTCATTGTCCTTGCCGCCGGTGGAGTAGATGGCGATATCGTACGGCGCGGCGACTTCGGAAAACTGGTCCTCGGTCGCCGGGACGCCCGCGCCTTCGGCGTTTTGTACATCGGCCCAAAGCATGTAGCGGTACGGCCGCCCCCACGGGTCCACGTATTCATTGATATTCGCGTTGGCGTCGTTCTTGTCCTTGATGTCCACGCGGTCATAGGAGAAGTCGTTGCTGATCTCGGAATTGTAGATCTGACCGTCCCCGTTTTTGTCCCGATGCGTTAGTTTCCACAGAATCGGGTTGTTGTCGGCGGCGGTCATGCTGTCCACGCCCAGATGGTCGTCGCCGGCCGTCGGCCCCAACTCGTCCGTTTTCTTGGTCGTGTAACGCGAGCAGGTAATCCGCCGATCAAAGCCGGCCACCGCGTTCTCCGGCGCTGGATAGTCGCCGTACTCGGCCTTAAAACTTTCGATCGCTAGATACAGATTCTTGATATCCGACATGGCTTTGGCCCGCAGGACCGTGTCGCGCGAACTGGTCATGGCAATCAGGCCCAAACTGGCCAGGACGGCGATGATGCCGATCACGACCAGCAGCTCGGTCAGGGTGAATTTCAATGCCACGCTTTGCTTGCTCATCTTCTCCCCCGCTCACCGCGCGCGTTGCGCGCTAAATCTTTCTGGATCGTCAAACCCGCCAGTCGGCGGTTGGCGGCCCGTGCTGGCCGCGCCAAATCCCCACGCTTTTACCACAGCGCCGCCGCGCCGGCGACCGCGATCAGCACTGCGCCGGCCCGCACGATCAACACGTCGGCCAAGCCCGGCCGCACCGGGCGCCCTAGGAGGCGGCTGAGAATCCGGCTGTCCAAACCGGCCAACCGCGGCGCCGCGGCGTTGAAGAACAGGGCCACCACCACTGCGGCCATCCCCGAGGTCAGCTGGAAGATCAATTCCCGGGTCAGGATTCCGCCGCTGGCCGCCACCAGGGCCGCCGCCAAGGCCGCACAGGCCAGCACGCCCACCAGCACCACCGCCGCCAGCACGCGCACGGCCAGAACCAACGGGGCCGCCGGACGGGGCAGACGCTGGCTCACCTTCTCGGCCAAGCCGACCGCCAGAACCCGGCGCTCGGGCGCGAAAAGCCGATCGAGCTCTTCATTGAGCGGCGCCAGGTCGGCCGTCAGGTTGCGCTCGAAGTTGTCCGCAGAACTGCTCATCGTGGTCGTTCCTCAAGTAGCACGCTAATCGCTCGCCCGCTGCCGCCAAACATAATAAATTTGGCGCGGTCACAAGCTAAGTTGCCGCCAAGCCCCCAGCTTGGACAAAAAATCCTCCTTTTTTTGCAGTTATTTTTATCTTCTTCCGCATCTTATAGCTGGCCATGGCATTATAACTTTTTCAGCCCGCGCGCACCACTGTAATAATCCGTTCTACCACCTCCTCGGGCTTCAAACTGGTGGTATCCAACCGGCGGATGCCGCCCTGGGGCTGCTGCGAAAGCTCGTCGGCGTTCTTGAGCGCCCCCACTTGCCGGTCGGACTGGTCCCGCTCCACGATCTGGGCCAAAATTTCCGGGTAATCGGCCGCATGCCCGGCTTGGCGCAACTCGTTTACGCGCCGGCGGGCCCGTTCCTCCGGAGCGGCGGTCAGGAAAAACTTCCACTTCGCCCGCGCCAGGACCACCGTCGTGATGTCGCGCCCCTCCATGACCACCGGCCGTTGCGCGGCCAGCTCCTGCTGCCGCCGGACCAGAACTTGGCGCACCGCGGGGGCGCGGGCCGCATAGCGGACCTGGGTGGTCAATTCCGGATCGCGGATCTCCCGGGTCACGTCGGCTCCGTCCAGAAAGACCCGGGTGCCGTCGGCGCTGAAATCGATGTTCACGCTCTCGGCCACTTGGCCGAGGGTCGCCTCGTCCTCGAGTTTGATTCCCCGCCGCCGGGCCGCCAGGGTCACCGCCCGGTACATGGCCCCGGTGTCGACGTATAGAAAACCCAGCCGTTCGGCCACGGCGCGGGCAATGGTGCTCTTCCCCGCTCCGGCCGGCCCGTCCAGGGCCACGGCGGCGATCAGATCGCTCACGGCGCGCTCCTGCCCCCCTGGGAACCTTTTCCGCAAAAAAGTTCCCGACCCCATATAAATTCCCGCCCTGCTTCGCAGGCCACGTGTTCAGGGCGTTTCCTAATTGGCCCAGCCGAATGCAAGGCTGGACCGGACCAAAGTTTTTTGAGAGAGTCAGAGAGACCTTTTTTTCAAAAAAGCCCTCGCTGCACTAAAAGACGTTCCGGCCGCGTTTTGCCGGTTCGTGCGAAAGCACCATCCGGCTGCGGCCCGCGCCTACTCGCGCAGTTTGAGCAGCCAGCGCTTGGCAGCGCGGAAACCGACGTGCGGGTCGCGGACATCGGCCTTGACCGGGATGAACTGGTCGTTGCGGCTGTCGGGGCCGCTCTCGTAATGCCCGCCGGCGGCCAGCTGAAGCGAGACGTCCGGTCCGCGTTCCGGATCGACGACCCATTCGGCCAGGTTGCCGGTAAGGTCGTGCAGGCCGGAAGCGGTCCGGGCGTGGGGATTCTCGCCACAAGCCTTGAGCGCGCCGGTGACGTTGGCTAGGGCCGGATCATAGCGATCGCCATAGCTGTAGGCGCGGGGCGCCCCCTCCGTGGCGGCCCGCAGCCATTCGTTGCGCGTGGGCAGAACCTTGCCGGCCTGCTCGGCCAGCTTGAGCGCTTCTTTGAAGGTCACGGCCTGCGGCGGCTGGCCGGCGCGGTTGGGCCATTCGTAGCGGTCGAGCGCAAAGGCCGCAAAACGCCACTTGGCGTCCGGATCGTCGGGCAGCGGATTGACGAAAAAGACCATCTCCCGGCCGGCCTCGCGCCGCCAGGCGATCTCGGCGGCCAGCTTGCGCGCATCCCAGGACTCGGGCTGACGGGCCAGCACCTTGTCGGAGAGCTCCTTGGCCTGATCGAGATTGCGCTCGGCGGCTTCGAACGCCTCGGCCGCGGTCTGATTGCGCGCCAGCTCCAACAGCCGCCGGGCCTGACGCAGGTTCTCGTTCACGAATTCCCGTTCGCCGCGCAACTGCTTGAGCCTCTGGTCGGCCAAGGCAAATTCAGGCCACAATTCCAGGGCCCGGGTCAGAAGTTCGCCCGCCTCCTTGTCCCGCTGGGCCAACGGCAGCTCGGGGCGCTGCAACTGGGTCTGGGCGTCGAGACAAAGGTCGATGGCCCGGGCGATGCCGTCCTGCTCCAACAGCAAGCGCTCCTCGGCGGTCGCCTCCTGCCTTCGAGCCTCGACATAGGCCGCCGCCGCCTCTTCCGGCCGCCCGTTGAGAGCCAGCAGGTGCCCCAGCCGCCAGAAGTAGCCGAAACGGATGCGGGCCGAGAGCATCGGACCCGCGCCCTCCAGCCGGGTGGCTTCGGCAGTCACCGGTTCGCGTTGGGCCGCCAGTTCCGGCAACGCCTTGCGCGCGTACAGGTCGGCCACCCGGGCCAATATACCCCGCCCCTGAGCTTCGGCGATCTTGCGGTTGAGCGCGGAGCGATGCATGCGCCCGAAAAGGCTGACCTGGGCCGCCTCCCGCCAGGCGCCGACGGCCGAGAGGAACTCCTCCTCGCCGCCGCCGCGTTCGGCCGATACAAACCGGGCGTCGCCCTCACCGACCAGCCCCGAATAGAGCGAATTGAGGTAGATCAGGCCGCCGCCGACGACGAGCAGCAGGCCCAGGAGCAGCGGCAGGAGGCGATATTTGAACCATTGCCGCCGGGCTTCGTTCAGGCCGAAGACCGCCGCTTTATTGCCCGGCTGGATAGCCAGCGCCCGCCGCCAGCTCCGCAGCGACCGTCCATAGCGCCCGCTCTCGAGGGCCTTGCGCGCCCCGTCCAGTGCGGCGGCCAGCTGATTGCGCTGCCGCTGGGCGGCTTCCAGCCGGTTGGCCAGATCCGGCGTATCGGGCGCTATCTCGCGCAGTTTCTCTAGCGCCACCACGGCCTTTTCGAAGTCGGCCTTCCGCTCGGACTCCAGGGCCATTTCGCCGCAGGCTTCGCGCAGGCACTTGAGCGTGGGGGGATGTCCCGGCGACTGCTCGAGCACGGCCTCGAACACGGCGATGGCCGTTTCGAAGCGGCGCTGGACCACCTGTTCGTAACCCTCGCGGATCTGGTTCTCGCGGCGGACCAGGAAATTCTGGGCGTCGCGCCGGCCCAGCTTGAGCTTGTCGTTGCCCGAGTCGAGGGCGATGGCCTGGTCCCAGAGGGCAAGGGCCGCCTCGTACTGTCCGGCCTTGGCCTGGGCCTCGGCCTGCTCGGCCAGTTGCCGGGCGGGCACGACGCGATTTTTAAGATTGTCCATCGTCGGCTGAAGGGCCTTGTCGCGCAGCGTCGGGTGGAGCTCCTCCCACTTGGCCAGGGCCGATTCGATCTCGCCCGCGCTCAGCTGTTTGCGGATCTCCATCAGCGTGTCGCGGCGCAGCTGGTCCATGTAATCGAGCGCGGCCAATTTTTCGCGCGCGTCGAGGTCATCGGGGTTCTCGCTCTTCTTGCGCTCATACTCGCTGCGCAGCGCCGCCAGCCGCCCCTTGGCCAGCAGCTCGGTGCCGATGCGCATGCAGGCCACCGCGCTGTCCTTCTGGGCCGCGCGCAGCCGTTGGGTGACTTCCGCGTCGCCGGGACGCAGCTCCAGGGCGCGTTTCCAGCATTCCCCGGCCGCCAGCAATCGCCCGTCCTTGGCCAGCCGTTCGCCCTCGGCCACAAAGGCCTCGAACATCTGGGCCGCATCCGGCGGAGGCGGTGCAGGCGGCGCAGCCGGTGCGGGCGACGGCGGGGCGGTCCGTTTGGGTTTGGCGACCGCCCCGGAGAAGTCGAAATCCTTGGTGGCCCCGGGGAACTGCAGGGTCGGCTCGCCCTCGCGGGCCGGGGCCCGCACCAGCGCTTCCTCGATCGCGGCGGCCACCTCGTTCATCGTGGCGTAGCGGTCGTCGCGGTTCTTGGCCATCATCCGCAGGATGACGTTCTGCACCTCCTCGGGCACGCTGGGCATGTAGTCGCGCGGCGGCACCAGCGGTTCGTGCTTGTGCTTGTACATGACCGCCACCGGCGAGGGGGCGGTGAAGGGGAGCATCCCGGTCAGGGCCCGGTAGAAGGTCGCGCCTAGGGAGTAAATGTCGGTGCGGGTGTCGAGCGGCTCACCGTCGCACTGCTCGGGGCTCATGTAGGCGGGCGTGCCCATCACGTCGCCGGTGGAGGTCAGTTCCACGGCGGTGATGTCCTTGGCCAGTCCGAAATCGGAGACTTTGATCACGCCGCCGCTGGTAATCATCAGATTGTCGGGCTTGACGTCGCGATGGATGATGTTGACCTGGGCGGCGCCGGCCAGCCCGCGGGCGGCCTGGATCATGTAGTCGCAGGCCACGCGCCACTCGAGGAAGCCGCGGTCGCGCTCCAGCATGGCCGTCAGGGTTCGGCCGTCGATGAATTCCATGACAATGTAATGCAGGTCGTTCTCGGTGCCGACGTCGTGAACCTGCAGGATGTTGGGGTGGTTGACCTGGGCGATGGAGCGGGCTTCGCGGCGGAAGCGGGCGACGTATTCTTCGTTCTCCGCCAGGTGCGGGGCGAGGATTTTGAGCGCTACGACCCGGCCGAGGGAGAGCTGCCGGCCCTTATAGACCGCCCCCATGGCGCCCCGACCGACCAGCTCCATGACCTGGTAGCCGGCGATCTGCTTTCCGATGATGGAGGTATCCCTGCCCGCCATGTCTCCGTACCGTCGCCTGGAAAGGGTCGGCCGCCCGGGGAAGCCGCCGAGCGCTGCCGCCCGCCGATTCCGGACCTAAGCCCCGCGCCGACCGGCTATTTTTTCCCCGTGGACCGTTCGATCTCGCCGATCTTGGCGATGCGTCGGCTATGCCGCTCGTCCTGCGAAAAATCGGTATCCAACCAGGCCTGCATGATCTCGGGCAGCGGATCGAGCGTGGCGATCCGGCCGGGCAGGACCAGGATATTGGCGTCGTTGTGCTCTCGCGAGAGACGCGCGGCTTCGGCGCTCCAGCAGAGGGCCGCCCGCACGCCGGGCAGCTTGTTGGCCGCGTAGCTCATCCCCAGCCCCGAACCGCACAGCAATACGCCCCGGACGAGCCGACCGGAGCTGACCGCTTCGGCCAGCGGCCGGGCAATATCGGGATAATCGCAGCTCTCGGCTGAGCCGGTCCCAAAGTCGACCACTTCCAGTCCGCGCAGGCCAAGCAGGCGCTTCAACTCCTCCTTGACCGGGAAGGCTGCGTGGTCAGACCCGATACCGATTTTCATTGATTCTTCCGCCATGGCTGATTTCCTGCAATCGTATCCCAAGACGAGATTTAAGCCAGAATTAATTTTCCCATTCGACCGTCAGGCCGCCCAAGGCCGCGGCCAGCTCTCCGCGCCGCAGCGCTTCTTCGCGTAGCAGCCTTAGCCGGTTTTCCGTCACCTGCACCACGCTCGAGGCCTGCCCCGCGGGCGTTTCGTCCCCCAGCAGGACCAAATCGACTTTATCTCCCAAGGCCGCCAGCGCCGCCGCGCCGTCGGCGGCCGGTGCCTCTCCCCCCCGGTTGGCGCTGCTGGCCGCTAGCGGCACGCCGGTCAGTTCGATCAGTTTTCGTGTCAGCTCGCTGGCCGGGCAGCGCAGCCCCACCGTGCCTCCGCCGGTGGCCGGCAAAACCAAGGTCAGTGCGCCTGGCCAAAAGGCCGTCGCCAGCGCCTTGGCTGCGGCCGAGAAGACCGCCCCCAACTCCCCCCCCTGCTCCGCGGTGAGAATTAGATTCTGAAACGGTTTGGCCGCTTCCCGGCCCTTCAGTTCGCGCAACCGGGCCACTGCCGCGGGCCGGTCGTGCCGCGCCCCCACCCCATAGACGGTTTCGGTCGGAAAGGCGATCAGCCCGCCTTCGCGCAAAATCCGGCCGGCCAGCGCCGCGTCGCGCGTCAACTTGCCCATCAGCGGCTGCGTTTGCCCGGCAGCCGGGCCAGGGCCTTGCGCCCGATGTCGCGCCGGCAATGCATGCCTTCGAATTCGATCTCGCCCACCGCCGCATAGGCGGCCTCGATGGCGGCGGGAATGTCGCGGCCCAAGGCCGTCACGCCCAGTACCCGCCCGCCGGCGGTCAGCACCCGCTCACCCTTGCGGACCGTGCCGGCGTGGAAGACCATGGTCCCCGATCGAGCGCCAGCCCGATCCAGGCCCAGGATCTGGGCGCCTTTGGTGTAGTTCCCCGGATAGCCGCCGGCGGTCAGGACCACGCAGACGGCCGCCTCGTCCTTCCAGCGCAGTTCCATTTCGGCCAGCCGCCCCTGAACCACCGCGGTCAACAGGTCGTAAAAGTCGTTGTCCAACCGCATCAGGATAGGCTGGGTCTCCGGGTCGCCGAAGCGGACGTTGTATTCCAACACCCGCGGTCCGGCGGGGGTGATCATCAACCCGGCGTAGAGCACGCCCTTGAAGCGCCGCCCCTCGGAGTTCATGGCGTGGATGGTAGGCACCAGGACCTTCTCGATGATCTGATCGGTCAGTTCCGGAGTCATGAGCGGAGCGGGACTATAGGCGCCCATGCCGCCGGTGTTGGGGCCTTCGTCATTGTCGTTCACGGCCTTGTGGTCCTGGCTGGAGGCCAGGAGGGCGATGGTCTTGCCGTCGGTCAGGGCCAGGACCGAGAGCTCCTCGCCGCGCAGGCATTCCTCGATCACCACCCGGCCGCCGGCCTCGCCGAACTCGCGGTTGACCATGCAGCGCTTGAGGGCCTCGGCGGCGACGGCCTTGTTGGGGCAGACCACCACGCCCTTGCCGGCGGCCAAACCGTCGGCCTTGACCACCACCGGCCCCTCCTCGAGGCTGTCCAGATAGCGCTGGGCGGGCTCGTACTGCTCGCAGACCGCGAAATCGGCGGTGGGGATGCCGTGGCGCCGCATCAGATTTTTGGCAAAGACCTTGCTGCCCTCAAGCTCGGCCGCGGCGCGGTCGGGGCCGAAGACGGGAATATCGGCCTCGCGCATGGCGTCGACGATGCCCGCGCAGAGCACCACCTCCGGCCCCGGCACGACCAGGTCGATCTGGTTCTCGCGGGCCCAACGGACCACCTTGGGCAGGTTGTGCAGATCCAGGTCCACGCACTCGCCGACTTCCGCGCACCCGGCGTTGCCCGGGGCTATGAACACCTTCTCCACCTGCGGCGACTGCGCCAGCTTCCAGGCCAGGGCGTGTTCGCGTCCGCCGGAACCGATCACCAAAACTCGGGGCATCACTCCTCCTTAAAGGGGCAAAAGCA
Source organism: uncultured Planctomycetaceae bacterium (assembly GCA_964389915.1). Lineage (GTDB taxonomy): Bacteria > Planctomycetota > SZUA-567 > SZUA-567 > SZUA-567 > CAYMGG01. The sequence goes on from CAYMGG010000073.1 coordinate 9,936, forward strand.
CAGTTGGCAATTTACGGAGATGACCGATATCGCCCACCGGGATCATTTTTCGATCCGCGCCAAACCGGTGCCGGAAACGATCTGTCCGACCTTCCAGCAGGGCACGTCGTGCTTGCGCAACT
>CAYMGG010000073.1:10067-11777 GCA_964389915.1 uncultured Planctomycetaceae bacterium
TGCAGATTTTGCCCGCGCTCACCGCCGAGCAGATCATCACCATGCCCAGGCCGAGGTTGAAGACCCGTTGCATCTCGTCCTCGGCCACGCCCGCCGTCCGGCGGATTAGCTCGAAGATCGGCGGTTCGGGCCAGGAACCGGCCTTGAAGACCGCATCGCAGTTGCTCGGAATGACCCGCGGCACGTTCTCGACAATGCCGCCGCCGGTGATGTGCGCTAGGGCGTGCACCGGCTTCTTGCGCCGATAAGACCGCAGGATGTCGAGGACGGGCTTGACGTAGATGCGCGTCGGCGTGAGCATGGCCTCGCCCAAAGTTTCGCTCCAGCCTTCCGGCCGGGCGCGCAGATCAAGCTTACCCACCTCCAACAGCGCTTTGCGGGCCAGCGAATAGCCGTTGGAGTGGAGCCCCGACGAGGCCAGGCCCAGGATCACGTCGCCCGGCTCGACCGCCTGGCCGGTGATCAGCTTGTCCCGTTCGGCCACGCCTACGGCGAAGCCGGCCAGGTCGTACTCGCCCTCGGTGTAGAAGCCCGGCAGCTCGGCCGTCTCGCCGCCCAGCAGGGCGCAGCCGGCCTGGCGACAGCCGGCGGCCACGCCCGAGACGACGTCGAAGATCACCTTCTTGTCCACCTTGCCCACGGCCACGTAGTCGAGGAAGAAGAGCGGCTCGGCCCCCTGGACCAGCACGTCATTGACGCTCATGGCCACCAGGTCGATGCCCACCGTGTCGTGCCGGTTGAGCAGAAAGGCGAGTTTGAGCTTGGTGCCCACCCCGTCGGTGCCGCTGACCAGAACCGGGTCGCGCAGCTTGCGGGCGAAGAGCCCTTGGACGCCTTTCAGGGCGTAGAGCCCGCCGAAACCACCGTCGTTGCGCAGCACCTGGGTTCCATAGGTGCTCTGCATCAGCCCCACGTAGGCGTCGGCCAGATCGTTGCCGGCGTCGATGTCCACGCCGGAATCACGGTAGGTCAGCCCCTTTTTGGCCGGGGCGTTCTCGTCGCTCAAGCGGAATCCTCACTTTCGCCAGAAAAAGTTCTCAGCACTTGCCGCCGCAACTGCCGGTGCGGCGCGCCCGGGAAGCCCGGTCGGTCTCCAGGTCCTCGTCCTCCTCCCCGGGCCGGTCGAGGGCGTACTTGTCGTTCATCTGATCCAGCACCGGACAGGGATACTCGCCGGTGAAGCAGGCCGCGCAGTAATTCTTGGCCGACAGGCTGACGGCGGAAAGCATCCCGGTCAGCGAGATATAACGGAGGCTGTCGACCCCGAGGATCTTTTCGATCTCCGGTAGACTGTGCCGGGCGGCAATCAGCTCCTCGCTGGTGGGAAAGTCAATGCCGTAGAAGCAGGGATACCGGTTGGGCGGACAGGAGATGCGCAGGTGGATCTCGGTAGCGCCCGCCTCGCGGATGGCCTTGACCAAGCCCTGGACCGTGGTGCCGCGGATGAGCGAATCGTCCACCAGAACCACGCGCTTGCCCTTGACCACGGCCGGCACGACGTTGTGCTTCATGCTCACCGCCCGGGTCCGCTCGCGTTGGACGGGCGCCAGGAAGGTCCGTCCCACATAGTGGTTGCGGATCAGGCCCCGGTCCAGCGGCAGGCCCGAGGCCTGGCAGTAGCCCAGGGCGGCGGAATAGCCGCTGTCAGGAATGGCCACCACGATGTCAGCCGGGACCATCGTCTCTTCGGCCAGGACCTTGCCCAACCGG
>CAYMGG010000073.1:11787-19994 GCA_964389915.1 uncultured Planctomycetaceae bacterium
TGTTGCTATCGGGCCGGGCGAAATAGATATGTTCGAAAATACAGTGCGCGGGCTTGCGGGTCTCGATGGGGGCGAAGAATTCGCTTTTGAGCCCGTTCCGGTCTACAGTAACCATCTCACCCGGCTTGATCTCGCGGATGAACTCCGCCCCGACCAAGTCGAAGGCCACGGTCTCGCTGGCCACCACATAGCCTTCGCCCAACTTGCCCAGGCAGAGCGGCCGAAAACCCCAGGGATCGCGCGCGGCGATCAGCCGATCCTCTTTGAGGAAGAGAAAACAGAATGCGCCTTCGAGATGATTCAGGCAATGGCCGATGTTGTTCGGCTCGCCCACATGCTCGGGCTTGGCCAGCAGGTGGACGATGACCTCGCTGTCCGTGCTGGTCTGAAAAATCGACCCGTAGGCCTCATACTCGTCGCGCAGCATCCGGGCATTGGTCAACTGCCCGTTGTGGGCAATGGCCAGCAGGCCCTCGGAATACTCGACTACCAGGGGCTGGATGTTCTGCGGCTTGGAGGAACCGGTGGTGGAATAGCGGACGTGGCCGATCGCCAGCTCGCCGGGCAACTCGCTCAATCGGTCGGCCGGAACGGCCTGCGGCAGCAGCCCCATCCCCTTGATGGACCTGATTTTCCGCTGGTCGGAAGTGACAATGCCGGCACTCTCCTGGCCCCGATGCTGCAGAGCATGCAGCCCCAACCAGGCAACCAGCGAGGCGTCTGGGACGCCGAAAACACCCATTAACCCACAATGATGTCGCGCGCTAGAAGCCAAGGCCATCTCCTCAGGCAACCACAAGCGAATCTACCAGAGCGCAACTCTAGCGGCGGGGGAAAGTTCTGTCAAGGCTGGCAAAAATCGATCCCGGAGAACTTCACACCCCATCGTCCTCGGGGCTTTCGTCCGTCGGCTTGAGCGGTCGCAGTTCGACATAGCAAACCCGCTGTCGCCGCAGGTCTTCGGTGACCGATAACGGCCCCCGGTAAGAGTCCTGTAATTTGCTGAACACGCCGGGAAAACGGACCTCTGAACCGGGATATAATTGGTTATGAACGTTGATCTGGCAGATCTGACCTTCGATTCTTTGATTGAGGCACTTGTCCAATTCCGCCTTAGCCAGGCCTAACTCGTCGCGCATCTCGCGCAAGCGATTGATGAGCTCAGCCAATTGCTTGCGGTTCTCTGGAGGTAGCAGACCCAACTGTTCGCGGTTGGTCAAAAGCGGCGCGAGGAGCTCGTTGGCCTGCTGGCAGCGGCTCTCGCGCTCCTGAATCTGGTTTTCCAGGGCCCGCAAGCGCTGCTCGTTGTCGTAGTCCACCCCGGCGCTGACCTTGGTCCATACGCCCAGGGCGCTGCCGATGGTGCCGGCCTCGATCCCCTTGAAGGCGATAATCTCGCCGCCGATGATCGTCCCATCGGGAATGCTAAGCTTGCCCTTGGTGTAGAGGGTGGAATTGACCACCTCATTGCGGACGATCACGTCGCCCTGGGCCTCGACCCGGGCCTCGTCGATATAGCGCGCCTGCAAAGCGCCGGCCGTCTGGAGAAAGGCCTGCCCCTTGCCGGCCACGCCGCCGGTGATGGTCAGATCCGCGCCCGAAATGATCTCGCTGGCCCCGACCGTGCCGTGGATGGTCACGCCCTTGGCCCCATGGACCTGAAATTCATCGAGTACCCCGCCTTTGATCACCACCTCGCCCACGAAATTGACATTGCCGACCTTGAGGTCTACGTCGCCCTCGACCACATAGGTGCCCACCAGGCTGATGACGTTGCTCTCGAAGATCAGCCGGCCGTCCTCCTCGGCAAAAAGCTTCGCCCCGTCGTTGCCCAGCCGCACCCCCCGGCCGAACCGGACTAGGGCGGGCTGGCCGTCCTTAGCCGGCCGCTCGTTGCCCAACACATCCTCGCCGGGCACGCCGGCGCCGGGCGGATGGATGGTGGCCACATGCTGGCCGGTCATGGCGTTTTCGAAGAAATTAAGCTGGCGATAATCGATCTTGCCCTGCTCGTCGGCCTTGTAGCGGGGCTCGCGGGAGGTGGGCTGAACGTGGAACTGGACCCAGCCGTCCTGCCCCGGGCAGGGGCGCCGGCCCTGGGCGACCTGGAAGGGGTTGCTCCATTTCTCGCCCAGGTTGGCGAAGTCGGCGAGAATCGCCAGGGCGACGTTGTCGATCCCGCAACGGATGCCGGCGGCGTCGACGATCATCGCCAGATCCTGCGGCAGGACCCAGTAGGTCTGATCCAAGCGCTCGTATTCCAGGAAGGCCCGCAGACCGTCCGGGGTGACCAGCACCCGGTAACGGCCGTGGCGATTGGAGCCCTCGGCCCGCACGTCCAGCGGCAGGGACTTGCCCCCCGGCCCGGCCAGGGTGATGGTCGGCTTGGATTCTGGCGCCTTGCCGGGAACGGGCATAGGGGCAAATGGCTCCTGGGTTCAGCTCTTGCGCTTGAGCAGCACCGCCTGGGCTTCGATGACCGCGTCGTCAAACTTGGGAAAGAGCACCTCCGGCGCACCGATCTCATGCCCTTCCGCCAGCCGCGCCGGGGCTGACCAATCGCCGTCCGCCAGGGGCGGCAGGCCCAGTTGCCCCCGCAGCTTCGCCGCCGAAAACGGCAGGAACGGGGCCATCAGCACGGAGAAGGCCTCGACCAGGCGCAGGCCTACATGGATCGCCGCTCCGCAGGCGGCCATGTCGGTTTTGCGCGAGACCCAGGGTTGCTCCTCGGCGAAGAACTGGTTGCCCCGCTGGGAGAGGCGCATCAGTCGCTCCAGGGCGCTCTTGAATTTGTACTCGGTCAGCAGGTCGTGGATCTCCCGCCGGGCGACCTCGATCTCCTCGAGCATGGCCTGGCCGGCGACGCTGCGCGGCTCGGCGGCTGGCACCCGACCGCCGAAATACTTCTGGCAGAAGGTCAGGTTGCGCTGGATGAAGTTGCCGATGTTGTCGGCCAGCTCGGAGTTGTTGTGCACCTGAAAATCCTTCCACGAGAAGTCGGCGTCCGAATTCTCCGGGGCGATGGCGCAAAGATAATAGCGTAGCGGGTCGGGCGCGAAGGCCCGCAGGTAGTCGTCCAGCCAGACGGCGTAATCGCGACTGGTGGAGATCTTGTCCCCCTCCAGATTGAGGAACTCGTTGGAGACGACCGTGTCCGGCAGCCGGTACCCGCCATGGGCCAGGAGCATCCCAGGAAAGATGACGGCGTGGAAGACGGTGTTGTCCTTGCCGATGAAGTGGACCAGGCCGGCCTGCTCGTTGCACCAGTAATCTTTCCAGCGTTCGGGCTGGCCCCGTGATTCGAGCAGCTGGCGGGTGAAGGTGATATAGCCCAAAGGCGCGTCGAACCAGACGTAAAGCACCTTGCCCGCGGCCTCGGCCAGCGGCACCGGCACGCCCCAGTCCAGATCGCGGGTGATGGCCCGCTCGCGCAGCCCCTGGTCGAGCAGGCCGTAGGAGAAGCGCTTGACCGGTTCGCGCCATTCGGGGTGCTGGTCGAGATAGGCGCGCAGCGGATTCTCGAAGGAATCGAGCCGGAAGTACCAGTGGTCGGTTTAGCGGACCTCGACCTTGCCCGAGGCCCGGCCGAGCTGGCGGCAGATCATGCAGCGCGGCTCCTTGAGCCGGGTAGCGTCGATCGGCCGGCCGCAGGCTTCGCACTGGTCGCCCCGCGCGCCCGGCTTGCCGCAGTCGGGATGGTGGCATACGCCCTCGACGTAACGGTCGGGCAGGAACATCTGGCATTCGGCGCAGAAGGCCTGCTCGGAGCGTTTCTTCTGCACATGCCCCTTCTCGTGGAGCCGGAGAAAGAATTCCTGGGCGATCTCCTCGTGCCGCGGGCAGTGGGTCCGGCCGTAGATGTCGAAGGCGATGCCCAGGTCGGCGAAAGCCTTTTCGTTCTGCGCATGGTAGCGGTCGACCACCGCCTGGGGGGAGACGCCCTCCTTCAGGGCGCTGATGGTGATGGGCGCGCCGTTCTCGTCCGAGCCGCAGATGAACTGGCAATCCCTGCCCAAGAGGCGCAGGAAACGGGCGAAGATGTCGGCCGGCAGATAAGCGCCGGCGATATGCCCCACGTGCAGCCGCCCGTTGGCGTAGGGCAGCGCGGCCGTGACCAGGTAGCGATCCTTCAGGGTGACCAAGAGCGACTCCTTCCAAACGGTGGCGTGGATAAGCTTTCGCGGCCGGGACGTCGGATAACGAAAGAGCGGCCGCAAACGGGCCGACTCTGGGTTCCGGTCGCCAGCTTCGGCGCTGGTCCGGCCCGGCAACCTCCGAAACCACGTCGGATTATATTCCGTATTATCCGGCCGCAAGGCAAGGAAAATGGCGCTGCGGCCAATCGCCGCGGGCGAAGGCCGCAAAAAAGCCCGTTCCCGCCGGGCGGGAACGGGCCGAACTGGTTCCACGGGCACTAATTTAAGCGAGAGCTATAGCCCATCCCACTCCCAGGCGACGGTGGGGGCGGCCAGCTCCTCGCCGTCATCCGCAGCGGGCAGTTCGCCCAGCGGCCGGTCGGGTCCCCGGCGCGGCTGCTCCCCCCGATCCGGGGGGCCCTGGAAGTTGCCGTCGGCTCCGAACCCCTGGGGCGCGCGCATTCCGGGCTGTGGCCCGAAGGGCGGCGGCGGAGGCGGCATGAACCGCTGCTGGTCGGACTGCGGGCCGAACTGCGACTGGCTGCGGCGGTCAAACTGGCGCGGCCCCGGCCGGCCGAAGGACTGACCCGGTTGTCCGTCAAACTGCGGCTGGTCCGGGCGGCTTAACGGCTGCCCCATCTGACCGCCGAACTGCCCCTGGCTGCGGCGGTCGAACTGAGCTCCAGCCGCCTGTCCGTACGGACCGTTGGGTCGGCCCTGCGGACCGCGGCCCTCACCGATGCCCCGGCGGTGCGCCTGCCGCTGCTTGAGCGCTTCTTCCAGCAACAGCTCCTTGTTCTTCTTCTTCAGGTCCAGCACCTGCTGGGCGAAATCCAACTGCTCGTCGAGCCGCTCGGTTAGCAGAGCTTTGAATTGAGTCTCGTATTTGCCGGCGATATCCTTGCAGGCCTGGGCGTCGGCGGCCTTGCTCATAGTCTGGCGCATCTCCTGACGCAAGGCGTCCTGCTTCTCGCCGATCGCCTTGGTCTTGGCCTCATGCTGGCGCCAGACTGCCAAACCGCCGTCCACGTCCTTCAAAAACTTCTCCTGCATCCATTCGGGACCGTCGCCCAGCAGGCTCCCACCCGGACCGCCGGGGCCGCCCGGATGATGCCCCCGGCCCAGGCCCGAGCCGCAACCCGGCCCTTCCGGACCAGCGCCGAAATCCTGCGCCCCCAGGCTCGAAGCGCTCAGGCACATCCCGACAAACATCAGCTCTTTCAATCTGGTCATCATGATTTTCTCCTCATTCGCTCTACTTGTCCCGCCGACAACCATCAGACATGTCTACTAAGGGATGTGTCGGGCGGACCGCCCCTGGTAACGCTGATTTCGCTTTCTTGATTTTTTCGGCTCCGGCGGCTTGGGCCGTACGCGATTGCGCAAAATAATATTGCCGCACAGCCGAGCCAGGTAACGCGGAAACCGCGCTGGAAATAAAAAACGCCCGCATTCGGCCGGCGAATGCGGGCGAGAACTTTCACTTAATTATCCACTCGACAGGCAATTACGCCGCGGTCGATTCCGGATCGAGGCGGGCGATGATGTCTTCCTGGATGGACGGCGAAAGATCGAGGAAGTTCACGAACGTGCCATGAATGCGGACGATGTAGATCCCGTCGGGCGCATATCTGGCCGGCTGCTTGAGTACTTCGCGCAGCTGGGTTCCGTCGGCCAGATTGAAGTAGACGTAATACGGGGCCAGATCCTTCCCGCCGGCCTGGCCGGTCAGCCGGAAGAGCGGGGCGATGACCTGATCGCGCAGCCAGAGTCCTTTCCGGGCCGCGTCGGCCCCCTGGGCCTGGCGCGGCGAAATGCCCAGGTGCGAGGCATAGCCGCCGGTCATCCGCGCAAAGGGCAGCCGCCAGGCCGAGGCGATCCGCGCGGCCAGCCCCTGCTTGGCCGTGCCCGGCAGCGGGTCGATGCCGTAGCCCAGCATGGTCCGGGCCCGCCGGCCGTCGGGCGTGGCCCCCACCCAGTAGCCGTACAGCAGGTGCGTGCTGGGCGTGGACCAGTCGGCCAGAAAAGGCTGCCCGGCGGGATTGCGCAATCCGGCCAGGCGCGTGCTGACCGCATCCACCAACTCGGCGGCCACCCCGTCCACGGCCGCCAAGCCGTTGCCGTATTTCTCCTGGGCCAGAAGCAGCGCCCGGACCTGCCCGCCGGCCGAGCCGGCGAAATCCCCCTGTAACGCGGACCGCAACTCGCCGGCCGTCGCGCCCTGGACGGCCAGAACCCGCTCCACCGCGTGCAGCCCGTTGGCCACGCAGCTCAGCCCGTGGACCAGGCAGCCGCTGCCGTTGTAGCGTGCCCCCGGCTTGGCCGGCTCGCGCAGATCCCGCCCGGAGGAAAAGCCACCCATCAAGGTCGAAGTAAAGGGCACGGGCCGGGTCTGCCCCAACAGGGTCACGCTGGCGTTGCCCGCCTCGGCCAGGCGCGGCAGGAAATAATCCAGCTGGCGGAAGAAGGCGCCGCGCAGGTCGGCGTAGGCTTCCGCCTCGCCCGCATAGCCCATTTCCGCCCAGCTCAGGCCTAATTTTTTGCCCGTCAGCAGCGAGCGACCTTCGTTGGCCGCCAACTCCAGGATCTTGCCCAAGTTGAGCCAGGTGTTGGTGGTGTTGACCGACGACTTGCCCATGACCAGCGGCTCCTGGCAGCCGGCGATGGCGTAATCGGCCAGGTCCGCCCGCTCCACCCCCTGCCCCGCCAGCAGTTCGAACACGGACTCGTCGTTGAAGAGAGACGGCGTGGAGTGCCCCGGCGTAAAGAAGAACCGGCCCAGGGACTCGTACACCGCCGCGGGCGTGCCGCGGTGGACCTTGGCCGAGAGCGCGGGTTGGGGGTCGTTGGAGGCGTAAAAGGCGTCCAGCACCGCATAGGTCATGGCCGAGGTCAAATCCCGGCCGGACGCATCGCTCCCGCCGACCAGCACATTTTGCGAAATGGCCCAGCAGCGCCGCCCGACCTGGAAGAAGGTCAGCAGATGACGGACCAATTCCACCGCGGCCTCCGCGCCCTCACGCTCGGCCGAATAATACGGTTCGAGGATGCGATCGAGATTACCGGCCGAAAAAGCGTAGGGATTGGGCGCCTGCTCCAGCACCATCGCCTGCCAGAGCAGCGCAAAGACTTGCACCGCTTCGGCCAGATTGGCCGCCCCCGCTTCCGGTACGCGCGCCAGGCGGTCGGCCAATTCCGTCAACCGCCGCCGCTCGTTGCCCGATTCGGTCCGCGCGGCCAGCTTGGTCGCAAGCTCCCGGTAACGCCGGGCCAGGATGAGCGGCGCTTCCAGGGATCGGGCCATGGCCCGCCCCTGGGCCGTGCCCGAGGCCAAAGCCTGCCGGCGCAGTTCGCCCAAGCCATCCCGCAGGGCCGGCCGCAGATCGGGGATCAGATGCCCTGTGACCGGCTCCATGAAGAAGACCACCTCCGAAGTCTCGACGGCAAACCGCCCGGCAATGCTGGCCAGCCCCTGCGCGTAGGCCTCGTTTTTCCAATAATCGCGGACCTTGGCTATTCGCTCGGCGGTCAACCCCCCGGCCGGATCGGGGGCCAGATCGGCATAAATCGCGGTCGGATCGCAATAGCCGGCAAAGGACTCGACCTTGAAGGCCGGATTGATCAACGCATACGACGGACTGAAAGCGCAGTCCTGGCTGCCGGCCAGCACCGAACCGGGCAGCAGGGAGATGGGCATGCGTTCGGCCACGCGGCAGAGCAGCTCGGCCTGCCCTTCCGGCGTGGCGATCGCCAACCCCTCGCGCTTCAGTTCCTCGGCGGCCAGCATCTTCTGCTCCTGGACGTAGAACCAGTCATCCACCCGCTCCTGCCCCCGCTTGCCGGCCCGGACTAGCTCCACCCCCTCGCCCAGCACTTCCGCCCAAGTCATCTCGCAAACCGACATCGCAACTCTCCTCTATTTTGTAAGGAATTCCTGGATAAACTGCGCCGGTGTTGAGAGACCTTTTTTGAAAAAAAGTACTCTCAACTCTCTTTCAAAAAACTTTGGCCAGACTTCGCCTTCTTCAGCAGCGGTCAGGCTGACACGGCACCGCTGGATTTGGGGGGCCC
>CAYMGG010000074.1:0-19932 GCA_964389915.1 uncultured Planctomycetaceae bacterium
ACCGCCCCTGGCCTACTGGCTGGCGGGGCTGGCCAGCCTGCCCTGGCGCGACGTGGACGACTTCAACTCCCGCCTGCCCAACGCCTTGGCCGGCCTGGGCGTGCTGCTTCTGATCTATCTGCTGGGCGCGCGCCTCTTCGACCGGGAAACCGCCCTCTGGGCGGCGCTGATGACCGGCAGCATGGGCGAGATCTGGTGGCAGGCGCGGACCACCGGCATCGAAATGCCGCTCTTGTTCTTTAACCTGCTGGCCCTCTACGCCTGGTGGCGCCACGCCGAGCCGGTCGCCGGCCCCGGGCCCGTCGCCGGCCCCCGCCGCCTCTCCGGTTGGCTGGTCCTCTGCTATCTGGCGCTGGCCGGGTCTTTCTTGGAAAAGGGGCCGGTGGGGCCGCCGCTGGTGGCCTTGATCATCGTCGCCTACCTGACCGTCGCCGGCCGCTGGCGCGAACCTCGACCGGGGGCCGCGGCCGGCCATGCCGCAGGAGTGCTGGGGTTCCTGCTCCTGGCCCTGCCCTGGTTCGCCTTCATCCTCTGGCGGGAGCCCCAGGCCTGGGACGTCTGGTTCCACCAGTCGGCCGGCCGTTTCAAAGGCTTCGACCATATCAAGGATCCGTTCTATTTCTGCCTGAAGATCCTGGGCGACGGCCAGCCCTGGGTCATTCTGGGCGTGCTGGCGCCCTTCTTCATGCTGCGTTCGCCGCTGACGCCGGAAGAACGAAAGCGCTTCTGGCTGCCGGCGGTGTGGGCGGGGGTCACGCTGATCTTCTTCTCCATTCCGGCCAGCAAGAAGAGCTATTACATCCTGCCCATTTACCCGGCGCTGGCCCTGCTGGCCTCCAGCTGGCTGAGCCAGGCCCAGCGCCAGGCGGGCGGGGCCTGGCTCCTGCGCCACCTGCTGACCGCGGCCGGCGGCGCTCTGTTCGTAGCCGGACTGGCCGCCTGGCCGCTATACGAATTGTTGGTGAAGAACGTCGACAAATACCGTTTCTACCAGGGGCAGGAAGGCTTTCTGCTGCCCACGGCCGCGGCGGCGGCGGCCATGGGTGGACTCTTGTTCCATTTCGCCCGTCAGCGCCAGTTTCATCGGGCGGCAGGGGCGGTGCTGGGCGGAGCGGTCTTCTTTTACGGCCTGTATGTCGCCCTCACCCCGGATCTGAACCGGCACAAGGGTGACAAGTTCCTCTGCGATTGGCTGGTGGCGCACGGGCTGCGGGCGGAGGATCGGATCTACACCTACTACATGGCCGGCTCGCCGATTCTGATGTACTATCTCGACCGGCCGGTGGACCGGATCGGCCTGGAACCGGAAGTGCTGCAAAAAGTCAAGGAACCGGGTCCGGGGCGGCGGTTCGTGATGATGAAGGACGACGATTTCGCTTCGTTGGGTCCCGAACTGCGCGGCCGACTGAAGCGGCTGGACCACCCCGAAATGCCCGACGGCAGCCTTTGGACCGTGGCGCCCGAACCGGGCGCCGGCGCTTCATCGCTCGCAGGCCTGCCCTTCCGAGATGACCCGTAGCAGGCGGCGGGCCTTCTCCTCCAGCCGATCATAGAGTCGCTCGCTGGCCGCCTGCCCCGCCAGGGCCTGGGCCGGCAGCAGGACCATCTCATGATGGGCGGTGGGGAGGAAGGAGTCGGCCGGCGCGCGCCCGACGATCACCGGCAGATCCTGGCGCAGACCCGCCAGGGCGTTGCGGAAATTACGGTAATCGCGCATCCGCTCCGGCGACTTGATCGCCCGGTTGTAGACGTAGATCAGAACCGTGGTCTGGCGGGCCATCTCCACCAGCGAAGCCAGATACTCGCGCCACTGGGCCAGCAGGTCGTACGGATCGATCAGAACCAGGCCGGCGGAATCCGGCAGCATCTGCTCTTCGATGTTCCAGCCCGAATCCAGGGCCATCAGTTCGATCCCCGGAACCTTGGCCCATTCCGCACAGCTGCCCGGGTCCAGGTCGAAAATCCGGCCCGCCCCGCCATCGCCGGCGGCCAGGCTCAGCGCCGCGGTCGAGGGCCAGCGCGCCCGCTCCGTCCACGGCCGGCAGAACCCGTCAAAGTCGGCATCCGCCAACTGGCCCAGCCGGCGCCGGCTGGCCGCGGAGAGGGGATACTCCGGCGCGCCGGCGAAGGTATCGAGCAGAACCAGCTTCCGGTCGGGATGCTGTTCGCGCAGCCAACGGACAACGGTCACTGCCCACTGGGCCTTGAGCAGGTCGCCCCAATTGCCGGGCTCGTACAGCAGGCGCCCGTCACCGTCGTGATCCCGCCAGATCCAATCGCTCATGAAATCTCTCCTACCCCCAGCCGAAAGCGCCGGGTTCGCGGCTAATTATTATGCGCGGACGGGCATTTGGCAATTCCCATTTGCCGCCTTCCTAATCATGCAATTTTAACTGGCTTCCTACCGCCGCATATATAACATAGCGCCCAGGTCAGCTAAATTCTTTTGTCCCCCCATTTTGCCAGAAAGGTAAAAATGCGCCTTTCGTTGCGTAAAAAACTGCTGTTGACCGGGGGAGCACTCGCCCTGCTCTTCCTGGGGATTGGCGGAGTGGGGCGGCTGGCGGTCAATGACCTGAACGACCGCATCCAGAAACTGGCCGACCATCGCAGCCAGGTAAACGTGCTGGCGCAAAAGATCAAGGCCGTCATGCTCCAGCACCGCCGCTTCGAGAAAGATTATTTCCTGAACATCGGCGCGCCCGAAAAACAGGCGGATTATCTGAAAAAATTCGCCGGCCGGGGGGAGGTCATGCGTGCCGACCTGGCGACCTTGGTGACGCTGGCCGGAAACGATCCGGCTCTGCCGCCGGAACTGCGCGCCAACCTGGCGGAACTGCCCGGGCTGTATGAGAAATACCGGCAGGGGGCGGATCAGGTTTTCGCCCAGGTCCAGGCGGACCCCAAGACCGCCCCCCAAGCCGCCAACCGCCTGTTCGAGCCCTATAAGAAAGAAATCCGCGCTCTGGAGACAAATATCGACCTGCTGGCCGAAACCAGCGGCCAGGCCATGGCGAACGAAGTCGAGGCCTGCGGCCACCGGTCGAACCACTGGCGGAATCTGCTCGTCTTCAGCCTGTTTCTCGGCCTGTTGGCGGCGGGAACGGTCGGCCTGGCCGCCTGGCGCGGAATCATGCGCCCCTTGCGCGAGGTCTACACCTTCGCCCTGAAGCTGAGCAAGGGCGATCTGACCGAACGCCTGGCAATGGGCCAGGCGGTCAATTGTTCGGCGCGGCGCAAATGCGGCCGGGCCGACTGCCCCAGCTTCGGCAAACCGGCTTACTGCTGGGTCGAATCCGGCTCCTTCTCCAACCATCCCACCTGCCCCCGGGCCAAGCGCGGGGAGGACTGCCGCAGCTGCCCCGAATATCGCCAGGCAGTCCGGACCGAGACCGAAGAACTGGGCAGCGCGCTCAACTCCTTGGCCGACGAGTTGGGGCACAAGGCCGCCGCCGCCCGGCGGATCGCCGTCGGCGAGCTGACGACCGAGATTCACATCGCCTCGCCCGCCGACGAACTGGGCAAAGCCCTCAACGACATGCAGGACAGCCTGCGCACGCTGATCCGGACGCTGCGCGAAGCCATCCTCCAGGTCGACACCAGCGCCGCCCAGGTCACCGCCGCCAGCTACAACCTTTCGGAAGGCGCCACCGAGCAGGCCGCCAGTCTGGAGCAGATCAATGCCAGCCTGGGGGAGATCGCTGGCCGGACCACGGAAAACGCCGAGAATTCGCGCCAGGCGCGGGAACTGACCGGCTCAGTGGCTCAAACCGGCGAAACCGGTCAGGAACGGATGAAACAACTGGCCGAAGCGATGGCCGAGATCGACACGGCCAGCGGCCAAATCTCCCGGATCATCCGCACGATCGACGACATCGCCTTTCAGACCAATCTGCTGGCCTTGAACGCCGCAGTCGAGGCCGCCCGCGCCGGCCGGCACGGCAAGGGCTTTGCGGTCGTGGCCGAAGAAGTGCGCGCCCTGGCTTCGCGCAGCGCCCGCGCCGCTCGCGAAACCACGGAATTGATCGAAACCGCCGGATCCCGGACCAGCGCCGGGACCACCCTGGCCACGGCTATGGCCGGCTCGCTCGATCAGATCGCCTCCGGCGTCCAGACCCTCAACCGCTTAATCCAGACCCTCGCCACCGCCTCCAGCGACCAGGCTCAGGCCCTGACCCAGGCCACCCAGGGGTTGGCCCAGATCGGCAACGTGACCCAGGCCAACACCGCCCAGGCCGAGCAGACCTCCACCGTAGCCTCGGTCCTGGCCGACCGCGCCAGCGAACTTAAGGAAATGATCAACCGCTTCCAGGTCGACTGACCCGCCGGACGAACAAAAAACCGGAGCGACGGGAATCCCGTCGCTCCGGTTTATATTTATCCGTCGCGGATCAGCCGCTTCCGGCGAATTATTCTTCTTTCTTCTTTTCTTCTTCCTTCTTGTCTTCGCCTTCGGCCTTCTTCTCCTCGCCTTCGGCGGGCTTTTCGCCCTCGGCCTTCTCGCCTTCCGGCTTTTCGCCTTCGGCGGCCTCCTCCTCGGCCTTCTTCTTCTCCTTCTTCAGGATGCGCATCATCTGGGCGGCGTCCATGCCCACGTCGATGTCCGGCTCCACGAAGATGTCGCGCTCGGTCGGCAGGAAGCGCTGGAAGTGACAGGGGAAGGCGCCGCGGTCGATCACGCCGTCCCACTTGATCTCGAAGACCGCGTCCACGAATCCCTTCTCCGCCCGGGCGGCCAAGCGTTCGGCGCAGAGCAATTCCAGCAGCCGGCCCAGCGGGGCCAGCTCGCCGTAGTTCAACCGGTCTTGTTCGCTCAGCTCCACCTGCCGGGTCTTGAGATCGTTCTCGGCCCGGGCCAGGATCAGCTTGACCACCTCCGCCTCGGCCGGATCGACCTGCGGGTTGGCGGCGCGCAGTTCCTGATACGCCTTGAACAGCTCGCCGCCGGCCGCCTCACCTTCCGTCTTTCTGGCCAAGGACCGCGAGCGCAATTCATTCACCAGTCTGGCCACCAGGGGCTGGAGGTTCAGGGCGTCACGCCGCAGCAGTATCACCCCGCGGGCCAGCTTGCCGGCCGCCAGCGGGCTGGCCGGGAACCGTTCTTTCTGGCCGTCGGTCAGCAGGAGGGCCTTGGCCGCGATGTCGGCGTCGCGCCGCGCGGCGTCGCCGCCTTCGTGCGCTGCCTCGTGCTGCTTGACGAACTCCGCCCCGCTCTCGCCGCTCTGGGCCTTCAGCTGGGCCAGGGCCTGGCCGCCCCAGTAATCGAGCTCGCCGCCGTCATCGGTCAGGTCCAGGAACAGTTTTTCGCCCTGCCATTCCAGGTCGAAGTGGAGCCCGGCCGAACGCATCACCAGGCTCTGCGCCTCGGAGGTGTCGTTGAAAATCTTGAAGGGCACGCCCCAGTAGTTGCGCCCCAGGGTGGCGTCGTCGATCTTCCGCTCCACGTTCAGCTCGCGGGCCCGGCCGACGAAGATCTGGGCCGGCCAGATCCAGACCCAGTCCGATTGCTGGTCGCCGGTCAGCACGGGGTCAAGATAATCCTCGGCCGAACCGCCCACCCGGCGGTACTGGAAGCGCAGCGCCCGCCGCAGCGACGGGCGGAAACGGTTCTGCTCGTAGAGCAGGCGGCCGGGCTGATAGCGCGGCGCGACCCGCGAACCCAGGCCGTAGACCCGGATCTCGAATTCGCGGGCCTGGGGGTTGAGGCGCGGAAAGACGGCGGCGGCCTCGTAGGTTTCGCCGACCTTGAGTTCCTGCCCGGCCAGATCCTTGACCGATTGGACATTGCGCCCCAGCTTGGCCCCCACCGCCTTGAGCACCAGCGGATTGCCGGTGTCGGTGATGATCTCGCCCGTGTCGGCGTGCAGCACGACGTAGGGGTTGACCTTCAGCGGCTGGGCCAGGGCCTGATCGATCAGACCTTGGTAGCTCTCGTAAAAGGCCTTCTGCTCGCCCTCCAGGGTCGGGGTCACCTCCTTGAGGAAGGTGTTCAGCTTCTCCAGAGTCGAGACGGCCTTGAACTTGAAGGTCCAATACCAGTAATGGCCGACCCGGCCGCTCAGGTCGGGCATGGCCACGGCCCGCGGCTTTTCCGCCGTGAAATCGGCCAGGCCGATCTCCCAGAACGGCAACTTGAGTTCCGCCGCCGCTTCCTCGGCATAGGCTGCTTGGCCAAACCAGCAGATTACCGCCATTACCCAGATCCATCGCCGATTACTGGTCATGAAAAATCCCCGCATCAATCTTCCTGGCCGGTTCACGTTTTATTTTCTATTTCGCCTGAAGGCCCGCCGCCGAGCTTCCGCCGGCCGCCCCCGAGCCTGATTAATCCACATCCAACCATTTGCCTCAAAAGCAGTTAACTGCTCAATCATTATCACCTAACGCCGGTTTGCCGGCCGCCGGCCGCAAACAGTCCATGCTGGGTTATCGGCAATTTCCGGCATTCGGGACAGGGAACTTGCGGGGTGAACGGATAAAACGTATGATAATCAACTTATATCGGAGAGATTTTATGGCCGAGCCTTCGTTTTTCGCGCTCCACCCGCACGTCAAAGGGTTTGTCAAAGGCGCCCTGCTCAGCGGCTTGGTCGTCGGCCTGGGTCTGGTAATCTTTCGCCAAATGAGCGGCCGCACCAATCTCTCCAGCCAGATCGACACCCAGATGGACAAGGGCGTCGACCTGTTCCAACGCGGCGAATTCGCCCCCGCCCTGGCCGCTTTCGCCTCGGCCCGCGAGTTGGCCGAATCCGCCGGGCCGCTCCCCCGCGAGGGCGGCAAGAACGGCATGGTCGAGAATAAACCTGGGCTCGAGGGCTATGTATACGCCGACCGCATCGCCGACGCCTGCTTCTTCCGCGGCGCGGTACTGCTGCGCCAGCTCGAACAGAAGCACGAAGCCGAATTGACCCAGGCCATGCTCGAACCGGGCATCCGGTTCATCCTCACCGAGGAGGAGGCCGCCCCGGTGTTGGAGGAGATCAACCAGGGGCTGACGGCGGCGCCGAAGCAGGAACGGCTCTGGCGCTTCCTGGGCTACGTCGAGACCCTGCGCGGACGCTACGCCGCGGCGGTCAAGGCCCTGGAAAAGGCCGTCGAGATCAACCCGCTCTTCGCCGAAGCCTACAACGATCTGGGCGTGGTCCATCTCAAGCGCCAGCAGCCGGAGAAGGCGCGGGAGAATTTCGAAAAAGCGCTCCTGGCCCTCAAGAGCGAAAAGCGGGAACTGCCCGACGTGCATTTCAATCTGGGCATGTATTACGCCGGGGTGACCGCCGAAGGCCCCGAAGAGCGGCGGCAGGCGCGCGCCCAGGCCCGCAAAGAACTGGAGCTGTTTCTAAACCAGGAGACGGCCGCATCCCCCAGCGTCGAACTGGCCAAACGGAAATTGAAGGAATTGGCGGGAGATTGAGGAATGAAACCAACCATGACCAAAGCTAACGCCGGCCGCGCCTGGCGGTTGGGCGGAGCGCTGCTCCTGCTCCTGGCCGGCGGCTGCAACGCCGCCCAGTGGGCCAACCAGCAGCGCAACGTCACCCTGGCCAAGCCGGGCATGACCGCCTCGAAGGTGGCCTCGACCATCGGCAAGCCCACCTATATCCTCTACAGCGACGGCGTGAACGCCGGCTGGGAGGAGTGGGTCTACCCCACCGGCAGCGTCTTCCTCCAGCGCCTGGTGGTCAAGAAGATCCTCGAGCGGCCCGCGGGCATGGCCGCGCCCAAGGCGCGGCACGACGCGGCGATGGACGTCATCGCCAACACCCCGGAAGCCAAGACCATGCAGGATGTGGACCAGATCCTCGAGCAGGAGAAGGTTGGTGCCCACAAGTAGGGGCGGTTGCGGCCCCCGCCTGCTGGCCGGACTGCTCTGGCTCTGGTGGGGGGCGGCCCTGCTGCTGGCCGGGTGGCAGCTCTTCTGGCCGGAACTGGAGCTGCGCCCGCGCGGCCAGCTGCGCCTGCGCCCCGAGAACCGGATTCCGCCGGTGGACCTGGCCGAGCTGCTCAAGCAGATCCGGGAGCAGAAGCCGATTCCGGCCGATCCGGCCTGGATTCCGGCCCGCCTCTCGGGCCGCTGGCAGTACATCGTGGTCCACCACTCCGCCAGCTTCACCGGCAACGCCGCGCTGATCGACCGCTACCATCGGAACGAGCGCAAGATGGAGCACGGCCTGGCCTATCATTTCGTCATCGGCAACGGCACCGGCAGCGACGACGGCCAGGTCGAGATCGGCCCCCGCTGGCGCGACCAGCTCGACGGCGGCCACGTCCACGGCGACGAACTCAACCGCGTTTCCATCGGCGTCTGCCTGATCGGCAACTTCGAGCAGCAGGCCCCCTCGCCCAAGCAGCTCGCGGCCCTCAAGGGTCTGCTCAATTTCCTGCTCGACAAAACCCAGCTTACGCCTGAAGCGGTCCACAGTCATCGCGACATGCCCGAACAGAAGACCCTCTGCCCGGGGCATTATCTGCCGCTGCGGGAAATTTTGCAGTATCGCTTGGGCCCGTAAACCTGGAGCACTCCATGACTCGCCCCTTGATCGGTCTGAACGTCAACCACGAGAACTGCCCCGAGAGCGGCCGGGAGCGCTATCTGTTGCCCGCGGCCTACGCCGACCGGGTCTGGGCCGCCGGCGGCCGGCCGGTCCTGCTGCCCTGCGTCGAGGCCCGGCCCGAGGAACTGGCCGCCATGCTGGCCGGACTGGCGGGCTTTCTGTTCATCGGCGGCCAGGACTATCCGCCCGCGCTCTACGGCGAATCCCCGTTGACCCAGACCGTGCTCATGGCCGAACGCCGCACTCAGGCGGATCTGGCCTGGGTCAAGGCGGCCCTGGCGGCCGACCTGCCGGTATTGGGCATCTGCGCAGGCGAACAGCTCTTCAATCTGGCTGCGGGCGGGGGCCTGATTTCACACCTGCCCACGGCCACCGCGCATGTACGCCTCTCCGACAGCCAAGACAATGCACACGACATAACGATCGACGCCGACGGCATTCTGGCCGGCCTCTACGGTCGCGGCCGGCTCCGGGTCAATTCATCGCATCATCAGGCGGTGAATCCGGCCCGACTAGGGCGGGGCTGGCGGGTGACCGCCCGCGCCGACGATGGCGTGGTTGAAGCCATCGAAGGCCCGGGGCGGTTCCAATTAGGCGTGCAATGGCATCCCGAACGGATCGACGATGAGGCTCACGCGGCGGCCATCTTCTCGGCCTACGTCCAAGCGTGCGGATAGCGCTTATCTCATCCTCAGCATTCGCTTAATGTTACCGTTCAGGACCAGATCTCGGGTTTCCTGATCCAATTCCAACGCGACAAAGGTGTCCAGATAGCGCCGCTGCAAAATCCAGCCCGCATGGCTGTAATGGCTGCCGCCAAAAACCAGCTTTTTAAATGCTCCTGGCCAATTGAACAGCCGCCGGAAGAAGTCGGGACTGTAATCCTGCGTACCGTCGTGACGTCCCAAGGCCAAGTCCACATAAACGTTGGGGTTAATCTTGGCCGTAATGGCTGCCTCGTCGTGCCAGGGCAAACCAATATGGGCGCCAATCAGATCCAACCGAGGAAAGGCCCGGGAGATCCCGTCCAGAAAAATTGGCCGCATCCGGGAGGAGTCGACGTTGAATTGCGCATCATTGTCGGTCCGCGCGACAATCATGCCGGTGTGAAACAAAATCGGCATTTGCGCCTTTTCCGCCTCGGCGTAGATCGGATAGAAACTCAGGTCATTATAGTTCTTCCCGGGGATGTGCATCTTTAGGCCGACGAACCCCGCTTCGTGCAGCCGGACAACCTTATCCGCCGAATCGGCTCCCAATTGAATATAGCCAAAGGGAATCAAACGATCGGGATGCGCTTTGACCGCAGCCATTACCGCCTCTTCCTTAGGTGCGCCAAATTGAGGAGGCAAAGGCGTCAGGCACGACATATCGATTCCCGCCTGATCCATAGCCGCCAGCAATTTGTCGATATAATTCTCTTCCGGGTAATAATGGCAATGTGCGTCTATTATCATGCAAACACTCCTTTCTTTTCGGCCAAATTTGGCCCTAATCGTCGATGGTCAGATCCTCCCGGCCGCCGTCGCCGGTAGTAGCGCCGGCGCCGATCGGCTCCAGCCGCCACTGCGGCTTGATCCGAAACGGCGTGGCGAATTTGTTGCCCAGCTTGCCCTGCTCCTCCAGGTGGACCATGCAGGCGCGGGTGCAGCCGCGCGAACCCTCCAGCGCCCGACCGTAGTCGTAAGTTGCATTGACCTTGTAGCCCTGGGCCTGATAGCCCGGGCGGTTGAAGCCGGCTTTGTCCTCCGCCGAGGTCATGAAGGGGTTGTGCCGCTCCGAGCCGCCGCAGAAGAAGCGGGTGCAGCGCTCCATGTCGATCTCGCCCCATTCCACATCGTAGCCGGCGACCTTGATCTTGACCGTCCGGACCTTGCTGATGCATCCCCCGGTGCACTCGCGGACGCAGGCCATACAGCGGTCGCAGAGCGTGCCGGGCTTGATGATCGGGTCCGGCTCCAGTTCGGCGTCGGTGATGATGCAGCCCAGGCGCTGGCGCGGACCGTATTCGGGCGTGAGCAGCATCTTGCTATAGCCTATCTCGCCCAGCCCCGCGGCGAAGGCCGCGATGCGCAGGTGCACGAACACGTCCGGGGCCGGCTTGTCGGGCGAGACCGGACGGCTCCAGTCCGGCCGGGGCTGGTCGGTCAGGGCCGGGTCGTGCCCGGCCGAATGCGAGGCGGTCCAGGGGAAGGTGTTGGGGATGGGCACGGCCTCGAACCCGGCGTCCTCCAAGCGGGCGGCCAGATTCCAGATGACCATCGGCATCTCCTCAATGCCCCGCAAAGCGCCGCGCAGCACGCGGAATCCCAACACGATCATCGACTTGGCCCGGGGCGAGATGTAGCGCGGATCGCACTGCTTGGGCGCGCCCTCGAACCGATCCATCGACGCGATGCCGACCAGGTCGGCGCCGCACTCCTTGGCCCACCGCTTCACTTGCGCGGCCGTCAGCTGACTCATGGCTATCTCCTGGGTAGAGGCGAATTCGGTGCCGGTTTCGGCTCTTTCAGCCTAACCCGCCCGGCGGAGTTAACCAGAAGACGAAAAGATCGTTCGCTTATACTTTCTTACTGTTTGCGGTGGACGGCGCGGACGGCCGAGGGAGTTTGGCCGGCGAAAACGTGAAAAGCGCGGGTGAAATACTGCGGAGTCTTGAAGCCCAGGTGGGCGGCGATCTGAGCGATGGTCAGGTCCGAGTCGCGCACCAGGACCAGGGCCCGGCGCAGGCGCAACTCGTGCAGGTAGCGCAGCGGGCTCTGCCCCGTGGCGCTGCGAAAAACCGCCGAAAAGCGGCTGGGGCTGAGGTGGACATGGGCGGCGATCTCGCCCAGGCTGGGGGAGCGACGGTAATGGGTTTCCATGAAATCGCCGGCCGCGCGGGCCAGTCGGGCGGCCCGGTCGCCGCCGGACCACTCCCCGCGGCTAAGGACGTCGCGCGCGACCAAGGCCAACAGGCGCAGACATTCGGCCCTTAGCAGCGCCCCCCGGGCGGGGCGGGCCGCCCGGCTTTCGACGCTCAGCCGTCGCAGCGCGGGCGTCAATTCCCGCCGTTCGAGTTGGGCTCGAAACGGTGCCGGATTGGCGGGCGAAAAGACCTGACCCAGATCGCCGAACTCGACCTCGGAAAGCGGATCGAACGCCAGCATCAAGGTCGAGCAGACCGAGCGCGAAACCCCGGCCCAGTCGTGCGGCGTGCGCGGCGGCACCACTCCGACCTGACCCGGGCCAAGCCGCAGGGCCTCGCCGGCAGGGAAGGTGAACTCGAATTCGCCCTTCGCCACCGCGACCAGGTGATAAAAATCATGCTGGTGAAAAAAGTCGCCGCGACTGGGCAGGTAATCTTTGAGTTCGAAATAGCGAAAAGGCGCGGTCAACTGCCCTTCGTCGCGCAGATGCACCCGGGGAAGCATGCGGCCCTCCTCAGAAAAGTCTGCGGCCAATTATGCCCGCGCGGACCGGGAATACCAGTCCGCGCTCCAGCCAAAGGCTTTCCGTGAGGGCTCAGACGTAGGCGAGAATCTCGTCGACCGCGAAGGGCTTGCGGATCAGGCCGGCGGCGCGGGGCAGGTATTTCGCCAGCCGTTCGTCGCCGGGATAGCCGGTGACAATGACGATCCGGGTCGAGGGGTGCTTCTCCAGCACCCGGTCGAAAACCTCGAAACCGTCAAGCTCGCCCGGCATGATCAGATCCAGCAGGATCAGGTCATACTCCTGCTTCTCGGCGGCCGCGAGGGCCGCCTGGCCACTGGCGGCAAAGTCCACCCGGTGCTGGCGCAGAATATTTTTGATCAGGCTCTGGAGCACGGTTTCGTCGTCCACCACCAGCACCCGCTGCGGCTCGCCCTTGCGTTCGCGGGGCCGGTTCTCTCCGCCGGAAGCGGCCGGAACGGGCGTCGCGACCACGGGCAGGCGCACGGTGAAGACCGAACCCCGGCCCAACTCGCTCTGGACCTGGACCTGGCCCTGATGCAGGCGCACCTGGTTGTAGACCATGGTCAGCCCCAGACCGTGCCCGTCGACCTTCTCGTTGCCGCCGAACGCGCCCTTGGTGGTGTAGAAGGGTTCAAACAGTCGCTTGAGGCGGCAGGGCTCGATGCCGCGGCCGGTGTCGGTCACGCGGACCACCGCCCATTCGCCTTCGCGGGTCAGGCTGACGGTCAGACGGCCCTGCTCCTCCATGGCCTGATAGGCGTTGATGATCAGGTTGAGGAAGATCTGCTGAAGCATGTGCCGCCGGCCTTCGATCAGCGGATCCTCGCGGATTTCCAACGAGGCCGAAATGCCCCGGGTCTTGAGCTCCAGCTCGACCAGGTGCAGAATGCCGGCTAAAACCTCGCCCAACTTGAGCTGTTGGCTGTTGTCCGAACTCACCTCGGAAAAGGAGAGCATCGCCCGCACAATCTGGGTTGAGCGCTGCGACTGTTCCAGCACGATGTTGGCCAGTTCGGCGGCAAAATCGGGCGATTGCTGGGCCAGTTCGGCGTAGCCCTGCACCGCAGCCCAGATATTGTTGAACTCATGGGCAATGCCGGCCGCCAGCAAACCCACGGCGGCCATCTTGTCATGCTGCGAACGGTCCAAGAGGTCGTTGTGCAGCTCGGTCACGTCTTGCAACGCGGCCATGTACAAACCGCCCGCGCCCTCGCCCAGGGGCGACACCTCCAGTTGAAACTGATGCCAGCAGCCGTTTTCGCCCCGCACCGGGAAATTGGCCGTGCGGCGCGCACCGGTGCGGATCACGACGGAAAGCAACCAACTCAGGCTTTTGCGCAAAGTCTCGTTGGGCAGATCCGCCAAACGAATAGGGGAGGAAAATTCTTTTATCTGGGCCAGGTTGCGGGCAGCCAGATTGCAATAGCGCAACTGTTGGCGATCATTCATGACCATGATCGCCCCGCCCAACTGATCCAGCCAAGCCGCCGGGACAAAGGCTTCGTCTTTTTCCGGACCAACCATTTCTTCCATTTCTGTGTCAGGGCAAGTAGATGATAATGCGGTTGGCATTTGTCCGTTTGCTCCCGGTTAGCCCATTTTGAGGATTATGCGGGAAGTGTATATCGGAAATTAGAAAAGCGCAAGAACTTTTAGCTTAAAACTTATTGATACAACCATGTTGACTAATAAACCCGCTTTGGGTTGCATAGCTCGACCTGGGGAGTAATTCGCCCCACCTTCTGACCGTTCGCCTGACAGCGCAATTTTTTATCTTAAAATAAGTTAGCCTATATGACAATCACCCCTCAAACCTACCCTAAAAGTTGCTTTATCATCCCTCACTTTACCGCATAAGCGATCTGCCCTTGCAGTGCTTAATCACTTTTCCAAATTTCGTAAGCAGCATGGTTTGTGCCAGATCATTCGGTCATTCTACAAAACACCCCGGCCGGATTGCCCGGCCGGGGTGAGTACAGATAAGCCCAATTTGGTCGATTCCGGTCCTAGGCCAAAACCACCATCTGGTGGCAAGTGAACTCCTCGACCGTGAAACTCACTTCGCCGTTCTTCTGGGCGAAAGACAGCGGTTTACCTTGCGGTTCGAGCGTAACGCTCTTGACCGGCCGGCCGGGCTTGAGGCTGACGGTCACGTTGTTTAGGGGCAGCAAGTCTTCGATCACCTCGACCGCGACCGCTTCCCGCACGCCGTTCTCGATGTTCTTGTTGACGTCGCCCCGCTTGATCGTGTTGGCGTAGAGCAGGTGCAGAATCAGCCGGTCGGGTTTGGCCTGGCGCATCAGGCTCAGCCGGCCGGTCGAGGGCAGCCCGGCCTTGACCGTTCGTTCGCCCAGGAGGGATTCGATCGCCTTGACCGCGAAGTCCTTGTAGGCCACGGCGCCGAAATTGGCGTAGATCGAAAAGATCGGATGGGCCAGGTAGACGAGGTTGCCCTGACGCACGCCGCAGTGATAACCCGACGGCTCGGGCCGGTTGGGAGCATGCTGATGGCTGCAGAAGTGGCGATAGGTGCGGTTGAAATAAGGGTCGTGGATATCGCCCAGCGCCTGGCCGGTCGTGGCCTTGATCCGCTGCGAAGGCAGGTACATGATGAGCGGAGTGCTGACGAAATCTGGGCGCAGCTCCGGCGCCGGCAGGATGTAATCGGGCCGGAACGGACTCTGACCCTCCCAGGTCGCCCCCAGATCGAAAGCGAAGCCGCTGCGGTCGGGCTTGAGGCCGCTTTCGCCGCTCAGCAGCAATTTGCCCCCGCCGGCCAGATATTTTTCAAGCTTGGCCTGCAGGGCGGCGTCCACCAGGATGTCGTCCGGCAGGATGAGCAGCTTGTAGGGCGAAAAATCCATCTGCCCGTCGAGCACGTCGAACAGGAAGTGCCCTTCCAGCAGCACCCGGGTCGCGCCGGTGTCGCCGGGGCGGGAGTTGCTGTGCGAAGCCGGACCGAGGCGCTGCGCCTCGGAGGAGAGCAGGCCGATGTCGGCCACGGGCGTGGCGTGGTCGCACCAGGGTTCCTTGGCCTCCACTTCGGCGTAGGCCGCGCCGATGATCGAATAGGTCGAGCGGTCCAGCTTGCCGTTGGGATGCAGCTGATCGCCCACGCTGCACTTGGAGCCGTAGGCGACCATGGCCGCGCATTCGTAGCGCAGGGCGTTGGGATGCTTGAAGCCGCCGAACTCGCCCCAGGTGGTGTGGAACTTGCCGGTCATGCCCAAGAGGTCCAGGTCCAGCTTTTTGCAATACTTGGCCGAAAGCGGGAAGTGGTCGTAGCCCCAGCCGCCGGTGGGCAGGCTCTCCAGCTCCAGGTGGCTGAGGAAGGGCAGCAGCTCCCGGTCGCCGCGCGGGATGTGGCCGCTGTTGTGGAAGACGGGCATGTCCGAACGGCGCGAGCGGACCGCGGCCGTGGTTTCCCGGTAATATTTGAGCAGCACCTGGCGGGACCAGGCCTGCCGGTCGGCCGCGACCTCGGGCTTGAGGCCGGCTTTGAGCATGCCGGCCATGCACCAGCGGCAGCAGCACTGGCCCTGGCTGATGATGTCCAGGAAGATGCCGTCGCAGTTGGGGAAGAGTTCGACGGCCTCGCGGATCTGGGCGCAGAGGTATTCCAGATACGGACTGTTGAAGCAGAGCTTTTCGAAGCCCGGGTGCAGGGGGCTGCCGGCCCAGCCGGCGAATTTACCGTCGTCGCGCAGTTCGCGCCATTCGGGATGCTCGATCGTGATCACGCTGTCCAGGCCGGCGGAGATGTAGACCGGGACGTTGACGTTGATCTCCTTGCAGGCGTCGAACTGGGCGCGCAGCAGGTCGTATTTCAGATGCGGATGGACCTGGCCGACCTTGGTCGGGTGATAGCTCCAGCCGTGATGGCACTTGGAGAAACAGGTGATGGAGTCGACGTGCCCCAGCTTGAGGGTCTCCTGCCACTCCTTCTTGTCGAAAGCCGCGCCGATGCCGTCGATGGCCGGCGAGGTGTGATAGTCCAGGTGGATCTGCCGGAAACGCAGATTGTACATGGCGCTGCTCTCCTTTTGGTCGGTCTGTAAGCTGGCGTTCGGGCCAGAAGTCTCGACTTATTCTAGCCTGCCGGCCCCGCGGCGGGGAATGGATGATGCGCTTTTTTTTGTGTACGTTTACGCTTTTGCCGCCGCCGCGGCACTAAAGAATGCCGCAAAATTCGGCTCCGGTTTGAGAGAGCTTTTTTGCAAGTGCGTGCCGCACACCCATAAAACGCTTCGCGTATTCGCCAGGTTCAGATGGGCGAATCGCACGAACGGGGTCAACGTCGAGTTTGTCCATCTGAACGCTCGAAACGGCGAAGCCGCGCGCGAGTTTTTTGAGGGGGCCGGGGGAACTTTTTTGCAAAAAAGTTCCCCCGGAATCGGTCGCGCCTACAGCTTCATTCCCGCCGCCACGTCCTGCAACGCCTCGCGGTCGAGCAGGCGGACGGTCTTGCCCGTCACCGTCACGATTTGCCGGTCCTGCAGCTTGCGCAAGGTGCGGCTGAGGGTTTCGGCCACAGTGCCCAGCCGCGCGGCCAGGACGGTCTTGGCGCACTCCAACCGGAGTTCGCCGGCGTGGCCCTGGCGCGCCTCCAGATCCAGCAGATGCTTGGCCAGCCGGGCGGAGATCTCCTGTAACGAAAGATCGTCGATCAGGCGGACGAAGCCCCGCAGCCTGACGCTGAGAATGGCCAACATTTCGAGCAGAATCTCCGGCTGGCGCAGGCCCAGCTCCAAAAATTTATCGCCGGGGATGTACAAAGTGGAAAGGCTGCCCACCGCCATGGCCGTGGCCGGGTAGTGTCCGCCCTGGAAGACCGGCACCTCGCCGCAGACCTCCCCAGGCCCCAGGATGTGCAGCACTTGTTCGCGCCCCTCCCGGCCCAGCCGGCAGACCTTGAGCTGCCCCTTGACCACGACATAAAAGCCCTCGGCCCGGTCGCCTTGGCGGAAGAGCGACTCGCCGGCCGCATAATCCCGCCGGCCGGCCAGCTTGGCCAATAGCCGCAATTCGTCCTCGGGCAAACCGGAGAACAGAGGGCAGTCCTGCAGCCGCGCCAGCCGCTCGGCCAGGGGGTCGCTCTTTTTTTTCATGAAAACTCTCCGACTTGACCTGGGTCAAGGTTTTGGTTTCGGCCCCGGGCTAGACTTAAGGCGGTTGAGCGAGCGACAGAATTCAAAAAAGGAGGGCCAGCCATGCCCATGCGCGACATTATCCGGATTGACGAAAACAAATGCAACGGCTGCGGTCTGTGCGCGAGCGCTTGCGCCGAGGGAGCGATCAAAATGATCGACGGCAAGGCCAAGCTGGTCCGCGAGGATTATTGCGACGGGCTGGGCGCCTGCCTGGGCGAATGCCCCCAGGGCGCGATAGCCATCGAAAAACGCGAAGCTCCGGCCTTCAATCATCCTGACGCGGCGGTGGCTGAACATCAGGTTGCCGCGCCGGCCTTGGCTGCCGCCGGCTGCCCCGGAACCCAAGCGCGTCAATTCGTGGCCGCGGCCAAACCCGCCGCCCCGGCGATGCCGGCCAGTCCGGACCGGTTGCCCTGCGGCTGTCCGGGCACGGCGGCCCGCCAGTTCGCCCGGCCGGCCTGCGGATGTGCGGAGGAGAAAGCGGAAACCGAAACCCCTTCGGCTCTGACTCACTGGCCGGTGCAATTGAAACTCATCAACCCCGCCTCGCCGGCCTTTGCGGACGCGGACCTGCTGCTGGCGGCCGATTGCGCGGCCGTGGCCCTGGGCGGTTTTCACGGCCGGCTGCTGGCTGGCCGGAGCGTGGCCATCGCCTGCCCCAAACTGGACGACGGCGAGGGCTATGTCGAGAAGCTGGCCCAACTCCTGGCCCGGGCGCGCTCGGTGACCGTGGCCCGGATGGAGGTGCCCTGTTGCGGCGGCCTGACCCGCCTGGCCCGGGCGGCGTTGGCCCTCTCGGGGCGGGATCTGCCGCTGCGCGAAGTGATCATCGGGGTGGAGGGGAATATCACCCAGGATCAAGAATAAAGGCATAAATCGGGAAACAAGAAGTGGCAAATCGCTTTTGTCAGGCTAAACTGAACGCCGTCCGGGCGTAACCACCAAAACGAGGAGGAGAGGAAATGGGCATGTTCTGTTTTCAATGCGAGCAGACCGCTGGCGGGAAAGGCTGCACCATGCGCGGCGTCTGCGGCAAGGACGAGACCACGGCCAAGCTGCAAGACCTGCTGGTCCAGGCGGCCAAGCACATCTCGGCCTACGCCCAACGGGCGGCCAAACTCGGCCAGCGCGACCCCGAAATCGACCGGTTCGTGATCGAAGCTTTATTCAGCACGGTCACCAACGTAGATTTCGACCCGCAGCGCCTGGGCGAAATCCTCCACCGCGCCGCCCAGGTGCGCGACCGGGCCAAGGCTCTTTATGAAAAGGCGGCGGCCGCCGGCGGCCAGACGCCCGAAGTCCTGCCTGCCGCAGCCTGGCAGCCGAAGGTCGACATGATGAGCCTGGCGGCCCAGGGCGAGGCCGTCTCGGTCGCCTCCCGCCGGGCCGAACGTGGCGAGGACGTGGCCGGCTTGCAGGAACTCATCATCTACGGCCTCAAAGGCGCGGCCGCCTACGCCGACCATGCCCAGGTTCTGGGCCGTGAGGACGCGGCGATCTACGCCAAATTCCACGAGTTGCTGGATTTTCTCAACACCGAGAAGCCGGCGCTGGACGCACTGTTGGGGCGCGCCCTGGAAACCGGCGAGCTGAACCTCAAGGTCATGGAATTGCTGGACGCGGCCAACACCGGCGTCTACGGCCATCCCGAGCCAACCAAGGTGCGAGTCACGCCGGTCAAGGGCCAGGCCATCCTGGTCTCCGGCCATGACCTGAAGGATCTGGACGAGCTGCTCAAGCAGACCGCCGGCAAAAACATTAATATCTACACCCACGGCGAGATGCTGCCGTGCCTGGCCTATCCGGGACTGAAGAAATATCCGCACCTGAAGGGCAACTATGGCGGGGCCTGGCAGGACCAGCAGAAGGAATTCGAAGCCTTCCCCGGCGCGGTCCTGATGACCACCAACTGCATCCAGAAGCCGCGCGAAACCTACCTGGGGCGCATCTTCACCACCGGCCTGGTGGCCTGGCCGGGCGTGACCCACGTCGCACCGCGCGCCGACGGGACCAAGGACTTCTCGGCCGTGATCGCCGCGGCCCAGGCCGCGCCGGGCTTCGCCGAGGACGGCGAGGAGAAATTCATCACCATCGGCTTTGCCCGTAATGCCGTGCTGAGCGTGGCCGGAGCGGTGGTCGACGCGGTCAAGGCCGGAAAGATCCGCCACTTCTTCCTGATCGGCGGCTGCGACGGGGCCAAGCCCGGCCGCAACTACTACACCGACTTCGCCCAGCAGGTGCCGGCCGACTGCGTGATCCTGACCCTGGCCTGCGGCAAGTACCGCTTCAACAAGCTGGAGTTCGGCGATATCGGCGGTATCCCGCGCCTGCTCGACGTCGGCCAGTGCAACGACGCCTACTCGGCCATCCAGATCGCCGTGGCCCTGGCCCAGGCCTTTGGTTGCGGCGTCAACGACCTGCCGCTCTCGCTCATCCTCTCCTGGTACGAGCAGAAGGCGGTGGCGATCCTGCTGACCCTGCTTTTCCTGGGGATCAAGAACATCCGCCTGGGGCCCAGCCTGCCGGCCTTCATCAGCCCGGCGGCGCTGCAGATCCTGGTCGACAAGTTCGGCATCGGCCCGACCACTACCCCCGAGGCCGACTTGAAGGCCATCCTGGGCTGAACGCAATTGGCGCAAACGCCGGGGGGCTTTCCATACGGAAAGCCCCTTTTTTTTTACCCCGAAACTGACAACCTCCCGGGGGAGCTTTTTTGCAAAAAAGCTCCCCCGGACCCCCGCAAAAAACTCTCACCCGGCTTCGCCGCGACCGGCGCCGCGTTTTCAAGTCAGCCC
>CAYMGG010000075.1:0-19706 GCA_964389915.1 uncultured Planctomycetaceae bacterium
AAAAAGTTCCCCCAGACCCCCTCAAAAAACTCTCGCCATAATTATTGTCCCGTCACCTCTCGATACAAAGCCGGATGAGAGTTTTTTGGAAAGGCTCTGGGAAAACCTTTTTTGTAAAAAAGGTTTTCCCGGAGTGAATTTGGTTCGATGGCTAATTCTCTGGCCCGCTCGTATTTCACGCCGCCGGGGTGTACTCCAGCTTGGCTAGTGGAATCTGGCCGTGGACCACTTCCAGGAAGGGCTGGCCGTTTTTCACGCCCACCGTGCCGTAGCCCGTGGCCGTGGCCAGGAAGCAGCGGAAATCGCCCGCGCGGGCGGGCGCGAGGTAGAGGGTCTGTTCGGCCGCGTCGTAGCGCGCGCCGCTCAGGGCCGCCAGCAGCGAGTAACTGGCTAGGGCCCGGGCGTACCAGTGGCCGCACTCGTATTCGTTGAACGGGTTGCGCCGGCGGCCGTCATAACGCTCGCGGCAGACGCGGACCACCTCCAGGCCCGGCTCGACCAGCCCCAGCATGATAAGGTGCGCGGCCACCTGATACTCGATACCGGTGAAGACCTCGTCGGAGTAGGGGAAGGGGATGGCCAGGTCCCGGCCGCGCGGCCAGGCACAGGCGATGAGCGCGCCTTCCGCGCCCAGGCCGTAGGTCGGCCGCTGGGTGCAAGCGTGCGAGCGCAGGTCGCGCTTGAGATTGTGCTCGAACACGGCCCGCAGGTGGGCGCGTACCTGCTCGACGTTCAGCACCCCGGGCAGGCCGCAGGCCCGGGCCAGCCAGTCGCCGATCACGCCGTCGGCTAGACAGCCGTGGCCGTATTGATATTTCGGGCCTTCCTTCTCCATCAGGGCCAGGGCTTCGGGCGAATAATTGTTCTGCCCGGCGCAGCCCTGGGCCGCCACGGCCACGGGGTCTTGGGCTCGCAGGCCCTGCCAGCGGACCTCTTGGATGAAATACTCGCCGTTGAACAGCTTTTCTTCGACATAGCTTCGGCCTTTGGCGGCGAGTTGGCGGTAATTTTGGTTTTTGTCGCCTACGGCTTCGGCCATCCGGGCGGCGGCTTCCAGCGCGCCCAGGTAGATCGAGGCGCACATCCCGTCCGGACCCCAGAATTCGATGTCGTAGGTATTGTGGTGCGGCTCGATCAACACGCCCAGCCGATCCGGGTCCCAGAGTTCGATGCAGTATTCCAGGCTTTGTTTGACGCGCGGCCAGAGTCCGCGAAGCCAGGCTAAATCGCCGCTCACCCGCCACTCGCGGTAGATCTTCATGATCCCGCCCAACTGGCCGTCGGCGGCGGCGTGGAAGTGGTGCTCCGTGGGCCGGATCGGCAGGTTGGCGCGGAAATTCTGGTGCCCGCGCTCGTCCTGGCTCTCGTTGAACTCGGTCTGGCGCAGTGAACGCTCCAGGTCGGGGAAAAGATGCGGCAGAGCCTGGGCATAGTTCCAGACGTGGGTGCAGGAGCCGTGGCAGCAGCCGTTGCCGTCGCAGCAGCCTTCCCAGGCCCAGAGCCGGCCGTCCTTTTGCCGCAGCACGGTGGGCGATTTCAGAATCGTCAGATTGGCCGCCACGGCCTCGGTCACTTCCGGCGGCAGGGTGGTGTCGTAAAAACAGTCGCGAAACTTGGCCGACTCGGCCCGCAGGCGGGCGAAATGTTCGCGCCAGTACGCGGCCACGGCCGCCAGATCGGCGAAGCGGCCGGCGTACCAGGGGGCGTAGGTCTCCTTGGTCGGGTTTTTGCCGCAGCTACAAGCGCAGCCACCACCAGCCGGCGCGGGAGCCTCCTCGGGGTCTTTGCCCACGCGCAGGTCGGAGTGCGGCGCATACCACGAGAGGCGTAAGGTAATCGTGCGGCTCTCGCCTGCGGCCAGCTTACAGGGCACATACAGGCTGCCGCCGGCCGAAGGCTCGCCGGTTTCGTGCGGCGGACGGGCGGGGGATTCGCCCGCGGCCACCGTGCGCCAGACCATGGTGTTGGCGTCGAACCAGCCGCCCCGGAACCAGCCGCAGTCGATCCGGGCGTTCGGGTCGGAGCACTCCACGCCGAAGGCCGCCTCCTGGTGCGGGGCGTCGGGCAGCGCGGCCTGGCCCAGGGCAAAGCCCGAGGGCAGGCGGGTTACGCTCTGCCGGGCCTTGTCCTCGGCCGTCTGGCCCACGGCCAGAAAGTTTTTGGCGTGGAAAGAGAAGACCGCCTCCACCGGCCGGGCGGAGCGGTTGATCAGCTTATATTCCAGCGCCGCCACCGGCAGGCTGGAGTCGTCGGCCGTGCCGGGCAGGAACGGACTCCAGCCGGTCAGTTCGCAGCTTAACGGCAGATTTTCGTCGGTCAGATTGAGCGTGGCGAAGGGAAAGCGGGGGAGGAACTCCGCGCCCGTGAAGCGCGGCAGGCCGTAGGTGCGGTTGCCCAGCCCGTTGCCCGTGCCGGCCGGGCCGAAAACTTTCCAATCCGGCACCTGGCCCTCCAAAACCCGGGCCACGTTTTCCGCGCCCTTCACACAGACGGCGGCATAGATATATGGCTCGTTGAAGACCTCGGGCTTGTGGCGCAGGGAGACATGGGAG
Organism: uncultured Planctomycetaceae bacterium; assembly: GCA_964389915.1. Taxonomy (GTDB): domain Bacteria; phylum Planctomycetota; class SZUA-567; order SZUA-567; family SZUA-567; genus CAYMGG01. Next base: position 2,553 of record CAYMGG010000075.1, read on the forward strand.
AAGGTCCCCGTGCCTTCCAGGCAGATCATCCCCGCCCCGATGCCGCCCAAGGGAAAAGCCGGCTTGGCCAGATATTCACCCCGATAAAGCCCATTGAAATCGCGTCCCGCGGACATGCTGGAACCCTCAAAATCCTTAGCGTGTAGTTACACGATAACTAAAATATACCCTCCGCGGCGGAGTTGTCAAATCGCGGCGAGGATTTTTTTTGCGCCCACCGGGGGCGGATCGGGTCCAGGGTCTTTCGCGGTTGATGCAACGCCAATAACGCCAAGACTACCAAGAGAAATAAAAAATATATTTCTCACGCCAAGACGCCAAGGCGCAAAGAACCGAGCGCGACATAGAACCGTTCTTCGCAAATAAGGGGGCGAAACGGTGCTGTGGCGCCGACTTTCCAGACGGCGGCAAGTTACGGCAAGCGCTTAATCTTGCCGTGGGTTGAGACCCCACCAAAAACTCTCATCCTGTTCACCAGACCCGAACGCTAGTCGGCCATCAATAACTTGAGTTGATATTAGGCCGCCGCCGCACCATTAACTTCTTTGCGCCTTTGCGTCTTGGCGTGAGATCTGTTTTTTGGGTTCGGCAAATCCCCGGCTATCATTTTGTCATAAACCTGATTATATAAACCTCGAAGACCCTGGGGCCGAGTCGGACGGACTTGACAACGTCGATTTTAGGGTTTATATATATGGTGATATATTATATAACCTATCTCGGGCCGCACCCGAGACCCTTAGAAAACTTATTTGAGGAGTCGTTATGACCCTGACCGTGCACATGATCGCCAACGCCCACCTCGATCCGGTCTGGCTCTGGCACTGGCAGCGCGGCGCCGACGAGGCGCTGGCCACCTGCCGGGTGGCCTGCGATCTGCTCGACGAGTTCCCCGAGTTCGTCTACACCCGCGGCGAAGCCTGGGTTTACGAGCAGGTCCGCCGGCTGGAGCCGGAGCTGCTGGACCGCATCCGGCCCCACGTCGAGTCCGGCCGCTGGGCCGTGGTCAACGGCTGGTGGGTCCAGCCGGACTGCAACCTGCCCACGGCCGAGGCCATGGCCAAGTCGGCCCGCCTGGGAGCCGACTGGTTCCGCCGCCATCTGAACGTGGATCAGGTCGAGGTGGCCTATTGCGTTGACTCCTTCGGCCACGGCCCCTATCTGCCCAGCATTATCCGCGCCGCCGGGCAGAAATACTACGTCATGATGCGCCCGGGGCCGAGCGAGAAGACGCTGCCGGCCCAGCTTTTCCGCTGGCGCGACCCGGCCGGAGCCGAGGTGCTTACTTTCCGCATTCTGAACAGCTATACCGCTTGGACGATCGAAAACCTGGAAAAAACCCTGCGGGACCAGCTGGCGCAACGCCAGCCCGGCCTGGACCATGTCATGGTCTACTACGGCGCCGGCAATCACGGCGGCGGGCCGACCCGCAAAATGGTTCGCTGGATTCTGGAGCACCGGGATTACGCGCCGGGCGTGCGGTTGGAGTTCTCCAGTCCGCAGCGCTATTTCGCGGCGGTCGAGTCCAAGCGGGAACAGACCCCGGTCGTGGCCGACGAATTGCAGTTCCACGCCATCGGCTGCTACAGCGTCTGCGGCGACCTGAAGCGCGCCCTGCGCCAGGCGGAGTTGGCCGCCAGCGCGGCCGAGCGGCTGCTGGCGTGCTCCCCCCGGCCGGCCGATCCCGAGGACCGGCGCAAATTGGATTCGGCCTGGGAGATCATCTGTTTCAACCAGTTCCACGATGTCCTGCCCGGCAGCGCGGTGGCTTCGGCCGTGGCGGTGGCCCGCGAGCAGGTCGGGGCCGCCAAGACTCTGACCGAAGAGGTGAACTTTCGCCTGTTGCGGCGAGATTACGGATTGCCCAGCCGGGCGCGTGGCGGCGGACACCGCGTACATCTGTTCAATCCCTCCGACCGGCCCTGGGCCGGGCTGGCCGAAGTGGACATTGATCCGCGACGGCAACTCCTTGCCGACGAAGCCGGCAAACCGCTGCCCTTTCAGATCGTCCCGGGTGAACCGCCGCTGGCCGACATCCAGGCCAAGCGGGCGCTCACACCGGTCACGCTTAACCCGGGTGAACACCGCCTGCTGCGCCTGCTGCCAGCGGAGGTTCCTCCCGCGGAATCGCCGACCGCCAACGCCGAACTGGCCGATTTCGTTTTGCGTGGCGCGGCCGCGGCGGTCAAGCTGGGACCCACCGGGATCGAGGCGGTCCGCGACGAGAAGGCCGGGCGCGAACTGCTGGTCCGGCCGCTGGTGCTGGCCGCCCGGCGCGACTGGAGCGATACCTGGTCGCACATCATCGACCGCTATTCCGACGAGGTGGTGGCCGCTGGCCGGTTCGGCGCGCCGGCGGTGGTCGAGTCCGGCCCCCTGCGCACCACGGTGCGCCAGGAAGGGACGATCGGCCGTAGTCGGGCGTGGCTCTTCACGACTCTGGAGCAGGACGAACCGGTGGTCTGGCTGCGCCTGCGGATCAATTACGCTGAACCAATGACCGTGCTCAAAGCGCAGGTGGCTCCGGCCGGGGGCGTCCGCGGCCGGGCCGACCGGGTGGCCGGCGGCTGGTTCGACCGTCAGCCCGACGGCAAGGAATATCCGTTGCATCACGCTGTCCGGATAGAGGCTGAAGCCGGGGCGCTGGGCCTGGTTTTGCCCGACAGTTTTGCCCTGGACGTGACCCCCGAGCAGGTCAATGCGACCCTGATTCGCAATAATTTCCACGCCCTGCACAATTGCAGCCAGAAACATCTGTTCGCTTTGCCCGCACTGGATTCCCGCTTCGGCACGGATGAAGGCCCGCAGGAAATTCGCTTAGCCCTGGCTTGGGGAGAGGTTGCCTCGCAGGATAAGCTCGAAAACCTCTTAGCCAGGCGGATGCAGCCACCGCACGAATGGGACGATTACGCTGGTATTAGTCGGGTTCAACACTTGGAATAAATTGTTTCTATAAAAGCCAATCAGTGTTACAAGGACGGCCGAGGTTGGGCCGTCCTTTTTATTTTTTACACGTTTTATAATTCGGTTTGACAATGCATAGTAGGCAAAGTATGCTTAATGCGCACTGAGCGCACACTACGCATAGTTTGACTGATGAGGAGGAGGCTCATGGAACCCTACCTTACGACTGGCGACATCGCCGCGATTTGTAAGGTAAATATTTCGACTGTCGCCAGATGGATAAAAAAAGGCATGCTGCCGGCCGCGCAAGTCGGGCCGGGTGGGCACCACCGGGTTGAGTATGCGGTGTTTGAAGAATTCTGCGCCAAAAACCGAATCATTCTGCCTGAACCAAAACCGGATAGCGGTCAGCTCCAGGCCCTGGTGGTAGACGACGAGCTTGGCATCAGCGAGCTTTTGGAGATCCGGTTGCAGCAGATGGGCTTTACGGTCACCTTGGCGGAAAACGGGTTTCAGGCCGGCCTGCTGGCCAAATCGATCTGCCCGGACTTGATCACCCTGGACCTGTTGATGCCGGGGATGAACGGGCTGGAGGCGCTGAAGTTGCTCCGGGAAGAGCCCAACTTGCAAAAGGTTAAAATTCTGGTGGTGTCCGGGATGGGCGAAGAGATGCTGCAAGAAGCGCTCAAAGCCGGAGCGAATGGGGTGTTGCGCAAGCCGTTCGATACTTGCCAGTTGCGCAGCGCGGTGGCCGAGGTTCTGCCAGAATTAAATATCAGCGTTCATTGAACGGGTCGGGTGACGGGTGCAGGCTGTGCCGAGAATCGGCAGGAAGGGAGCAAGCCATGCGCATCGGGAAGAAGCTGACTTTGACGCATCTGGGTATGGCCATCTGTCCGTTGCTGCTGCTGACTGCGGTCTTGGGTTACATGACTATCATCCAGGGCATGGGTCGCCTGCGATCCGAGGCTTCGGCTGCTTTGGAGAACGATGCCAAGACCAAGCTCGAGGCCGTACGCAACATCAAGGCCAAGCAGATCGAAACTTTTTTTGATGAACGACAGGGCGACATGAGCGCGCTTCTGAGCAATGTGGCCATGTTGCGTCAGGGAGCGTTGCAGAAACTCGAAGCGATCGAAGAGCTGCGGCGCAAAAGCGTAGAGAATTTCTTCCAAAGCATGCGCAATGAGGCCGTGTCACTACAGCATTCGCGGGATCTGCAAGCCTGCTTTGCCGACATTAAACTTTACCACGACAACATGAAAGTGGAGGCCGGCAGCTCCATGCCGGTCAACACGCCCGCGTACTCGGCCTTGTACGCCAAACACCTGCCTTTCCTGGATAAATATGTGAAGCTGTACGGTTATTACGACATGTTTTTAGTTTGTGCCGCGCACGGGCACGTGCTTTTCACCGTCTCCAAGGAGAGCGATCTGGGCGCCAATTTGCGCACCGGGCCGCTCAAGGACGAAGGCCTGGGCAAGATTTTCGCCCAAGTGATGAGCACCAATCAGCCGGCCGTCGAGGATTTTGCCCCCTATACCCCCAGCAAAGGCGAATATGCCGCCTTCGTGGCCGCCCCGGTCGCCGACGATGCCGGCAAGACGATCGCGGTCGTGGCTTTCCAGATCTCCAGTGAACGACTGGACGCGCTGGTCAACAGCCGCGACGGCATGGGCCGGACGGGCGAAACCTATGTGGTCGGAAAGCATGACGGCAAGACCGCCTTTCGCACCAAATTGACGACCATGGGCGACGGCAAATACAAGATCGGGTACGAGATCACCACCACCTACATTGAAGAGGCCATGGCGGGCAAGGATAATCAGAACGTCTATACCGACAGCGCCGGCAAACTGGTCATGGTCTGCTTCGATCCGCTCAAGATCGACGGGCTGCAATGGGCCAGCGTGACCAAGATGGACCTGGAAGAGGCCCTCGCCCCGCAGTTCGAAACCCGGCAAGTGAAAAATGAAAAATGGCCCAACGACTTGTTGGCCTCGTTTGTCGAAACCTACGGTTATTACGATCTCTTCCTGATTCATCCCCAGGGGCAGATCTTCTATTCCGTCTGCCACGAGGAAGATTACAAAACTAATATTTTAACCGGTCCGTACAAAGACAGCAGCTTGGGGCGGGCCGTCTCCCAGGCGTTGACCACCAAGGCTTTCGCCTTCGGCGATTTCCAAGCTTATGAACCCAGCAATGGCGAACCGGCCGCCTTCATCGCCCAACCGCTGGTCAGCCGGGGAGAGGTGGAATTGGTGGTGGCGTTGCAGCTTTCCGATGCGGCCATCAACCAGATCATGGCCGAGAAGGCGGGCCTGGGGCAGACGGGAGAAACCGTGCTGGTCGGGCCGGATTACCTGATGCGCTCGGATTCGGTTCTGGAACCGAAGAACCATTCCCTGCGCGCCTCCTTTGCCCATCCCGAACAAGGCAAGGTTTACACCGAAGCCACGCGCGCGGCTCATGAGAAAGGCGAAACCGGACTGGTGCGCACGACTGATTATCGAGGTCAGAACGCCTTTATCGCATATACGCCGGTCAAGATCGCCGGGGGGTTGAAATACTGCCTCAACGCGAAGGTGGATACGGCCGAAGCTTTGGCCGCCGAGCAGGACATGGGAAAGACGGTCGACCAAATCCTTCACCAAGTAATTAATGTGTCCGGGTTCACGCTGGTGGTGATCGCCGGGATGGCGGTGGTGATCGCCCTGGGCGTGGCCCGGGGCTTGGCCCGACCCTTGGGGCGGCTGGCGGCAGCGGCGGACCGCTTCCGGCAAGGTGATCTGGGGCAGCAATTGGATTACCGCTCGAACGACGAGGTGGGCGACGTGGCCGAAGCGTTCCGGGCGTTGGCCGTGGCCCAGGGGCAGAAGGTGGCGTTGGCCGAAACGATCGCCGGCGGCGACCTGACCCGCCAGGTGGAGTTGGCCTCGGACAAGGACGCCCTGGGCTTGGCCCTGCAGCGGATGACCGAAAATCTGCGCGAACTGGTCGGCCAGATTCGCGAGAGCGCCGTCCAGATCGGCGGCGGTTCCGGTCAGGTGGCCGACGCCAGCCAGTCGCTCTCCCAGGGGGCCACCGAATCGGCCGCCAGCCTGGAGGAGCTGACCAGCAGCATGACCGAGCTGGGCAGCCAGACCTCGGCCAATGCGGAGAACTCCACCCAGGCCAAGCAGCTGGCCGAGGCGGCGCGGACCGCGGCCGAGACCGGTAACGCGAAGATGGAGCAGATGAGCCAGGCGATGACGGCGATCAGCGCCTCGAGCCAGGAGATCGCCAAGATCATCAAGGTGATCGACGGGATCGCGTTCCAGACCAACCTGCTGGCGCTGAACGCGGCGGTGGAGGCGGCCCGGGCGGGCCGCCACGGCAAGGGTTTTGCGGTGGTGGCCGAGGAGGTGCGCAACCTGGCGGCGCGCAGCGCGAAGGCGGCGCAGGAGACGACGGCGCTGATCGAAGATTCGGTGACGAAGGTGAAGGGCGGGTCGGCGGTGGCGGAGGAGACGGCCGCGGCGCTGGGGCAGATCGTGGAGAGCGTGGTGAAGGCCTCGGATCTGGTGGGGGAGATCGCGGCGGCGTCGGCGGAGCAGGCGCAGGGGATCGCGCAGATGAACCAGGCCCTGGGCCAGATCGACACGGTGACCCAGCAGAACACGGCCAACGCGGAGGAGACGGCGTCGGCGGCCGAGGAGCTCTCCGCCCAGGCGGCCCGGTTGCAGGAGGTGCTCCAGCAGTTCCAAGTCGATTCTCAGGCCGGGCCGGCAGCATCCGCCGCCCCCGTTGCCCGAAAGAAGTTGGCGGCGCCGACGGCGCTTGCGGCCGAACGGCGGAATGTCCCGGCGCAATCCAAACCCGGCCGGCTGATTGCGCCGGAAGAGGCGATCGCCCTGGACGATCGGGAGTTTGGAAAATACTAGGCGGCATTTGAACGACCGCTTTCTGGCAACTGTCTGAAAAAAGAGCGGCGAATAATGATCAACTGAGCGGTTTTGCAGACGGTTGCCAGAAAAGGCGTGGTATTTGAGCAGATTATAATCTGGGGCGGTTCGGTGGCTGAACAAAGGACTGTGGCACGGCCGGCGGGAGGGGTCCCCGGCAGTTCGTGAAGGAGGGTCTACCATGTTTAAGAGTCTAAGTCTTCAGAGCAAGATGATCGGCCTGATTGCTGGATTGTTGCTGGGCACATGCGCTCTGATTCTAATGGTAGCCCTCTACTTCCTGCGCAGCGCGGTCTTTGAGGAGAAGGAGGCGCAGGTTCGCGAACAGGTCCGGGTCGCCCTGTCCATTCTGGAGCATTTCCAGGCCATGGAAGCCGACAAACGGCTCTCCCCGGCGGAAGCCCAGGAGAAGGCCAAGGCCGCGGTCAAGGCTCTTAGATACGGGGACAAGAAGCTGGATTACTTCTGGATCAACGATTTCCAGCCGCGGATGGTCATGCATCCGTTCAAGCCGGCGCTCGACGGTCAGGATATCTCCGGCGTCAAGGATCCGGACGGGCTGGCTTTATTCGTTAAAATGGTCGAGGTCTGCAAGGAGCGCGGCCAAGGCTATGTCAATTACCAATGGCAATATTACGGTGAAGCCGGGCGGATCGAGCCCAAGCTTTCATACGTCGCCGAATTCAAGCCCTGGGGCTGGATCGTCGGCACGGGAATTTACATCGACGATGTCGAGCATACGGTCGCGGGGGTACGCAACGTCCTGGCCAGTTTGTCGTTGGCGGCCGTCGGGGTGTCCGTGGTTGGGGCGATCATTTTCGCCCTTTCGCTGGTGCGGCCGATCCGCCGGTTGACCCAGGTGCTGAAGCAAGCGGCGGCCGGAGACATTACCGTCGTCACCGATTATCAGAGCGGCGACGAGGTCGGGCAGATGGCCGAGGCGGTCCGGCTGCTGACTTCGGCCCAACGCCAGAAGGCGGAGCTGGCCGAAACGATCGCCGGCGGCGATCTGACCCATCGGGTGGAGTTGGCCTCGGACAAGGACGCTCTGGGCCTGGCCCTGCGGCGGATGACCGAAAACCTGCGCGAGCTGGTCAGCCAGATCAACGTTAACGCATCCCAGATCGGCGGCGGTTCCGGTCAGGTGGCCGACGCCAGCCAGTCGCTCTCCCAGGGGGCCACCGAATCGGCCGCCAGCCTGGAGGAGCTGACCAGCAGCATGACCGAGCTGGGCAGCCAGACCTCGGCCAATGCGGAGAACTCCACCCAGGCCAAGCAGCTGGCCGAGGCGGCGCGGACCGCGGCCGAGACCGGTAACGCGAAGATGGAGCAGATGAGCCAGGCGATGACGGCGATCAGCGCCTCGAGCCAGGAGATCGCCAAGATCATCAAGGTGATCGACGGGATCGCGTTCCAGACCAACCTGCTGGCGCTGAACGCGGCGGTGGAGGCGGCCCGGGCGGGCCGCCACGGCAAGGGTTTTGCGGTGGTGGCCGAGGAGGTGCGCAACCTGGCGGCGCGCAGCGCGAAGGCGGCGCAGGAGACGACGGCGCTGATCGAAGATTCGGTGACGAAGGTGAAGGGCGGGTCGGCGGTGGCGGAGGAGACGGCCGCGGCGCTGGGGCAGATCGTGGAGAGCGTGGTGAAGGCCTCGGATCTGGTGGGGGAGATCGCGGCGGCGTCGGCGGAGCAGGCGCAGGGGATCGCGCAGATGAACCAGGCCCTGGGCCAGATCGACACGGTGACCCAGCAGAACACGGCCAACGCGGAGGAGACGGCGGCCGCGGCCGAGGAGCTCTCCGCCCAGGCGGCCGAGTTGCAGCGACTGATGAAACGGTTTACACTGGAGTCGGGCGAGGGCGGCGGCCACGTGACCGAACTGAGTCATCATTCAGTTCATGCCGCATAGCAGTCCGTTGAAAAAGGTCGGCGCGGCGTTTCAGCCAAGCAGCGGCGCGAGAGGCAGCTTTAAAAACCTCGGAAATTTCGAGGTTTTTAAAGCGTTGGTACATCCGCGACGCCGGAGCAAGTGGTGAGACGACTTTTTTCACCAGCCTGATAGGCGGCGACCGGAAAAAAGGATGGGTGATGCAAAGTCCCGAAAAGCTGCTGGATTCCTTGAACGCGGCCAAGACCTCGGCTGAGATCCATTTTCCGACCAACCCGGATCTGGGGGGCGCAGGCGGGGACGATCTGATCATGGGGCTTACGCCCGGCGGCCTGTTGCTGGCCATGCTTTTCAGCCTGGTGGGCACGTCGTTTCTGATCTACGCGAAGAAGAAATCGGATCTGCTGGTCGGGCTGTGCGGAGTGGGCCTGCTCACCTATACGCTGTTCATCAGCAGCACGCTCTGGTTGTTGTTGATCGGGGTTCTGCTTTCGTTTCTGCCCCTGGTGTTGCGTCGATTGGGAGTCGATATTTAGGCTGCGTCTGAAAAGAACGGCTTTAGGGTTCGGCTGAAAGCAAGGATAACCAAACAACTGAAAAGCGCCCTGCTTTTCAACCCCGCCTCTCTTATATCAGTTCAAGTTAATGAGCGTCGAATAGGTGCGAAATCCATCCGCGCCGAATTTGTCCATCTGAACGTTCGAAGCGGCGAAGCCGGTCGAGAGTTTTTTGGAAAGGTCCGGGGAACCTTTTTTGTAAAAAAGGTTCCCCGGAATGGTTATTACTGCCCCGGCACCACCGGCAGCAGCACCCGCGAAGCGCGGGTCGGGTCCAGATAAATGCGGTTGGTCTGCTTGACCGAAGGGCCGCCCGGCCGGCCCGGCTCGCCCGTACCCGGATTGACATCGAAGCGCGGATGGTTGGAGAAGGTCACGTCGATCCGCAGGCGGTGGCCGCGATTCAGGATCAGGCTGAGCGGGGAGAGCTCCACCTCGAACCGATAGACCTCGCCGGGTTTTAGCAATTCCGCTTTTTCATTCGAACTCAGCAGTCGGCCGCGCCGGTAGCCCTCGGCCATCAGATAGCTGGCCCCGTCCGGATATACGTCGCACAGCCGGACTGAGAGGTCGGTGTCGACCGCCGAGGAGGAGAGGTAGATCTCGGCCCGGGCCTCGCCCCGGATCTCCAGGGGCCGGTCCAGGACCGGGGTGGAGAAGACCAGCAGGTCGGGGCGGGATTCGACCGGCCGCTGGTCCCGCGGCCCGGCCGGCAGGCAGAGATTGCCCCCGCCGATGGTCGGGCAGGGGTCGGCCGGATCGAAGATCTTCTCCAGCGTCTGGTTCTCCGTCGGCGGCGCGAGGACCAGTTCGCCGGCCGCGGTCGGGTAGTAGCCGACCGTTTCGACCGCCCCGGGCCACTCGGCGGCGAAGCGCCATTCATTGCCGGGCGAAGTCGGGTCGCAGGCGTCGCCCATCACGTAGTAGGCCACGGCCGGAGCCGCCGTCGCGGCATTCTTGACTCCCTGCAACCGCCAGGCGAACCAGGCTTCGGGCCGATAGGCCGGGGGCGTCTGGTAGTTCGGGAAGGCCAGCTCGCCCACCCCAGGCACCGCGTCCATCGCGTGCGCCCAGGGGCCCATGACCAGGCGCTGCGCCCCTCGGGCGGCCGCGCCGGCGCGTTGCTGCCTGGCTTGGAAGGAGCGGATCGTGCCCAGGGCGAAGACGTCGAACCAGCCGCCGCGGAGTACGGCTGGCGCGCCGACCTGTTCGCAGCGCGCGTCGGCGTCGAGTTTTTGCCAATAATCGTCGTTCAGCGGATGGGCCCGCATGAGCTCCAGCGCCTGGGGGGAGAATTTGGTGTTGGTCAGCCAGCCTTCGACCAGGCTCTGGCGCAGGGCTCCGCCCGGGTAGGCGATGTGGCGGTAGAAATCGCCGGCCGCCACCTCGATGTACTGGGCCGTCAGGCCTTCCGGCGCGGCGGCGGCGAGCAGCAGCTGGGTGATGCCCAGGGCCGAGGCCCCGTAGGTCGCCACCCGCCCGTCGCACCATTTCTGCCCCCGGATCCAGGCGACGGTGGCCGGGCCGTCGGCCGGCTCGGCCCAGCCGCAGCCGATGAAGGGCAGGTTCTCTCCGCCCGAAGCGAACCGGCCGCGCATGTCCTGGGCCACCAGCGCGCAGCCGCTGTCGGTCAGCCCCTTGGCCGTGGCGCGCAGACCGTTCTTGTTGTAAGGGGTGCGCATCAGCACCACTGGCCAGGGCCCTGCGCCGCGGGGCAGATAGACGTCGGTGGCCAGCAGGGCGTCGCCGGCCATTTTAAGCTTTTCATGGCGCGGTTCGAGTTGCTGGCGGGGTGCCCCCTCCGCCCACTTCTGGAGGCCGAGCCATTCGGCCAGGCTGAGCGTGCCGTCGTGGTCGGCGTCGGCCTGGCCGATCGCCGCCTCCACGGTCCGGGCGACCCAGGCCCCTTCCTGGCCGGCGAGAAAGGCGTTCAGCAGCTTGCGTTCGCGGGGGTCGAGCGAATGGGAGCCGTCGAGGTCGAATTTTTCCGCCAGCGGCCGCAACCGCAGCAGCACGGCCGGATCGGCGGTGAACTCTTCGGCCGGAGCCGGCCGGCCCAATCCGACCGCCAGCAGCGCCCAGCCGGTGGCGGCGGCGATCAGACTGAAAATTATGCTGCGGCGTGCACGCGGCCGGTCGGCAGGCATGGAGGTGATCCTTTCGTCTGGAGGGTCTGGTTACATGATCCAAGATTGACCGCAGCTGTCAACTGCCTCTTTAAGGGTGGGTATGAAAAGTCCGAAGCGGCGTTTCAGTGAAGGAGCGGCGCGCGAGGCAGCGCTAAAAGCCGGGCAGTTTCAAGGTTTTTGGCGCATTCGCGCTGCGGCGACACAGGATCAATCGCCGAGGCGGGCTTTCCACAACCGCCCGCAGCAGGCGGCAAGTTACGGCAGAGACCTTTAGGCGCAAGAAGACCTGAAATGTCCGCTGTGGGGTTGAACGAAATCTGGGCGGCCGCTTGCGGTTTCACCGTCTTGATAGCCAAGCCATCGGGGTCGCCCGGAATCCGGCGGTGAAGGGCTGGAGCGGGAGTTTTTATGAAGGGGTCCGGGGGAGCTTTTCTGTTGGTGAAAAGGTTCCCCCGGAAACGGTTCAGGCCGGAGAGACGCGCGCCGGGTCCAAAGGCAGTTCGGCCGGCAGGGCCAGCCGGGTGGCGATCTCCTCGCGCAGTTCCTTGAGGTCGCGCAGGAAACCGGCCTTGCTCTTCTCCGAGAATTCCCGGGCCAGTTCGCCGTAATAGTTGAGACCTTCGAGCAGGTTGTCCTTGAACTTGTCGAAGTAGTCCCGCGAATGGCTCGACAGGCCCAGGGCGAAGCGGTCCAGCTCCTGGCGGGCGAAGTCGAGGCAGACCCGGGCCTCGTTGATGAAGAGGTGGGGCCGCTTGGCCTCCTCGGCCAGCAGCGAGAGCCGGCCGTAGATATGGCCCGCCATCTCCTCCAGCGTAGCCTTGGCCGAGAAGAAACGGATGTTCGGCCCGCAACAGAGCGCCGGGGTGGCGTGGGGGTCGATACCCAGGCCCAGGGTGGCCGCGCCGGCCAGGTCGTTGCAGATGCAGCTCTTGCCGATGATCTCGCGACGCAGGAACTCGCGCTGGATTTCAGTCAGGTCCGAGGTCTCGGCCAGTTTGGCCAGCTTGCGCTTGACGAAGCGGCGGGAGGCGGCGCAAAGGGCCTCGCCGAATTCGCGGTTCAGGGCCAGGTGTCCCTTGGGGCAGGCCGTGCCGCCCTTGCCCTCGGCCACCCGCTGGCGGCGGGAGACTTCGCTGGCGGAGTAAACCATGTTCCAGAACGGCACGCCCAGGGGCGAGCTGCCGCCCAAAAAGACCTCGCCGCGCTCTTTGTCCTGCAGCAACTCCAGGCTGACCGGGTCCATGTTCACCGCCTCGGGCACCAGCATGAAGGGCGTGCCCCAGCCCGTGCCGTCGAGTTCGTAGTAGCGGCGGAGGAACTGGTCCTCCTCGGCCGTGCCGATGCCGCCCTGGGCGGTCAGCCGGGCCCGGGCCGGAACCGGCCCGGTCAGCCCGCGCGCGTCGAGCGCTTTGCGATAGATGCCCGCCAGGGTCTGGTGCAGTTCGGCCCGGCCGGCGCGGAATTCTTCCAGGATCGGCCCCAGCAGGCGCCCCTCGCCGCCGAAGGCGTGGCCGCCGCAGTTGAGCCCGGATTCGATGCGAAATTCCGAGACCCACAAGCCGCGCTTGGCCAGAAATTTGCCCTGGATCGTGGCTGAACGCAGGTCGGCGACCTTAAGCACGATCCGCTTGCGCAGCCGGCCGGCGGCGTCGGGCAGAAATTCCGGGAATTCGGCCGCGTAAGCGTATAGCCGCTGGTTCAGGCCGGCCGAAAAGACCATCGCCCCGGTCGCCGTGCTGCGCACGAAACCGCGCAGGGCCGCGCAGGCATCGCTGAACTCGGGCGGCAGGGTCTCGTCGCCGCGGTGCAGCTCGCGGTCCAGCTTGGTCATGATGTTCACGTCCAGCGAGCCGGGCACGGCGCGGCGGCGGAGCTTGGCTTCCAGGCGTTCGCGCGCAGGACCTGCAGGCAGGGAGAGCATTTTTTGGTACAGCCGCCGCAGCCGGCCCTCGGGCAGCAGCTCGAAATAGCGGGTGATTTCGCTACCGGGCGCAAAAGGCGAAGCCTGCAGTTCGGCAACCTGCCGGGCGATCAGATCGTCGAGCAGATCGAGATAAGCCGTGATGCGGCGGGCGCGGCAGTCTTCGGAATGGCGGTGAATCTCTTCATAGGGCAGTTCGAGCCGCCGGCAGTGATGGGCTCGCATCTGTTCGATCAATGTATCGTCGACCAGAGAGACCACCGAGGAGATGCCGTAACGGGCCACCTTTAGCGGGGTATCGATCGTAAACCCTGTGCCCATCACCGGGATATGAAAAGAATGGGAGCTGGCCAGCATGCCGTCTGTTCTCCGTTGTCGTGAATCATTTCACTTAACCATACCACCTTAACACAATCGGTAAACAAATAACAGCTTTTTCCTCTTCCCGATTTTCACCTAAAAAAGCGGGCAAAAAAAAACGCCCCGCCGCAGATCGCGGCGGGGCGGAATATGAATCCGCAAAAGGACTTATTTGCCGGCCTCGACCCGCTCCCGCAGAGTCTGATAGCCGTAGTGAGCCAGCAGGTGGTCGAGCAGGACCAGAGCCGTGTAATTCTCCGCCACCGGCCAGATCCGGGCGACAATGGTCGGATCGCGGCGGGTGATGGCCGAGAGGGCCTGATTTTCGCGGGTGTACTTGTCGATCGTGTGCTGCGGCTTGGCGATGGTCGGGGTGGGCTTGACCGCCAGCCGGGCGATGATCGGCTGGCCGGTGGTCAGGCCGCCGGTGATGCCGCCGGCCTGGTTGCTGTCGAAGACGACCTGGCCCTTCTCGCTGTGCATCGCGTCGTTGCTCTGGATGCCGGTCATATCCTTAACTCCGAAACCGGCGCCGATCTCCACGCCCTTGACCGCGCCGATGCCGAGCATGCGGCCAAGTTCGGCGTCCAGCTTGGCGAAAACCGGCTCGCCCATTCCCGCCGGCGCGCCCAAAACCACCACCTCGACCACGCCGCCCGAGGAGTCGCCCGTGGCGGTGATTCGGTTGCAGGCTTGCAGCATTTCTTCGGCGCAGGCCACGTCGGGGCAGTTGACCACGGAGTGGACGCCGTACCGGTCGCGAATCGCCTCGGGCTTGACGGCCGGGGCGCGGTCGCGGATGGCGTCGATCTCCTTTTCGATCTCGGCGAAGACGGCCATCTTCTCCAGGAAGCGCATGTCCATGTGGACCCGGTTCTTGACGTATATCTCCTGGTAGAACGGATCGTGATCGTGACGCATCCGCTTGTAGTTTTCGGTGCTGGTCCAGGCTTTTTCCAGATCCAGCTCGCCGCAGCGCACCCCGGCGGCCTCGCGGACGAAGGAGAAGACGCGGATGCCGCACTTGGCCAGGACCTTCTTGGCCACGTAGCCGGCACCGACGATGGTGCAGGTGTAGCGGCCGCTGAAGATGCCGGCGCCGATGGCGTCGTCGGAGGGGCCGTACTTCAGGAACGAGGCATACGAGGCATGTCCCGGCCGCGGAGTGCGGTTGGTGTCCTGGTACTGCTTGATATGGATGAAGTGCCGGTCGAGGTTCGGAATCAGGATGGTCAGCGGCGTGCCGTTGGTGAAATTCTTGTTGCCCGCGCCCTCGATGGTGTCGGCGGCGTTGAGGCCGGTGTAAATGACGGGCAGGTCCGGCTCCTTGCGGGGCGAGGAGAGTTCGTCCGCGCCGGGCTTGCGCAGGAGCAGGTCGCCGTAGACCTCCTGCTCGGTGAGGGGCAGGCCCGGAGGAATGCCCTGAACCATGGCCGTGAGGCCTTCCTGATAGGAGCCGCCGGCGACGGTGAGCTGCGCCAACCGGCCCAAATGACAGCCGAACATTGCAATTCTCCTCGAAATAGAAGGCCGTAGCGCCCCTCGCGCCGGGTGGTCATTGTGCCGCCTAAAGCGGGAATGTCAAGCCGGGAAGAGGCGGCGGGGAAAGAAAAAACGGGGATAAAGGGTTGACGCCCCGGCGGGCAGACCTTATTTATGCGTGGCTTCGGTCCGTCCCAAGTCCAACCGCGAGCTTTACGGACCGCCGCCGCAGGGATCAGCTCCAACAAAACGCCCGGATCCGACCCCCAGACGCCGCGCCCCCGCCGGGCGCTCCGACGCCGGTCCCGCGTCGTCTTCAACCGCCTAAACCGGCCGCCACGGCCCTTTCTGAAAGGAGCGCGCATGAGCCTGCACGAATCGACCCGGGAGATCACCGATCTCATTCTGGCCGCCGCCGCCAAGGCCCGGCAGGAGACCGACAGCGAACCCGAGCCCGGCCTGGCCCAACCGCTGGAATGGCCGGTCAAGTGCACGGTCGGCCCCGGCCTGGAGGGGGCCATCGCCTGCGAGACCCGCATCGGCTACGTCAACGGGGCCAAGGGCTGGCTGATCTACCGCGGTTACGACATCTTCGAACTCTGCGCCAACTGCACCTTCGAGGAGGTCGCCTATCTGCTGCTGCACGACCGGCTGCCCAACTCGGCGGAGTTGGCCGAATTCAAGCGCAAGCTCTTCGAATATTCGCATCTGCCCAAGACCACGCGGCAGCTGATGGGCTTTCCGGTCGAGGATCTCAACACCATGGCCGCCCTGCGCCTGGGCACGCTCTTCATGCGTCAGAAGCAGACTTTGCGCGACACCCGGATCGAGGGCCCGGGGCGGATCATCAGCTCCGACGAGGATTCCATCCCCATGGAGACCAGCCCCGCCGGCGGCGCGCAGGCCACCTACGAGTTCACCGACCAGACCAAGAGCCCCAGCGACGCCAAGGCCCAGGAGAAGGCCATGGGCCTGGAGTCGTGCTACCGGCTGATCGCCGGCGTCTCGACCGTCACCGCCACCATCGCCCGGCTGCGCCAGGGGCACCTGCCGATCGAGCCGCGGCCCGATCTGGGCCACGCGGCCAATTTCCTCTACATGATGACCGGCCGGATGCCCACGCCGGAGGAGGAGCGGGTCATGGACGTGGCCCTGATCCTTCACGCCGATCACGGCATGAACGCCAGCACCTTCGCGGCGATGGTGGTGGCCTCGACCCTCTCGGACATCTACTTCTCCATCGGCGCCGGCATCGCCGCCCTGAACGGCCCGCTCCACGGCGGGGCCAACGAGCAGGTGCTCCACATGCTGCGCGAGATCGGCGCCCCCGACCAGGTCAAGGCCTGGTACGAGAAGGGCCGGGCCGAGAAGCGGCGGGTGATGGGCTTCGGCCACCGGGTTTACAAGGCCTACGATCCGCGGGCCCGGGTCTTCGGGCCTTTGGCCAAGCACCTGGTGGAGAAGGGTGGCCGGCCCGAGGCCCGGCAGCTGCTGGCCACGGCCCTGGAACTGGAGAAGGAGGTAATCGCCAACCTCGGCCAGTCCAAGGGCATCTTCCCCAACGTGGACTTCTACTCCGGCATCGTCTACATGGCGATGGGCATCCCGACCGAGATGTTCACCCCCATCTTCGCGGTCTCGCGCGTGGCGGGCTGGACCGCCCGGGTGTTGGAATATCTGGAGAACAACCGGATCTTCCGGCCGCGGGCGATGTATCTGGGCGAGTTCGACAAAAAGGTCGCCCCGCTCGAACAGCGCGGTTGAAAGGAGCGATTCTGGGGAGCCTTTTTTGCAGTGCGTGCCGCACACCCAGCAAACGCTTCGTGTAACCGGCGGGGTCAGATAGGCGAATCGCACGCATGGGGCAAATGTCGAGTTCGTCCATCTGAACGTGCGAAACAGCGAAGCTTAGTGAGAGTTTTTTGAAGGGGTCCGGGGGAACTTTTTTGCAAAAAAGTTCCCCCGG
>CAYMGG010000076.1:0-1647 GCA_964389915.1 uncultured Planctomycetaceae bacterium
AACGGAACCAGTCGGTGATCAGCCAGGTCACCCGCCGGATCTCGCCGACCGTGCCGGCCGCCAACATACTCTTGACCTTGCGCCACCAGGGTTTGGTCCGCTGCTGAAACATGCAGGCGTACTTGAGCTGGGGATATTTCGCGTGGAAATCGATCGCCTCCTGGGCCACCTGGGCGGTCACGGCGACCGGCTTCTCGGTCAGCACATGCAGGCCCTTCTTCAACGCGGCCTGGGCGTGCGGCACGTGGTCGTAATGCGGCAGCGCGATCAGCACCGCGTCCACGCCCGCCTTTTCGATCAGTTCCAGACCGGTTTCGTAGACGGCCACGCCATGCTTGGCCTTGACCGCCTCACGCTTCTCGGCCACCAGGTCGGCCGCGGCCGCGAACTGCAAGCGCGGCACCTTGGCGAAATAGCTCAGATGCACCTGACCGATGTTGCCCAGGCCGATCAGCCCCAAACGCACCTTGTCCATCATTCTCCCTTTCCCACGGAAAGATTCCGGCCGGTCAAACTTCGCCCAGCCCCACGATTTGATAAGGAACAAACACCCCGCCCGCCGCGCCCAAGCCCTGCCGCAGCGCGGCCACCACCGCTTCGCCCATGCCCGGGTAATCCTGAATCACCGAGGGAATCGCCACCCCCCAGGTCTCGCGGGCCTTGAAATTGTCGAAATCCGCATACCAGGCCGTCTCGCCCAGGCGCAGGCCGCGCTCGCGCAGCATGCGCAGGACGGCCCCGGTCAGCTGGTCGGTCGGCGAGATCAGGACCACCGGCCGCCCGGCCGGCAGCCGCAGATCCAGCAGCGCCACCACCGCGTCATCGAAATTGTCCGGCGTGGCCACCAAACGATAGAAGCGATTGCGCGCGGCGCAGGCCTCCAAAAAACCCTCCCGCCGCTCGCGGTGCACGAAGCGCTCGTCGCCCGGATCGAGGAAGTAGACGCCCGCTTCGGCCGGCGCGGCGTCCAACAACCGCCCGGCGATCTCCCGCTGGGCGGTGCGGTGGTCGGTCGAGACGTAATGCAAATCCGGTCCATAGCGGTTGGTCACCAGAATCCGCCGCCCCAACTCGCGGATGCGCGCCAACGCCTTTTCGCCCGGCTGCACCCAGACGGCGGCCTCATAGGCGTCCAACAGCCGAGGCTCGCTCAGAATCGGCGCGGCGTCCAGAAATTGCAGGTCCAGATCCGTGCCGGCCAGGATCATGCGATTAAAGATGCCGGCCAGACCGTTGGGCTCGACCTTGGCCCAGGTCGCGGGCGGCGAACTGAGATTGCCGACCACCGCCACCCGCCGCCGCGACTGCACGCCCTTGACCACCGTGCCCCCCCGCCGCCGGCCTTCAATCGCCCCGAGGTGGGTAAGCTCGGTCAGCGCCCGGCCGACCGTGGCCCGAGTGGTGGAAAACCGCGCGATCAGCTCCTCGCGGGTGGGCAGGCGACCGCCGGGCTCCAGACGCCCCGAGCGGATGTCGGCCAGCAGTTCGTCGCGGATCTGGGTATACTTGCTCATGCAATGCCCAATTTTTTCAGATAGGCCAGGCTCTCGGTCACGCCGCGGGCCTCGTCGTCCTGCCCCTCGTACTCCAAGCCCAGCCAGCCCGTATAGCCGGCCTGCTTAAGGACGGCCAGGCAGTCGGCGTGAT
>CAYMGG010000076.1:1657-19513 GCA_964389915.1 uncultured Planctomycetaceae bacterium
CATAGCCGACCGGCTTGCCCGCATCGGGCTGCCGCCGGTAATCCTTGAGGTGGACATAAGCCGCCACGCCGGCGGCAATCGCGGTGCCGGCCACGCAGTCCTGCCCCACGATCAGATAATTCCCTACGTCCACCATGGCTTTAAGCCAGGGCGAGGCAAATTTTGCCGTCAACTGACATTGCTCTTCGCCGGTGGCCGGATATCCGCCATGGTTCTCTACGGCCAGGATGACTCGTTGCTTTTCCGCTTCGGGCAGGATCAACTCCAAGGCCCGTTCGATCCGCTGCCGGTCGGCCGCCAGCTGGGAGGCCTCGCCCCGCCCGGCATGCCCACCAAAAACCCGGCTGACCGGTGCGCCCACTTCGCCGGCCACCCGTAGCCAGGCGATAGCGCTGTTGACCTGAGCCTGAAATTTGGCTTCATCGGTCTGATTGAAATCCGTGCTCAAGCTTAGGCTGGCCAGCTCCAGCCGGCTGCCTTTTAGCGATTCCGTGATATTTTTCGCGGCTGAAGCAGAATCTCCCAGCAGCCGAGCGTGAAAATCGATTCCCGCCAACCCCAGCTCTTCAGTCCGCTTGACGTACTGCTGACAGGTCCACTTCTGCGCCTCCCAGGTCCGGTGAAAACTGTAATGGCATAGGGCCAAACGCATCTTCGCCTCCTTTGCATAGTCTTTTTTCAATGTTTCTTTTGACTAGTTTATAATAGCGCAAGCATAGTCTCTTGTCAAGTAAGTTAATATTCATGAATAATCTTCTTGACGAATTGCACGGCCGGGCCTAATATTACAAATGTAATAGATGTATGGTGCCGCGTAGTGCGGGGTAATGAGGTGGACTGGACGAAAAGCGGGTCATTTTTCCGCTTCGTCCGGGGGTAAAACGCCGCGAGGAGGCTTCGCCGTGCTTATCACCGCCATGATTCTAGCCGCCGTTTTGGTTATCGCTACCTGCGGATTGTTGCTGAATGTAGGCGACGGCAAGCTTCTTGCTAATGTTGGCCAGTTGGTCTTGACTCGGATCAAATCGCAGAAGCAGTTCAATCCGTTGATTCTAATCCCTGGATTATTGCCTCTGCCGGTCCTTTTCCGACGCGATTTGCGTCGGGAAAAGCCAAGACGATTGCGCCGTTAGACGTTTTCCCGCCATCTTATCTTCCCAACTAACCGGCTCCGTTTTTGCGGGAGTTGCGGGTTAAGCATTCCTTGCTTGGCTTGCACAGACGCATTGAAACGCGAGTATTTCCGCCTTGACCGATTGATGGTTGGGGCGGTTTTGGGAAGCACAAATAGCAATTTGTGAATGAAGGAAGCCCTATGACTGCCATCTGGATTCTATTGGCTTTGCTGGTCGGCATTGTGGTGGGAGTGGTGGTACGGCACCTGTACGGCATCAACCAGGTACGTTCGGCTGAAAATGACGCCAAAAAGATCACCGTCAATGCCCACGAGGAAGCCAAGAAGATCGTTCAAGAAGCCCAGGTTAAATCCAAGGACGAGATTCTCAAGCAGCGCGAACAGCTTCAAACCGAAATCCGCAACGAACGTAACGAGTTGAAGCTGCTCGAAAAGCGGTTGACGAAGCGCGAGGACAATCTGGACCGCAAGGTCGAAATGCTTGACAACAAAGAGAATCAGCTGCGGGGCCAGGAGGAGAAACTGGAGAATCGCGCCGCCGACCTCGACCGCCGCGACGAATCCTTGACCAACCTGATCGAAGAGCAACGGCAAAAACTGCATCAAATGGCCCACCTCACCCCCGAAGAGGCCCGCGGCGAAGTCCTGCGCCGGACCGAGGAGGAGATGGCCCACGAAATCGCCGTGCTGGTCGAACGAGCCACCAGCCGCGCCAAGGACACCGCCGACACCGAAGCCCGCCGGCTGATCTCCATTGCCATCAACCGGTTGGCCGTCGATTACACGACCGAGCACGTGGTTAGCACGGTGGAACTGCCCAGCGACGAGATGAAGGGGCGCATCATCGGCCGTGAAGGCCGCAACATCCGCTCCTTCGAAAGCGCCACCGGCGTGGACGTGATCGTCGACGACACGCCCGGCGTGGTCGTGCTTTCGGGCTTCGATGCCGTCCGTCGCGAAGTCGCGGTTCGGGCCATGTCCAAGCTGGTCTCCGACGGCCGTATCCACCCCTCCCGAATCGAAGAAGTGGTCATCAAGACCCGCGAGGAGATGGAGAAGGTCATTGAGGACACGGGCAAGGAAGTGGCCCTGGAGTTGGACGTACGCGGCCTCAAGCCCCGCGAAGTCATGCTTTTGGGGCGGCTGAAATTCCGCACCAGCTATGGCCAGAACGTACTCGACCACAGCCGCGAAGTCGGCTTCCTGGCCGGCATGCTGGCCGCCGAACTCGGTTTGGACGAGGCTCTGGCCCGGCGCTGCGGCCTGCTGCACGACATCGGCAAGGCCGTGGACCACGAGGAAGAAGGCACCCACCCGGAACTGGGCGCGGAAGTGGCCCGCCGCTGCAACGAACCGGCGGAGGTGGTCGACGGCATCCTCAACCACCACACCACCGCCGCCGCGGAGAGCATCTACTCGATCCTGGTGCAGGCCGCCGACGCGATCAGCGCCGCCCGGCCCGGCGCCCGGCGCGAGACCCTGGAGAAGTACATCAAGCGCCTCGAACGCCTGGAATCGATCGCCGCCAGCTACCCGAACATCGAAAAGGCCTTCGCCATCCAGGCCGGCCGCGAACTGCGGGTCATCGCCAAGGCCGAGCAGATGGACGACGCCGATGCCGGCCGGATCTGCCGCCAGATCGCCAAGCAGATCGAGGACGAGCTGACCTACCCGGGCGAGGTCAAGGTGACCATGATCCGCGAATTCCGCATCACCGAATACGCCCGATAAACTCCGGACGTTTGAATCATCCCGCCCGCCGGCCCGGCCTTTTGGTCGGGCCGGCGGCTTTATGCCCGCGCGCGCGGGAAAAGCCAAACCGGGAATGCGGCTTTACGCTTGCCTTTTGGAGCGGGAAACTTATCATCCTTCAGCCAAGGTTTTTCTACATTAAGGGGACCAGCGATGAGCCAAGCCGCAATCCGCGAGACCGTCATTCCCGAACTGCGCCTGATCAATCGGGGCAAGGTGCGGGACATCTACGATCTGGGCGACCGCCTGCTGTTCGTGGCCACGGACCGGATCAGCGCCTTCGACTTCGTCCTCGGCACCCCGATTCCCGACAAGGGCAAGATCCTGGCCCAGATCACGCTCTTCTGGCTGGATTACCTCCAGGAAGTCATTCCCAATCACCTGATCACCACCGATTTGGCCGAGTTCAAGCTCTCGCCGGAAAGCGCCGCCCAACTCGTCGGCCGGTCCATGGTCGTGAAAAAGGCCCAGGTTCTGCCGGTGGAATGCATCGTCCGGGGTTATCTGATCGGCAGCGGCTGGAAGGAATACCAGGCCCACGGCACGGTCTGCGGCATCGAGTTGCCGGCCGGGCTCAAGATGGCCGCCCGCCTGCCCGAGCCTCTTTTCACGCCCTCGACCAAGGCTGAGCAGGGGCTGCACGACGAGAACATCACCCCCGCGCAGGCCCGCCAGATTCTGGGCGACGACGTCTTTGCCCAGGTCTCGGCCGCGAGCCTTAAGCTCTATACCCGCGCCGCCGAGCACGCCCTGCGCCAGGGGATCATCATCGCCGACACCAAATTCGAGTTCGGCCTCCTCGACGGCCGGGTGATCCTGATCGACGAGGTGCTCACGCCCGACAGTTCACGCTTCTGGCCCGCCGACCAGTATCAGACCGGCATCTCGCCCCCCTCGTTCGACAAGCAGTTCGTCCGCGACTGGCTGGAGAAGGAATCGGGCTGGAACAAGCAGCCCCCGGCCCCCGCCCTGCCCCAACCAGTGGTCGACAAGACGGGCGAAAAGTACCGTGAGGCCTACCGGCGGCTGACCGGCCGCGACCTTTAGGCCGCCCATGGGCAAGAAAGCGCCGCGCTCCCCCGGCTGGGACGGGTTGCAGACCTTGGCGGCGCGCGGCCTCTTCCGCGTCTTTGCCGGTCTGCCCCTGCCCCTGGCCGGAGCCTTGGGCCGGAGCATCGCCGCCGTCTTTCACCGCTGCGACCAGCGCCACGGCCGTCGCGTGGCCGAACAGATGCGCCTGGCCCTGGGGCCGGAGCTGCCCGCCGCGCGGATCCAGGAACTTACCCGCCGGATGTACGCCCATTTCGGCCTGATGCTGGCCGAATTCAGCCGCCTGCCCGCCCTTACTCCGGAGCGGATCGACCAGATTGTCAACTGGGGCGACGATCTGGCCGCGCTCCAGGAGCTGACGCGCCGCACGGGGGTCATCTTCGCCACCGGCCACATCGGCAATTGGGAGTTCACGGGCTTCGCCTCCCAGATCAAGGGCTTGAGCGTCGGAGCCGTGGCCCGGCCGCTGGACAACCCCCGGCTGGACGAGTTCGTCCGCGGCATCCGCCAGTGCCGGGGCCAGGAGATCTGGGACAAATTCGGCGCCATGCGCCAGACGCTGCGCGTCTTGAAAGCCGGCCAGTCTTTCGGTATCCTGGTTGATCAGGACGCGGGCCAGCGCGGGCTGTTCGTGCCGTTCTTCGGCCTGCCGGCCAGCACGATCCCCACGCCGGCCGATCTGGCCCTGCACACCGGCGCGCCGATCGTCTGCGCCGTCTATCAGCGCACCGCCGACGGTCGGCCGCTGCACTTCGACTTCCGCCACCGGCCGCCGATCTATCCCGATCCGAGCGCGCCGCGCGAAGCCGAACGCCTGCGCCTGTTGACGCTGGTTAACAAACAATTGGCCGACCTGATCCGCCAAGCGCCCGAACAGTGGCTCTGGCTGCACCGCCGCTGGAAGACCCGCCCGCCCGGGGAGACCGCCGGCCCGAACATCGCCTAAGTCCGCTCTTTTTGTAGGAAAGCAACCATGCTGCGCCCCTTTTCTGCGGCGGCCGTCGGTTCCGACCTGCTGGCCGCGGTCCTGGCCTCCGGGCTGACGGTCTTGTATCTGCTATTCGCCGCCGCGCCGACCGGCAGCGCAGAGCTGGATCACCGGAATCTGCCGGTCGTCCCGCCCGCTCCGGCCGCCGGCGGCTCGGTGGCGGCGCCGATTCCCGCGCCTTGGGTGGCCGCCGGCGAGCCGGTGCCGGCCGAAGCGCTCTACACTCTGGCCAACCCCGCCCCCTGGCCGGCCCACGAGGCCAAGCCCCGTTCCTGGTACAACCGCATCCTGTTTCCGGCCAAGCACTGCCCCTATTGCGGCCGGCGCGTGCCCACCGAAAAAGGGTCCTACTGGTTCCTGCTCCTGGGATTCATCGGCCAGTTCGTCTTCTCCCTGCGCTTCCTGGTGCAGTGGCTGGCCTCCGAAAAGGCCGGCGATTCGGTGGTCCCGGTCTCCTTCTGGTGGCTCTCCATCTTCGGCAGCCTGTTTCTGCTGATCTACGCCATTGCGATCATGGCCTGGCCGATCATTCTCGGCCAGGCCCCCAATTGCTTCATCTACGCCCGCAACCTGTATTTCATCAAGCGCCGCTCGCAGGAGGCGGCGGCGGCCGCAAAGTGACCCCCGTTGCGGCGCTCCGGAAAAATTCCGCCGGCGGTATGCCGACTTGCGTAAAAACGCCGCCCGCCTTATGCTGGTAATCAGACCGCAGCGCATCTGGGAAAGGAAGCAGGGTGGATAAGGGTCGGGTCCTAATCGTCGACGATGAAAAGCTGATCCGCGACAGCCTCTCGCGCTACCTGCGCGCCGAAGGCTTCGAGGTCGTTACGGCCGAAAACGGCCGCCAGGCCTTGGAGCTGCTGAACCTGCGCTGGGTGCCGGTGGTGGTCACCGACATCATGATGCCCGAGATGGACGGACTGGAGCTGCTCCAACACATCAAGCGCGACTACCCCAAGACCGAGGTCATCATCCTCTCGGGTCACGGGCAGATGCAACATGCGATCGACGCCCTGCGCCACGAGGCCTACGACTATCTCCAGAAGCCGATCGACTTCGACGAGCTGCTGATCGTGCTCGAGCGCGCGTTCCAGAAGCGCGACGCCGAACGCCGCTACCGCGAGATGCAGGAGCGCCTCTACCACGCCCAGAAGATGGATGCCCTGGGCACGCTCGCCGGGGGCGTGGCCCACGAGTTCAACAATCTGATGGGCGGCATCCTCGGCTACTGCGATATGGCCCTCAAGCAGGGCAATCCCGAGCTGACCCGCAAGGCCCTGGAGGTCAGCGTCAAGGCCGCCACCCGGGCCGCCACCATCGCCCGCAACCTGCTGCGCTTCGCCCGCCGCGAGTCCGGGCATGCCGTGAACATCGACCTCAACCAGGTAATTCGCGACACCCTCTCGCTGCTGGAGAAAGACCTGGCCAAGGACCAGATCCAGGTCGAATGCCGTCTCGACAACCTGCCGCTGCTCCGTTTCAACGAAGCCCAGCTCCAGCAGGTGGTGCTCAACCTGCTGGTCAACGCCCGCCGCGCCATCCTCAGCCGCGACTCCCGGCCTGGCCGGATCCACGTCGCCACGACTTTCGCCGATAACCGCCTCTCCCTGCGCATCAGCGACAACGGGCCCGGCATCGCCTCCGACCAGCGCCGCCAGGTCTTCGAACCGTTCTACACCACCTGGGGCCTGCTTGGCGGGGGCGAATCCGCCACCGCCACCGGCCTGGGGCTATCGGTGGTCGACGGCATCGTCCGCGGCAGCGGCGGAGAGATCACGATCGAGGACACGCCCGGCGGCGGCGCCACCTTCATCGTCAACCTGCCCGGGCAGCCGGACGCCCAGGCCCGCCGGCCGCGAATCCTGGTCTGCGACGACGAGTCCGGGGTGCGCCGGATCATGCACCTGGTGCTGGAGCGCTCCGGCTTCGAGGTCGACGAGGCCCGCGACGGCCGCGAGGCCCTGCTCCACGTCGAGGAGAAGGACTATTCGGTCGTCTTCCTCGATCAGCTCATGCCCGACATGGACGGCCTGACCGTACTCAAGGAGCTGGCGCTCAACCGGCCGGAGATCCCCGTAGTGATGATCACCGCCGTCGCCAATCATCAACTCGCCCGCGAGGCGATCTTGGCCGGCGGCCGCGAGTGCGTGCCCAAGCCGGTCAACAACGACAAGCTCGTGTTTCTGGCCCGCAAGTACGCCGAACTGGCCCCGACCGCGGAAGAGGACGCCCTGCGTCCGCCGCCCGACGTGCCGCGCGAAAGCAAACATGTGTTGGTGATCGACGCCAATCCGGTGATTCGCGACATCTACAACCTGGTCCTGGCGCGGGCCGGGTTTCGGGTCACGACCCTGGACACGGGGGCCGAGGCCGTCGAGCGCACCCGGGATTCGTACTTCGATCTGATCATCGCCGACACCGCCGACCAGGACATGAGCGAGGTGGCCATGATCAAGGCCATCCGCGCCAACAACCCGTACACCCCGATCCTGCTCTCCACCGGCAATCTGACCGAGGAGAAGAAACGCTCCGGTCTGCGCGCCGGCGCCAGCTGCGTGATCCTCAAGCCGGTCGACCCCTCCTCGCTGATCGATTCGGTCCTGCGGCTGATCGGCATGTACCACGAAACGGAATAATATCAATCCAAGTTAATTGAGACCGATTCAGGGGAACCTTTTTTTCAAAAAAGGTTCCCCTGACCCTTCCAAAAAACTCTCGACCGGCTTCGCCGTTTCGAACGTTCAGATGGACAAATTCGGCGCGGATGGATTTCGCACCTATTCGACGATCATTAACTTGAATTGATATAATCGCCGCCCGGTCCGGTCGGCGGGCATGAAAAATCCAGGGAAAGGTGTAGTTCAGCCCACCAGGTTGCAGGCGGCAGCGCGCCGCCGCTGCTGGTTGACGGCCAGGATCTGGGCGACGAACCCCAGAAGCGCTTCCTGCCGGAAAGGCTTGTCCATCACGGCAAAGACGCCCCGGGCCTTGAGCTCCTCGACCAGCTGCGAGTTGAGCAGCCCCGACATGACGATCACCTCCGGCTTGCGGGCCAGTTTGGCGTTGCCCAGGGCGCGCAGCAACTCCTGCCCGCCCAGCCGCGGCATGTTGAGATCAAGCAGCAGAACGTCGAACTCCTCCTGCCGCAAGAGCTCCAGTGCCGAAGCGCCGTTATCCGCGCTCCGGCACTGATGCCCCTCGAACCGCAGGGCCAACTGACAGGAGTGACGCAGCAGTTCTTCGTCGTCCACGACCAACACCCGCGCGCCGCGCCGCGTCGGCTTGGGGGCCGGCGGCGTAGCCGGCGGGCTGGCCAGCGGCAACCGCAAGATGAAGGTCGTGCCCGCCTCGGGCTGGCCGGCACAAGTCAACTCGCCGCCGCACTGGCGGGCGCACTGGCGGGCGATGCTCAGGCCCAATCCCTCGCCTTTGACCGTGGCCAGGGGGGAGGAACCCACGGCATATTCGCCCTTGGTGGTGTAAAAAGGCAGGAAGATCCGCTCCTGGTCTTCCGGCGGGATGCCGCAGCCGCTGTCGCTGACGACCACGACCGCCGCACCGTCCTCCTCGCGCAACTCCAACCGCAGATGCTTGAGCGGTGCATCGCGCAGGGCATGCCGCGAGTTGGAGATCAATTCAAAGAAAACCTGGGTGAGCAGCCCCCGTTCGGCCTCCACCTGGGGTGAAGCCGAGCAGACCAGATCGATCTTGATGCCTTCGGCTTCAAGTTCGTCGCTGGTCAGCTGCAACACTTCCCAGAGCAGGTCGCGCAGCCAGAACCGGCTCGGCGCGTTCTGGGCCTGGCCGCGCACGAAGGCCATCAGCCGCCGGGTGACGTGGGTGGCCTTCTCCACGCAGAAAATCGCCCGCCGCAAGCGTTCCTGACTGTCGGAATTCAGCGAGGCCATGCCGAGCAGCTCAAGGTTGCCGTGAAGTGCGGTGTGGATGTTGTTGAACTGGTGGGCGACGCCGCTGGCCAAGATCCGGAGCATTTCATGTTCCCGGAGAGTTGTCGCTTCGGCCCCCGCCCCGGCGGACTCTTCGCAGATCCGGCAGCACCAGGCCAAGCGGTAGCGCTCCTCCTCCGAGCAGTACGGATTGAGGATGCTGTCGACCAGAACCCACTCGTTCTCGCCGTTGCGCAGGCGGTGCTGGCGCTTGACCTTCAGGTTTCCCTGGAGAGCATTTTGCATCGCCAGCCGGAATTCTTCGATTTCATTGGCCGGCAGAAACTGAAAGACGTCACGCGGGGAGTTGGCCGGGGTTGGCCCGAGAAAGCGATTCCAATTGCGATTGGCATACAGCATGCGCCCGCTCGAATCCAATTCGGCGATCAGGTCGCTGCTGTTCTCGATCAGATTTTGGAATCGTCTTTCGCTTTTCACTGGGCTCAGTCATCCGGACAAAACTTAGGCCCCGAGCGATTCGTGACAACCACATCGATTGAGTTTTGCCAATCTTTTGATGCGTCCTGCGGATCAAAAAAATCTGGAATTCGGGTTGAGAGCGCCTAGATGAAAACAATACCGCTTCTGCTTTAATACGTATACCGCAAAACCTAGAATTACCAATTAATATAAAAATACCATAAACAAATCAATATAAAATTTTCAATTTATGCAACCATGTCCGCTGAAGTCGGGCCAACATCCTGAATTCCCACGAAACACCCGTTGCTCCCAGTATATCCTGAAAATCGCCTACTTGGCCGGATGCCGAGGAAAAAGTCCCCTAATTCATCATGGATATCTGTTTTTTACAAAAACTAATCGCCCCCAACCATTGTTGGTCACTTTTTATGGCGTATTTTAGCATAGTTGCCTATCAGGCGGATTTTCACTTATCGATTTTTTAAAAAGGATCTCTCATGCCCACCCTTACGGCCCGCGAGCGCGTGTTCAATACCCTGCAACGCCGTCCCATCGATCAATTGGCGGCCAGCGAAAGCTTTTGGGGCGATACGCATAAACGCTGGGCCAGCCAAGGTCAGATCCGTCCGGACGAAGATCTGCTCCAGCACTTCAACCTCGATTTCCGCGGGCCGGCCTGGTTCAAACTGGTCGCGGATCTGGATTTCGTCCCCCAAGTGCTGGAGGAAACCGCAGAAACCGTGCTTACGCTGGACGGTAATGGCGCCAAGCTGCGCCGCCACAAGCTCCACTCCTCCACCCCCGAACACGTGGACTTTACGGTCAAGGACCGCGCCGGCTGGGAGGAGCATATCAAGCCCCGGCTGCTTGAGCCGGACCGCCGGCGCATCAATTTCGAAAGCTACCGCGACGTCCGCCGGATGGCCGCCGAGCGCAACCTGTTCTTCACCTGGTCGGGCGTGGCGCCGTTCGAATGCATGCACCCGGTCTGCGGCCATGAATACATGCTGATGGGCATGGCCCTCGACCCGGAATGGGTGCAGGACATGGTCCTGACCTATGCCAACCTGACCATTAAAATGCAGGAAATCCTCTTCGCCGAGGAAGGCAAGCCGGACGCGGTGTTCTATTACGAAGACATGGGCTTCAAGGGCAAGCCGTTCATGTCCCCGGCCATGTACGAAGAGATCGTCCAGCCCGGGCACAAACTCCTCTTCGACTTCGCCCACTCCCAAGGCTTGCCCGTCTTCGTCCACAGCTGCGGCTTTGTCGAGCCGCTGGTCCCGGGCCTGGTCGCAGCCGGCATGGACTGCCTGCAAGCCATGGAAGTCAAGGCCGGCATGGACATGCACCGTCTGGCCGCCAAGTACGGCGACCGGCTGGCGTTCATGGGCAACCTCGACGTTCGCGAACTGATCAGCAATGACCGCGGCCGCATCGTCGCCGAGTTGGACCGCAAGATCAAACCCATGGTCGAGAACCATTGGCCCTTCATCCTGCATTCGGACCACTCCGTGCCGCCGGAGGTGGACCATGACTCGCTGGTCTTCTGGCTGGAGCATGGCCGGGCCTTGGGCCGTAACTGCAAATGGTAAATATCCGCCCAGCGGATGGGCAATATACGCCAAGCAACTTGCTGTTGCTGGCGTATATTAGCCTTAGTCGCCTGCAATTTGAATTCCAGGCCAACCAACTTTCAAGGGGATGATGTGGCCAGCAAACTGACATCCAAAGAACGATTCCAGCGCATGTTCGAGCATCGAGACGCCGACCGGGTTCCGGTGATCGATGATCTATGGGGCGCAACCGTCGAACGCTGGCGGCGTGAGGGAATGCCCGCCGGAACCACCCCGACGGAATATTTCGAGCTTGATCGGGTGGCCGGCATTGGCGTGGACAACAGTCCTCGTTACGAAGAAAAGACGCTGGAAGAGAGCGACGAGTTCCGCGTCTATACCACCAGATGGGGCGCCAAGCTCAAGGAATTCCGCCACCTGGCCGGCGTACCCGAGTTCCTCGGTTTCACCATCACCGATCCCGACGCCTGGGCCAAGGCCAAGCCGCGCATGCGGCCCGATTCGGACCGGATCAACTGGGCCTATCTCAAGGAGAATTATCCGCGCTGGCGGCAGGAGGGTGCTTGGGTCCAAGCCGGCGGCTGGTTCGGCTTCGACGTCACCCACTCCTGGATGGTCGGCACCGAGCGGGTGTTACTGGCCCTGGTCGAAGAGCCGGAGTGGCTGGTCGATATGTGGACCCACCAACTGGACGTTTTGCTAAACCTGTTCGATCAGGTCTGGGACCAGGGCTACACCTTCGACAGCCTCCGCTGGCCGGACGACATGGGCTATAAACTCAACCAGTTCTTCTCGCTCAACATGTACCGCGAACTGCTCAAACCGATCCACCAGCGCGCCATCGACTGGTGTCATGCCAAGGGCATCAAGGCCCACCTGCACTCGTGCGGCGATATCCGGCCCCTGGTACCGGAACTGGTCGGCATGGGGCTTGACGCACTCCATCCGCTCGAGGTCAAGGCTGGCATGGACCCGGTGGCGCTCAAACGGCAGTTCGGCGACAAACTGGTCCTGCACGGCGGCGTGAACGCCGTCCTGTACGATCACCCCGAACAGATCCGGGCCGAGATCGCCCGGGTGGTGCCGCAGCTCAAAACCCACGGCGGCTACATCTTCTCCTCCGACCATTCCGTGCCTTCCAGCGTCAGCCTGGAGGATTTCCGCGCCATCATCGCCACGGCCAAGGAGGCCGGCAGCTTCTAGGCCCTAGGAATGCCGCTGCCCCGCCCGCCTCCCCGCTAGCGGGAGGCGGGCGACTGCAGGCACAGGTTAGGCTTGCCGCCCGCCCATCCGGTCAATATCATGGTCCCATACGCCGCGCCCTTCTTCCCCCGCGAAGCCGGGTGCGCCGCCCGAACGGATGAGGGCTTGCATGTCTCTGGGACACTTGGTCCGCCGCCTATTGGGGCAGAAGTACTTCGCCCCGCTCGGCAACGCCTATCGGCGATTCTTCCTCAACCCCCAGGACTACGCGGCCTCGTTTCCGCCTCTCCTGCCCGGGCGACATCTGATCGACATCGGCGGGGGCGACGGGATCTTGCTCAATCATCTGCTGGCGCGCTTTCCGGAGCTGGAGGTTACCATGCTCGACCTCGCCCCCGCCATCGGCGAGGCGGTCGAGCCCCAATACCTTCCCCGTCTCCGCCTCTACCCGGCCACCAGCCTGCGCGGTTATTGCGCCCGCTCGGACCGCCGCCGGGCGGACTATATTCTGCTCTGCGACGTGCTGCACCATGTCCCGCTCGCCGCGCGAAACGATTTTTTCGCCGACTTGAAAGCGCTCTTGACCCCCGGCGCCAGCCTGATCGTCAAGGACGTGGAACCGGGCGGTCCGAGCAGTTGGCTTTATTACCTGGCCGACCGGTTCGTCAGCGGTGACGCCAATACTAGTTTTATCAGCCGCGCGGAACTGGCCAAAACGGCCGCCGAGCAGCTGCAACTGCCTGAATTTGTCGAGACTCAGTTGTACCGCCTCCAGCCGCCCAACTACTGCCTGGTTTTCGGCCCGGTCGCGCCGCCGAGTTGACCCGGCTTGGCCTCTGGCCCGCAAAAGCCGGATAATAGTTGCCTTGGAGGGGCCGGAAACATACTCTTGATTGACGCTAACCCGCGACTTGGGCAGGACTACAGACCCGCATTGGCCTTCGGAAATTCAGAGCGGAACCGGACATGGGCAACCCCAATCACCATTTATGCATCCATGCCCACTTCTACCAGCCGCCCCGCGAGAACCCCTGGCTGGGGGTGATCGAGGCGCAATCCGGCGCCGCGCCCGACCACGACTGGAACGAGAAGATCTCCCGCGAATGCTATGAGGCCATGACCCACGCGCCAGTGCGCGACGAAACCGGCATCCGCGACCTGTTCGACAATTTCTGGCACCTCTCCTTCAATATCGGCCCCACGCTCTTCGCCTGGTTCGCCCGGCAGCGGCCGGAGTTGGCCCGCCGTCTGGCCGCGGCCGACCGGGGCGGCGCGGCCCAGTTCGCCGGCCACGGCGGGGCTCTGGCCCAGCCCTACAATCATCCGATCCTGCCGCTCTGTTCGGCCCGCGACCGGCACACCCAGATCGTCTGGGGGCTGCGCGAATTAGCACACCGCTTCGGCCGGCCGGCCGAGGGGCTCTGGCTGCCGAGACCGCCCTCGACCGCCACACCGTGCGCGCCCTGGTGGCCCACGGCGTGCGCTACGTTATCCTCAGCCCCCGCCAAGCGGCCTATGTCCGCCGTTTCGGAGAGGACGAATGGCACGACGTTAACGGCGGCGCGGTCGACACCCGCCACCCCTACCGCCTCTTCGAGGTCGATGGCGGCGGCCGGACCCACTTCGACCGCCACCTGGACGTGATCTTCTATAATCCCGGCCTCTCGCTCAAGGTCAGCTTCGAGCATCTGCTGCGCGATCCGCAGCGCCTGGAGCGCGAAATCCTAAACTGCCTCGACGCCGAAGCCGGCCTGCCGCAGCTGGTCACCCTGGCCACCGACGGCGAGATCTACGGTCATCACGAGCCGCCGGGCGCGGCGGCCCTGGCCGGGCTCTTCTCCGCCCTCGCCCCGCGCCTGGGCCTTTATATCTGCACGCCCGGTCAGTACCTGGCCGAGAATCCGCCTTGCTGGGAGATGCGCCTGTGGGAAGGCCCCGACGGTCGCGGCTCGTCCTGGAGCTGCGACCACGGCGTGGGCCGCTGGCGCACGGACTGCGGCTGCAACGCCGGCGGCGGCCCGGACTGGAACCAGGCCTGGCGCTCTCCGCTGCGCGCCGCCCTGGACAACCTGAGCGCCCAGGTGAACTCCGTCTTCGCCGCCGAGCTTGGTCCGCTGCTCCACGACCCGTGGGAGGCGCGCGACGATTACGTCCGGGTGATCCTCGAGCCGGACGCCGCGACCCGCGCCGATTTCCTGCGCCGGCACGCGCGCGCCCCGCTCGACCGCGCGGCCGAGCTCAAGCTCTGGCGCCTCTGCGAGGCGAGCACCAACGCCATGCTCATGTACACCACCTGCGGCTGGTTCTTCTCCGACCTGGCCGGGGTCGAGCCGGTCCAGCACCTGCGCTATGCCCTGCGCGCGGCCGAACTGGCCCAGGACTACGCCCGCGAGGACCTGACCGCCCGGCTGGAGGCCGATCTGGCCCGCGCCCGCTCCAACCGCCCCGAAGAGGGAACCGGCGCCGACATCTTCCGCCGCCAGGTCTTGCCCACCCGGCATTCGCCGCGCCAGGCCGCGGCCGCCATCGCCCTCTGCCGCCTGCTGGACCTGCCCGAGCCGGCCTACGCCTATCAGTGCGAATTTCTGACCGAGGAGCGGGCGCGGCAATCCGCCTGGGGCCGGGTCAAGATCACCGACACCCGCACCACCGCGACCGAGGAGTGGCTCTTCCATTGCCGGGGCGAGAGTCTGGAGACCGCCGGCGCGCTCTTCGCACCGCCGGCCGAAACCGATTTCGTCAAGCGCGCGCGCCGCCTGGGCCTGGCCGAATTCGCCCGGCAGGCCGCGGCCCAGCAGACAGCGCTGCCCAACCTGCCCCGCGACGTCCGCGCCGGCGTCTTTGGCCGCCTGACCGCGCCGCAGGGCGAGAACCTCAACCGCGACCTGGCCGCCCTCTGCGAACGCCATCTGGAGCTGCTTACCGCCACGGTCCGCCTGGATCTGCCGCCGCCCCCGGAGCTGGTTCAGCTGGCCGGGGGCGAACTCACTCGCCGTTTCACCGCCGCCGTCGCCGATGTCGTCCGCAGCGGCGAGGTCGGGCAACTCGCCAATTCGCGCGCCAATCAGGCCCGCGAGCTGGCCGCCGCGCACCGCGTCTGGCTTGACCGGCAGCCCGCCGCCGACCGGCTGGGGCCCGCCTTGCTGGCCCGCCTGCGCGCGTTTACGTCCGAACTCTCGCCCGAGCAGGCCCGCCCGGCCTTGGAGCTGCTGCGCTTCGCCGGCCGCCAGGAACTGCCCCTGCGCGAGCGGCCGGCGCTGGAAGACGCCTTCTGGCGCGCCCTTCAACCGGACGCCGGATCGATTCGCAATCCGGAAACCCGGGGCATTCTGCTGGCCCTGGGTCAGGAACTGGGCTTCTCGCCCGACGCCATTCTTCAACGTTTGGGAGACCATTGACCGTGAACCAACCGGCCGCCAATCCCGCCCTGGAAGAGGCCCATCGCAAACTGCTGCATCTGCGGCAGGGGCTGCGGGCATTCAAATCCGTGCTGATCGCCTTCAGCGGCGGCACGGACAGCACCTTCCTGGCCTATGTCGCCAAGGAGGACCTGGGCGAAAAATCCCTGGCGGTCACGGCCGTTTCGTCCCTGCTGCCGGTGCGCGACAAGCTCGACGCCGAGCGCCTGGCCCGGCGGCTCAAGCTCAATCATCAACTGGTGCACTTCCCCATTCTGGACGATCCGCAGTTCACCGCCAATCCGGCCGAGCGCTGCTATCTATGCAAGGGCAAGCTGATCCAGCTGCTCTGGGGCGTGGCCCGGCGCAGCAACGCCGAGGCGGTCATGGACGGCAGCACCGCCGACGATGACGACGATTTCCGGCCCGGCCGCCGGGCGGCGCGCGAATTCGGCCTCTTCTCGCCCCTGCGCGAGGCGAAGATGACCAAGGCCGAGGTCCGCCTTCTGGCCCACGAACTGGGCCTGCCCAACGCCGACCGGCCTTCCGGCGCCTGCCTGGCCAGCCGCATCCCCTACGGCGAAACCATCACCCGCGAGAAGCTGCACCTCATCGACCAGGCCGAGGCCGTGGTCCTGGCCCTGGGCGTGCGCAGCTGCCGCGTGCGCTACCACGGGCCGGTGGCCCGGATCGAGGTTCCGCCCGACGCCATTTCGGCCCTGGCGGGCAAATACCGCCAGGAACTGGTGACCGAATTGAAAAAACTCGGTTTCCTCTACGTGACCATCGACCTGAACGGATATCAGACCGGCAGCCTTAAGTCCGCGCTGAGCGAAAAAGACCGCCGCCGCGCGCAGGAAGGCTCCTGAAAGGCCTCGGGCCATGCCTGACTGCTCGCCTCAAACCGATCCCGTGCCGATCAGCGACGAAGACCCGCCGGAGGCGGCCGCACCGGTCGCGCGGGCGGATTATCCGCCCGCCGCCTACGACCTGCCCGAAACCGACGTCGACGAGCTGACCGGAAGTCCCCGGCTCAGCCTGGGCGAACACTTGCAAGAGCTGCGCACCCGCCTGATCATCTGCCTGCTCACCGTGGGCGGCGTCTTCATCTTCGGCCTTTTCTTTTACCGCCAGCTGTACGACCTGGCCCGTTGGCCGATTCTCTGGGCCGCCCGCGGCCTGGGCCAGTCGCCCGACGCGCTGGTCAAATTTCAGGCCCTAGGCCCGCTGGACGCCTTCCTCTGGATCGTGCGCATCGACCTGTTCCTGGCCCTGATCCTGACCCTGCCGGTCCTGATCTATCATTTGTGGGCCTTCGTGGCCCCCGGGCTGACGGGCCGCGAAAAACGCGCGGTCCTCTACATCTTCAGCGCCGGCTCGGGCCTGTTCCTCACCGGCGTGGCCGTGGCCTTTCGCGTGGCCGCGCCGATCGGCCTGGCCTTTCTGCTCACCTTCACCGCCGAGCTGCCCGGCTTTGAAAACCGCTGGACCGGCCCGGAGTACATGAGCTTCCTGGTCCTCTGCTGCACCGGCTTCGGCCTTTGCTTCGAAACCCCGCTGGTGATCCTGGCGCTGGTGCGCTGCGGCCTGCTCACCCCCGAACAGCTTCTCGCCCGCTGGCGGCACGTGGTGCTGGCGGCGTTCGTGATCGGCGCGATCTTTACGCCCCCCGACCCGCTGACCCAGATCGTGCTGGCCTCGCTGCTGATCGCCCTCTTCTTCGCCGGTTATTTCCTGGCCAAATGGACCCAGCCGCCGGCCAAGGTCGGCGGCTGACGGGGCGGCGGCGCGTTTCGCCGTAGCGATACACTTTGGGCCCGAGAACCGCGCCCCCGGGCCTTTTTGCTGGCATTTACAGCCCCAAACCATATAAGCATTCAGGTATGGAAGAGCCTGCCGCCGGAGTGGCGGCCTTTTTTCTGCCGGGCAACCAAGGAGCTCGAAATGGCCATCCAGGGCATGACCAAACTCGAAAACCTTTATCTGAAAAAGATCGAAAAGCGCATCGCCGAGATCGGCGGCTACGTCTGGACCGACCGCCGGCCGCTCGAGGCGTTGATGGCCCCGACCATGGAACATCTGTCGCTGGCCGCCGCCCGCAAGCTGAATTATAAAAAATTCGCCCCCGAGACGCGCTGGGGCGAGCGCTGGGGCACGGGCTGGTTCAAGATCGCCCTGCGGATTCCCAACGAATTCAAGGGCGAGGCTGTCTCTTTCCTTTGGGATTCGCAGTGCGAATGCCTGATCTACCGCGGCGGCGAACCGGTCAAGGCCCTGGACCGCAATCACCAGGATCTGCGCCTGACCGAGCGGGCCAAGGGCGGCGAGCGCGAAGAGCTGCTGATCGAAGCCGGCGTCAACGACTCCTTCGGCCGGTTCGAGC